>JACRJZ010000012.1 GCA_016219875.1 Verrucomicrobiota bacterium | reverse complement strand
GGTGGACTTGAAGCGGCCTGAGCGCACCAGCGTGACGGGACCAAGAACCCCTCGCGCGATGAGTTCCTTCGCCTGCAAGGCACAAGTGGCCTGGCGTGCCTGGTGGCCGAGTTGGAACACAACCTTGCTCTTCCTGAGCGCGGCGCGCATGAGCTTTGCCTCAGCCAGAGTGCGGGAGAAACCTTTCTCGCAGTTGATGTCTTTGCCCGCCTTCACCGCGTCGAGCACTTTCGGGCAATGCCCGTGATCGGGCGTGGCGATGACCACCGCGTCCACGTTCGGATCGGCCAGCAGTTCGCGGTAATCCACGTAGGCTCGGGCCTGCGGATTCTGGCTGCGATCCAGGCCCTTCTGGCGGTGCGGCCCGTAAACGTCGCTCACGGCCACGACCTTCACGTATGGAGCCTGCACGACCGCGTTGATGAGGTCGCCGCCGCGTGTCCCCAACCCGATGCAGCCGACGCCGGTCGTTCTGCCGGGGTATTCGGCCGAGATCATAGCCGGCGCAAGAGCAGAGACGGCTGCCAGCATCGTGGCCACCTGCCCGGTGGCGCGCAGGAACTGACGGCGGTTCAGCGTCTGGCTGTGGTTCACGGGTGCCGGTCTTTCTATCGTGGGAGTTGCTGGGAGCATGTTACCGATCGGTGAGTGCCGACGCCCCCGAGGACCGGTTTTGCGGAAGGTTCCAGAGTTGCTCCAGCAACGCGAACATCCCCGGGTCGTGCTGCTTCAGTTCCTCACGGGTGAAGGGGAAGAAATCGTTGCGGCTGAAGAAGGCCTCGGTGGTCTCGGCGAAATACTCCTGCGGATTCGTCATCGCGTAGGCGCGCTCGAAGGTGTTGGGCTGGCCGGTGCCGTGCCAGCGCTCGACGCGGTCGTAGTGGCCGCCGGCCTTGGCCTTGAGGTAGGCGGCCTTGATTTCGGGGTTGTCGAAACCCTGCGGCAGCACACGATTGTGGTAGGCGTGCGCGAGTTCGTGGAGCGCGAAGTTCGGCATGCGGTTCGACTCCCGCTCGAAGATGCGGATGTTGGTGAACTCAATGGCCTTCGCCATGGCGGGGTCGCGTCCGTGGTTGCGCAGCCAGCCGGCATCGGGGTGAAACTCCGCCTTGGGCTTCTGGCCCGGATACTCGGGCGAAAAATAGAGCGGCACCTTCTGCAATTCCGTGACCGCTCTGGCCGGAACAAGGCGGACGATTTCCTCAAGCTGCTTCTGGAGCAATTCGAGAGCGCGTTCGTTAGGCTTGGTCTCTTTGGCAAGCAAATCGCGGCTGATGTGGAGCGTCCAGCCCGCAACGGTGCGTGTGGCGCGGTCAGGGGCGGCAGCATCCAGTGGTTTCTGCGCCGCGAGGTTGGTCCTGGCTGGCGCTTCGACGGCGGCGTGCGCGAGGACAATCGCGGTAAGCACGAACAAGCAGGAGAGGAGAAGCATCTTCTTCATGTTTTCGCGCAACCGCACTGGGCCGCGGCGCAGGAAGCTTTCTTCGCGGCGAGCTTCTGTTCGATGACGATGGAAGCGGGCGTGATGGACAGCCCGCCTAGCGCCGTGCAACGAAGTTCGCGCGGCATCTGGCCGGCCACGCGTTGCGCCGTCTCGAGGACTTCGTCGAACGGGATGACCGGATCGTAGCCGGCTAGCGCCATGTTCGCGCAGGCCAGCGCGTTGCTCGCCGCCATCACGTTCTTGCCGAGGCAGGGGACCTCGACGCGATTCGCCACGGGATCGCAGATGAGGCCGATCATGCTCTGGAAGGCCATCGAAGCCGCGGCCACGGCCTGGCCCAACGAACCGTGGGCCAGTGTGACCAGCGCGGCGGCGGCCATGCTGGCGGCGGACCCGCCCTCGGCCTGACAGCCTCCCACTTCCGCGGCGAAGGTCCAGCGCGTGGCGATGAAGACGCCGATGACTCCGCTGGCAAGGAGCGCCTTCACCATGTCCTCTTCACCAAGACCCATCGCTTCCGCCATCGCGATGACTGCGCCAGGCAGCGCCGCGCAGGCGCCCGCTGTGGGCGAGGCCACGATCACGCCCATCGCGCTCTTTACCTCCATGAGCGCGGTGACGTAGAGAATAATGCGGTTCAGCGCGCCGCCGTCGAGCAATCGGCCCGCTTGCATCAACTCGTTGAACCGTCCGCACTGGTAACCTAGAACGCGATCCTCGTAGTGCGTCCCGGCAATGCCCTGGGCTATGGAGCGGCGCAGGATGCGGACGATGTCCGTCATCTTGGCGATGACCTCTGCCTCGCCCAGACCGCCGCGCGCCCTTTCATACTCAAGGGCCAGTTGCCACAGTGGCGTGCCGCGCCCGGCGTCGTGACGCAACATTTTCGCGCAGGTGGTGAACGGCACGCGCGTGTCCCGCCGCGACCGCACCGGCAGCACCGGCGCGAGTCGCCTGACCGTGCGGACTAGCCCGGACCGGCTGAGTTCGTCCAAGAGAGCCTCGCTGACAAACTGCTGCGCCTTCACTTCAACAAGTTGCTGCCCCTCGCGCTCGTGCAGGAGGACAGCATCCATTTCCATGAGCGAAGAGAGCTTCTCGCGGAGGGTCACGCCCTGTTGGTCCGTCCAGAGAAGCGTCTCGAAATAATCGCCGAAAATCGAAACCGCAAAGCCATCCACATCGATGACCTCCATCATCCCGCCACCGGTGGAAATGGCCCGCAGCGTGTGCCGTTCATGCTGGGTGACGAGCGTGAGGCGATAGGTGTTGGGGTGCGGATCGCCGGTGTCCACGGTTTCAATGCGAACTTTCACTCCAGACTCTTGAAAAGTCCGCATGGAGTCCGGCAGCCGCTCGTCCGCCGCGTCCCAGCCCATCAATCCGCCGAAAAGCCCCATGTCGGAACCCTGTGATTCGTGGGTCGTGGGCAGCGAACCTCCGCGGTCAAATTCGACGAGCACTTCGCGCAGTTCCGCGCCGGCCAATTCGCGCGCCAGCCTGCCGATGCGCAACGCCGCTGCGCAGTGCGAACTCGATGGCCCGCGCATCACGGGTCCGATCACGTCGTTGAAGATACTGACGACCATACAAGGCGTTCGTAGAACTTAGTGATTGCCCCAAGACTGGCTGCCGCCCTGGAGCAACAGCTTCATTCCTTTGCCAAGTGCATCGCCGACGAGATAATAAGTCTCGGCATTTCCGAACTCGTGGTGGCCGTGACCGGGATTCGGCGAGTCCTCGGACTTCCGGACGAAGTCGTGTGTCTGGACGAAAAGCGCATTGCCTTTGAACTCCGCTCGCGCTGCCGCTGCGGCTTGGGCTTGGCGCAGCGTTGCCCACTCGCCCGGCGCCTGCACCCACGGGCCGGTCAATTCGCCAATGACGACCGGGAGGTTTGGCGCGTTGAGTTCCCGCCGCACGTCTTGGATCAGATTCACGAGGTTCGTCTCGTATTGCGGCACGGCGGTCTTCGGCTCGCAGCCGTCATTCCAGCCATGATACCAGACAAATCCGGCGAGTTCATAGCCGCCACCGTCGCAGGCCGGAAAATCCGTTTTCAAGTTCGCCAGCGCTTCGCGGATTTCCGCGATCATCTTCGTGTAATACGGCCCCACCTGGCCACCGGAACTGGGCGGGCGGAAATCCCTGTAGAGACTCTTGCCGCCCCACGCCGTCTTGATGAGCAAGACCTGGTTGGAAATGAAGTTCCCCATGACCCAGCCAAACTGCAGTTCCGGCCCGAAGTGATGGGCGTCGCCATAAACGGAAAAGCCCATCGTCAGCGGCCCGCGGAGCAGTGGCCCGCGCTCGCGCTGGTAGCGCACCCAGACATCGTGGCGCACGGCCCACTTTCCCGGCGCCTCCCTGAGATGCGCGACCTCGGGCGCCTTTACCGGATCGCGCAGCAAGCAGGCAAGCGTGCCCTTGCCGCCGTTGTAGTCCTTGCCATCCAAGTCCGCCACGCCCTGTCCCTCCATGTTGGATTGGCCGGCGAGGATGAAAACCTTAACCGGGCTTGGGCCGGCCTGTTCCGCGCAGAGAGGGTGCGCCGACCCCATCAGGTTGAACGTCAGGAGAGGAGTCGTCAGGGGCGTTTTCATGGGTAAGGGTTACGCTTTGATGTGTTTTTGTTTCGGTATCGGCCAGCGCTCACACGATTTCTTCCCGCGCCGCATCCCAACGCACTTGGCGCTGTTCCTGTTGAGCCTTCAGCGACATCAGGAACGTGGCCGTCTCGATGAACGCTTCGTTGGTCGAGCATTTCGGTGTGCCGCGGCTGCGAATGCAATTCAACCAGTCCACGATATGGTTGGGCTGAGCCGGTGTCTGACCGCGCACGTAGCCCTTGGGCAAGTCGGCCTTCCGGTTGTGGCCCGCCGGCACAATCTCAAAGGTGCCGACATCGTGC
>JACRJZ010000105.1 GCA_016219875.1 Verrucomicrobiota bacterium | reverse complement strand
TCCCGGAGCATCTCGGGGTTGTACACATGGTGCAGAAGCGCAGTGAACCGCATCTTCCTGTCCCGTCTCGCTGCCTGTCGTACACGGTCCAGCGCACTCGGCGCGCCTTCTTCCCGACCCTGTGTTCGGGGCGCGTTTTGCTGGCCCGCGTTCCCCTTGGCCAGCTCCCTTCCCTCCATCCCCTCCGCCCCTGCCCCGCCTCCGCGTGGCGCAGGTTTGTTCGGAAACTTCGCAGGTACTACGGAGCTGTCCGACTTCCCGCGTCCGTCCATCATCGGATTGCGTCCTTGGACTTCCCGATGCGCCCTGCTCCGCCATCAGCCGCAGGGTGACGCGGGACCTCCCGGTTCTCGCGCGTGGAGATTCCGCACATGCAAGGGGCCTTCGACCCCGCAGGACCGGCCGGGAACCTGGCCTTTGCCGCTCCCATCCCGTGTTGCCTTCCGCTTCCGACACCGCGTCGGCATCCTGTAGTCGTGATTTCGGGGCTCAATACCCTGCCTGTGCGTACCCCTGTCAACGCTTCGCCGACTCCCTCGCGGAAGCCTGCGCATGACTCGGGGCCACCGTGGGCTGCCAACCCTTCGATGTAAGGCTCTCTCATCCTCTTCTCCACGCCGGTTTATCCCGGCGCACGTCGGACACTGTCAGTTGACACATATTCGCCCACCCTCCGCTCCCTCCATCCTCCTCAACGCCTCTTTGGTCTCGGGCGGAAGATCAACGAACTTCACTCCCATCCCCGCCGCCGGCTCGTGGTCTCGCCGCCAGGCCACGACGGCCGTTGCTTCGCTGTCGGTGTCATTCCCGGCATCCGACGGTATCGCGGTTCCTCCGTCGGTACGGCGTGACCCCGCCGGCAAGCGCCAAACCCGGAAGCGGTTCCAAACAGTGGCTGGCACCACTGCCGATGCCCCCGCCGCCTTTCCCCCAACGGCAGCAGGCACCGTCACCTGTGTTCAATCACGAACTCATACCCCGCCTGCCCGAATGCCGACACCACGCTCGACGACGCCCCGGCCGCCACCGTCGAAATCGACTCGCGGACTTTGACGCCGCGGGTGAGAACGCCGAGTACATCGGCCGGCGCCTTTCCGCCGCTTCCGATCTCGTCAAGCATCGACTCGATCGCATTGCTCCTGACCGCCTGCGCGAACACTAAGATTCGCTCCGTTCCAGGTCGATCGTCAAGGACGAACTCGCGCTCTCCCAATCGGGGAATCTCAACCCTCCCCTGCACCGGGTTCTCCGTTCCGGTGAGCGAGGCAGGATAGAGGCGGGACACGGAGCCGGACGAGTCGACCAGGACAACGTAAAAATACGACGCCGAAGGGACCTCGGCCGCAATCCTGAACCCCTCCCCGCTCTTCATCGCCGCACCGTTTTGCACCGGCACGCCGCCTTTCACCACAGCGACCCGAAGCGACGTGGAGGCGGGGGCCCCGGGGCGGAGGGCGTGGAGAGTCTCGGAGAAAAATGGCAACTCGCCCTGCGAAACCTGTTGCGCCGGCATCTGCCGGTTGAGAGTCACGAGCGCCGCGAGCCGCTCGGTCAGCCTCGCGCGCCGATCGGCATACTCGACCGCCGTGAGTTTCCCCGACGCGTGCAAGTCGCAAAGCGAAGCCGCCTCGTTCATGTAGAGTTGCACGAGGTCCGACACTTCCCTGACGGCCTTCACCTCGGTCCCGACGTTGATCCCCAGCAGTTTCCACGTCGCCCCGACATCCAGCGTCCGCCCCTGATACTCAATCCCCGCCGCGCACCCGCCCGAAACCGTCGGCGCAGGCGTGGGGACCGAGGCGCAAGAAGAGGAAATGAACACCGCCGGGATCAGCCAATTTGACAGTCTCATGCGAATCTCAAACGACCGCGGACGGGTACGATACCAAGTGGCGTTATCCGGCCTTGCGCACAAGGCGATATCGAACAGGCAGCAGCTTGTCGAGATCGACGTGCCTCGAAGCATCCATGATCTCAATCCCGACGATCCGCCCTTTGGCCCCCACGTCAAGCACAACATCGTCCGACACGCGCTTGTTCATCACGCTCCGCGGACGGTCGTCGAAACGCATGTACAGAAGGTCCGTCTTGTCGTCGTAGTCAATGCGCATCTGTTTGCTCCCATTCGCCGTAGAACACATACACCGTCACGGTCACCGCGACGCCCCCTTCAACAACATACACCACTTCGACGCGTTTGTGTACGTACCTCTCGCCCAGCCGGGTGTTGTCGAACGGGAAAACCTTCGCCTTCCTCAGGCGACCGGATCTCGCGGGCATCGGAAGGCCTGTCCGGATGACGTCACGAATCTCGTCCTCGGCGGCTCCGCGTTCCACCGCCCGTTTCAATGTGTGTGGATCAATCCGGACCTTCATCCGCGACCACCGCCGTCCCCGAAACCCAATCCAACCCCAAATATCCAAATCCTCAAATCCCCAATTCACGGTCCGCCACGCACACAACGGGCATCGTAGGGGTTGACCTTGTCGACGTTGCCCACGTAGCCGTTGCTGAAGTACACGACCCATGCGACCGCCGCGTCACCGGCATAGGACGACGACGACCAGTACCCTAGTCCGCAACTTCCACTCAGACCGGCATCCCAGTAACAGCCGCCAGTTCCAGGACCATTTTGACTCGTACAACCCCCGCACTCTTCTCGCCGACAACTACCATCCGAACAAAACTCGTCCGCACCGCAGGCGCCGCCCGGTGCCGTGGCCGCACATCCCCTGATGAGCGAGCGGAGATCGCCTATGGTCGCGAGCCGCCAGTCGTCATATCCCGCCCACGAGAGGCCGTCACAGTAGAAAACCGCACTATCATAGTCATAGGTTGATCCGGAGCTTGGATCCTGCCACACAAGACCGCTTGCGTCGTCCTCCCAGACGTTTTCAGTTACTTCGGACTGCCCCACCCAGAAATCGTTGCAGCCAGCCAGAGACAAACCCACCAACGCGACCGCCAACCCATGCCCTTTCATCTCACCACCTCCCGGCCCAGACCAGAGCGGCGCCGCCATCGGTCGCCACGGGCGCAATCCAGGCAGAGCCAGACGCGGCCGCAGGCCAGTCGTTTGGCGCCAACGCCCAGAGCACCACCCCCGTGACCATGGCCGCGCCCCCGACCGCATATCCCCCGACGGCCAGCGAGGACCACACGGCGTTTAGGTCCCCCGCGCCGGCCACGCCTGACCTCGCGTCGTCCGCCGTGCTCACGACCATGACCGTCGAGACGCCCCCGAAGGCGGCAAGCCCAAGCCCGGACCAGAAGGTCACGTGGCCCCAGGAATTGTGGGCGCTCCCCGGTGTGGTCACCTCGATGCGGGCCGCAGGTTTTTCCTCGATCGTTGTCTTGCCGCGCCACTCGTGGGCGCGGTCCGAAGGCCGGGCGGACTCCGCACCTGACTTTTGGTCAGGTGCTACGGCCGCCCCTACGCCCGCAGCCGCGCTCGCAGCCTTCTTCTCTCCCATGGGTCTCACGCACACGCCTTTCTCGCAGACCCTGTCGCCCTTGCAGTCCGTGTCCTTGGCGCAGCCGGTGGATGCCGGCGACGGCGTAGCCGGTTCGACGCGCGCCAGGGGCGCCTGGCGGGTGACGAACGCAAGCGGCAGGCCGTTGTCGAAGTTGCCGGAGATAAGCGGGTTCTGGAGGCCGCCGGTCGAATCCTTGACCGCCCGGTACGTGAAGTCGTACAGCTCGCGGAGTTCGACGAGGCCGTTGTTGTTGGTGTCCGCGGCGCCCTGAAGCCCCCCGAGCATCGCGCAGGTGAACGCGCCGTGGCCGCCGCAGAACTTTTGGCCCTCCTGACTCCGCTCGGCGGCGCTCGACGAGGTGATGACGGCGGTGCCGTCCTGCGCCTGGCCCATCGCGACGAGCAGGCGGTTGACGTCGGCGGCGCTCACGTTCTTCATCGCAAGGACAGGTCCCGCGGTGCCGAAGCCGCCCGAGTTGCAGGCGTCGATGAGCATCACCACCTTGCGCGCCCTGCCCTTGCCCATGAGTTTCATGATGTCGTCGCGCGAGATCCCGCGGTCCATCGGCATGTTGGGGTCGGTGTCGTGCGCCAGGAAGAAAAGGTCGCTCCCTTTCGTGTCCGGCAGGCCGTGCGTCGAGAGCGAGACAATGATGAGGTCTTGCTCGAACGCCCGGTTGAAGACCTCGGCGAGCGCCTTCAAGATGTTCCCGCGCGCAGCCTTGTCGTCGAGGACCAGCGCAAAGTGGTCCTCGGGGACCCTGCCGGCGAATACCCCCTTGAAGAACCCGTGGAGCGCCTGGGCGTCCTTTGCGGCGTAGCTGAGGTTGAGTTCCTTGTGCTGGTACTGCGAGACGCCGACGAACACCCCCCACACGCTCGACACTGGCACGCCTGTCGTAGGCGACACGAAGACGCCTTTGTCGGCGGCGAAGGCCGGCGATGACAACGCCAGAACCCCAGCATAGACAACGATCGCCCGAATTTGCGTCATGTGGCACCTCCCCGAAACGTGACTGACTACACCGGGGATAATAGCCCCGAAGGACGGCGGCCGCAAGCGACGTGACTCCTCAACTCTCCAACTCCTGCACCCCTCCACTCCTCGAATTGTTCGCCCTCCTTGACTGCCCCGGCCGTGGCGTCTAGTATCGCGGCGTGGGCAAGGTGAGCGGAAGGTTGTCGGCTCCGTTGGTCGTGGCGTTTACCGTCGCGGTCGCGGCGGCGTTTGTGTTTCATGACAGCCACGACCGGATCAAGGCCGGGACCTGCCACATCTGCCAGTTCGGGAAGGTTTCGCAGTCCACCGTGGTCGGCGCGGTTGCGCTTCCCGAGCCGATGTTGGTGAGCGAACTTCCGTCGATCGCCGCCGGCCCCGCGCTTTCAGACACCCCGGTATTCCTCCCCCCCGCCCGCGCCCCGCCCGCCGCCTGAATCCATCGTGTTCGGGGTGGCTCGCAACCCTCACAAAGAGGAGTTGTGAATGCGGCTTCTTCCCGCGATCCTGTTTCTGCTGGTCTGCTCGACTGCCTTCGCCCAGGGCGGGGGCGGCAACCCGTTTTCGCAGAGTGCGCTGAACCCTCAGCTCTCCGCGATCGGGGATTTTTCGCTTGCGAACGTCAGCCGCGCCGACGACGCGGCGTCGGCGTTCGTCTTTCCCGGATTCCTGAGCGACGCGGTGCGCGACGGCAAAGAGCGCGGGTTCAACTTCAATTTTCTCGAGCTTGACCTTTCGGCCTCGGTCGATCCGTACTTCGATTTTTTCAGTTTCATCTCGATCGAGCCCGACGGGATCGACGTCGAGGAGTTGTACGTCAACACGCGGCAACTCCCGTGGGGCTTTGCCCTGCGGCTCGGGAAACTCTTTTCGGCGTTTGGTCGATTGAACAGCCAGCACAAGCACTTCTGGGATTTTCTGGACCCGCCGCTTGTCTATGAGGCGTTCATCGGCGCGGAAGGGATCAAGGACGTCGGTGCGCGCCTGAGCTGGACCGCTCCGTTCGATTTTCTCTTGCAGGTCCACCTGGAAGTCTTTCAAGGGAAGCCCGAAGGAAACCCGACGTTTGACGCGGAAGGGTTCACACTCGCCGCGGAAAACGGGTCCCTGGTGTCGGCGCCGGACGCGGCAGTGCCGGCTCTGTTCGCCACGTCTGTCAAGACGTCATTCGACTCGGGCGACCACGTGGTGCTGCTGGGCGTGTCGGCAATGACGGGACCAACTACCGCGACGGCGTTGGAAGGACCGGCGTCGACTGGTTCGATGTACGTCTCGGACCGGACGTGGCTCTACGGCGCCGATGTGACGTACAAATGGTTGATGGGGTCGTACCGCAGTCTCGCGCTTCAGGCGGAGTTTTTGAGGCGCCAATCCGAAGGCACCACGATTGACGGGCGCTCGGCCGAAAAAAACAGCGTCGACAAGGTCAACAGCGGCTTGTATGTGCAGGCGGTCTGGCGTTTCGATCCGAACGGGCGCTGGCGGGTCGGGGCGCGCTACGACATCCTCCTGGAGAACGAGTCGTCGCACAACGGCGGGCGTTTCGCCTTTCCGGCGGATCTTCCCCGCTACTCGGGGATGCTCGAGTTTTCGCCGACGGAATTTTCGCGCCTCCGGCTGCAGTACAACTACGACAGGTCCAGGTTCGCCGTGGTCGACGTGGCGGCCCTCAAGCGCTTCGATCAAAAAGACCTTCAGGAGATCCTTCTTCAACTCACGTTCGCGGTGGGGCCGCACGGGGCGCACAGCTTTTAAGGCGAGAGGCATGAGGCGAGAGGCGCGAGGCTGGGAACGGAATCAGGGACGGCCGGAGCCGTGAGCGAAGTCGAACGGCGGAGTCCGCCCGCAACCGAAAAGGAATATCGCGTGAGATACGCAATTGTTGCCACCACAGTCTTTTCGACCATTGCCCTGGCCTGGGCCGCCGAGGCCAGGGTCAAGGTCGTCGTCAGTTACCCTTACATCGAGTCGCTGGTCAAGGAGGTCGCGGGCGGGGAGGCGGAGGTCACTGTGCTCGCGAAGGCGGGCGAGGACCCGCACGTGGTCGTCCCCCGCCCTTCGTTCATCGGGAAGCTCCGGCAGGCGGACCTGTTCATCATGAACGGGGCGTCGCTCGAGATCGGCTTTGTCCCGCCGCTTTTGCAACAGGCCAACAACCCGAAGGTCTCGCCGGGCGGGCGCGGGTTCGTGGACCTCTCGCAGTCCGTCGACCTCATGGGCAAGCCCGCCAAGGTCGACCGGTCGGAGGGCGACGTACACCCCGAAGGGAACCCGCACTTCGTGCTGGATTGGCGAAACGTCCCGAAGCTCGCGAAGGCGATCGCCGCGGCGCTCGCGTCGGCCGACCCGTCCAAAAAGGAAGACTACGAACGAAGGCTTCACGCGTTCGAGGCGAAATGGCGCGACCGATCGGCCGTTTGGGAGAAAGACGCGGCGCGGCTTCACGGGCGGGCCGCCATACAATACCATCGGCTGTTCAACTACTTTTTCGCACGGACGGGGATCGCCGTGGCCGCAGAGGTGGAGCCCAAACCCGGAATCCCGCCGACCGGCCGTCACGTCGAAGAGATCATCGAAACGACGCGCGACCAAAAGATCATCGCCGTGTTCACCGACACGTACCACGACAGGAAGACCGCGGAGGGCGTGGCAAAAAAGCTGGGCGTCGCGTGCGTGACGCTCCCGCACGACGCGGGCGCGGTGGATGGCTCGGGCGACATCTTCGCCCTGTTCGAAACCCTGCTCAAGAGGCTCCCGAATGATTGACGTACTTCTCAGCGCATTCCTGCTGTCCGTCGTCCTCCTGGGCATCCACTCGTACTACGGTCTGCACATCATCGAGCGCGGGATCATCTTCACAGACCTTGCAATCGGCCAGATGGCGGCGCTCGGAGCGGCGGTCGCGATCCTGCTGTTCCACGATGAGTACACGTACCCGGTCTCGCTCGCGTTCGCGCTTGCCGGGGCGCTCGTGATCGCGTTCATGATGAAGCGATCAAAAAGCCTCGAGGCGTTCATCGGGCTTCTTTTTGCCTTCGGCATGAGCGCCGCGGTGATAGTGCTTTCGCGCTCGCCGCACGGCGCCGAGGACCTCCAGAAGCTCATGGCGGCGGACATCCTGTTCGTGCCGATCGTGTCCGTGGTCAAGACGGCGGTCCTGTACGCGGTTGTCGGCCTGCTGCTCTTCTTCGTCCTCCCGCGGCTCTCGGGCATCTGGAGGGACCTTTTGTTCTTCGGGAGCTTTTCGGTGGTCGTGACCAACGCGGTGGACCTCGCCGGCGTGCTCGTCGTTTTCGCCGTCCTCGTCGCGCCGGCGTTCGTCGTATCGGCCTTCGAGTGGAGCTTCAGGACGAGGCTCCTGGCCGCGTGGGGGATAGGGACGGTCCTGAACTTCGTCGCGATCACGTCGTCGTACTTT
>JACRJZ010000101.1 GCA_016219875.1 Verrucomicrobiota bacterium | reverse complement strand
CTGGCGTTCCGACTGTCTGGCGTTCCGACTGTCTGGCGTTCCGACTGTCTGGCGTTCCGACTGTCTGGCGTTCCGACTGTCTGGCGTTCCGACTGTCTGGCGTTCCGACTGTCTGGCGTTCCGACTGTCTGTTGACACTCATCAATCGCAACCGCATTCTCCCATGAAAATGACGTTCACATTGCCTGACGATCTGGCGCGGCAGTGCAAATTTCGGAGCAAAGCCTACAGCATGAAAGGCGACGGCACGGACATCCGATTCTTCTACGACGATCCGAGCCACTACGGCTGGCGCGACGACATGACCCTCGTGGAAGGCAACCGGTGGTGTACCGTCACCGACGATGGAAGCGGGAAGCAGCACAAGCTTCCCGGCAACGCCAAGCTCAACCCCGATCCGACCTGGATCGGCCAGGACTGGATTCTCGCCGACTGCTATCCGACGCCTGAGAATTACCAACACGTGTACCTCTTCCACGTCCCCACCGGGTCGTACATCCCCATCGCGAAAATGAAGAACACGGCGCCCAAGGGAACTTTCCGCGTGGATCTCCACGTCCGGCCCAGCCGCAACGGCCGCATCGTGTGCTGGGATGCGTCCGTCAGCGGCGGACGCCAGATGTACCTCGCCGATATCGGCTACATCCTCGACCACCCGCCCGCCGGCAAGAATCCAGCCGCTCCTTAGACACGCTCCCGTACCATGATCTGGATCGCCTCATCCGACAAAGACACTGCAACGCGCACAAGCACGAAAGCCAAACTGACGAGATCTGAGCGCAGGAGTGTTGGTGAAGCCGAACTCCATTACCTCTGGATTCAACTCTTCCACTTCGCGCTCAACGATACAGGCCGCGCTGGATTCGTTATGGCCAACTGCACAGGAAAAGCGCATTCTCGATTGATGAAAATCATGGAACATGCCTGCAATCGCGCCGCCGTACAGCGCAGCACCGTGAAAGAAGCCTCCATGCTTGGCTGTTCCCAGCGGAGTTCGTAAAACATCAACGGAATGATTGAGCGCCATTTCAACGTCCCGTTCGTCGCAGCGCTGGCTTTGCGGGAGAAGCAGATTCAGCAGAACTACCGTCCAGTCATCGCTGTCCACAAGTGGTTCGCGCGACGGCCAGGCGCGTTGTTTCGAGCCTTGATTCTCTCAGAGTTCTCCGGGCGGCCGGTGAATGAGAACTACTACCACTCCCACCAACTACCAAACTTCCGCGTCTTCGACCCGTTCATGGGCGGTGGCACCACGATGATGGAGGCAAACCGTGTTGGGTGCTCGGTGGTCGGTGCCGACATCAACCCAATGGCTTGGTGGATCGTGCGCCAGGAATTGCTCGACTTGGATGTGGACGCCTACCTGAAGTCCGCTCAGCAGTTGCGGGCGCATCTCGAAGCCGAAGTCGGGCAATTCTATCGCACGAAGTGTGTGAATTGCGGCAATGACGAAGCACGCGTGAAATATTTTCTCTGGGTGAAGGCAGCGTATTGCGGTTCTTGCGAACGCGATACGGATTTATTCCCAAACTTCCTGCTCTCAGAGGACGTGAGGCATCCAACGAACGTATTTGTGTGCGGGAACTGCGGCGAGTTGTTCGAGACAACAAATCGCAAGGCGCCTGGGCCATGTCCACATTGTCATCGGCATCTTCCGCTTGAGCGCACGGCTGGACGGAATAAGACTAAGTGCCAGCATTGCAACAGCCCCGTCAGCTATCCCGGCAACACCGTGCCGAAGCATCGGCTCTATGCAATCGAATACCATTGCGACGACTGTGCTGCGAGGGCCGACGGTCGAAAAGGGCGTCTCTTTAAGAAAGCTGGACCGCAAGAGTTGGCGAAGTTCGCGGACGCTGCGGAGCGGCTGCGGAAAATCCGCCCCAAGTTTGTCCCGGAGGACGCCATCCCTGAGGGTGACGAGACAGAGCGTCTGCACCGGTGGGGCTACCATCACTACAGCGAACTGTTCAACGCGCGGCAGTTGCTCGGCCTCGAATTGAGTTGCCGGTTGGTCGCCGCAGTGAAGGACGAGCGCATCCGAGAATCTCTGGCGACGAATCTCTCGGACCTGCTTCGCTATCAGAACATGCTCTGTCGCTACGACACCATGGCGCTCAAGTCCCTGGACGTCTTCTCGGTGCATGGGTTCCCGGTGGGACTCATTCAGTGCGAGTCGAACCTGCTCGGCATCGCAGGCCCCAAGGGTGCCCCCGTGGGAAGCGGCGGTTGGCTGAACATCGTGGAGAAGTTTGCCAAAGCAAAGCGCTACTGCATCCAACCGTTTGAAATCCGACACGAAGGCTCGCGCAAGGTCGAGGTGCCCATTCCAGGCGAGTGGATCGGATCGTGTCGCAACGGCAAACACCCGCCGGAGCAGCGTGAAATCAAGCTCCTGTGCGACGATTCCTCCTCAACGAAACTCGAAGGCGCAAACTTCGATGCGGTGTTTACCGACCCACCCTACTTCGGTAACGTCCAGTACGCTGAATTGATGGACTTCTGCTATGTCTGGCTGCGGAAGTTGCTGGGCGACTCGATGCCCGAGTTTCGGAATTCGAGCACGCGCCACTTGAACGAATTGACCGGGAACGTGAACATGGGCCGCGGGCTGGACCATTTCACCGAGGGCATCTCAAGAACGATTCGACACGCGGTGTTGAAGCTGAAGCCGGGAAGTCCGCTAGCTTTCACGTATCATCATAACCAGCTAGAGGCTTACATCCCGCTGGCTGTAGCCATCCTCGATGCCAAGCTGGTCTGCTCGGCTTCCCTGCCATGTCCGGCGGAAATGGGTGCTTCTATCCACATCAATGGCACGGGTTCGTCTATCGTGGACACCGTCCTGGTTTGTCGTTCTACAGGAAGCTTTCCTCGTCGCTGGCTGGCGCAGGACGCAGCAGGCGTGGCTGAAATCGTGCGACGAGACATTGAATCGTTGGCGGAGGCGGGACTGACCGCCACGCAGGGCGACATCAGGTGTGTTTGCTTTGGACATCTGACCCGGCTAGCGATTTGGAATTTGCGAGGGACTTGGGACAGCAAGTGCCCGGTAACCGAACGGATGAATGTGATCAGCCATTGGTTCACCAAGTTCGGCGGAGTCGGCGCGGTTCTGACTGCGTTGGCGGGAGTTTTCTCGAAAGCAAACCGAGAACAAAACTGGATGCCTGGAAGCGTGTTGAGAGAAACCGACGGACGCGAAGATGAAATATCCTTTTGAAGCAAAGTTCACCGAAATCGAAGCAGCGCCAGAGCCGTTCGTCTCGGCTGTATTTTCCAGCCTCGCGTCTGAGTTTCTGACGCTCCCAAAAGGAGAGGGCTTTGTTGACTACGCGGCCTTTGAAACCGGTTACGAAGCACTCAAGAAAGCGACCAGCGGATTTGCAGCACTGCCACGGTCTGCGGTGCTCAAGACAGTGCTGGAGGTGCCCATCGCTTTTGTCGTTCTGCGGTCGATGCTTGGATTCACACCGCCGGAGTGGGCGTATGTCGCGGCGCAACGCTCTGGTTTCGTGTTGGATCAAGGCTTTGCTCGCACGCTCGACCGAAAAGTGCGCGTTTCCCCGCTATCGCCTCTCCGGCCAAGTCCAGAGATGACAAAGCGAATCGAAGCAATGGTCAGGACCGCGTGCGACTTATTGGAGGAAGGATGCCCGACGGTTCAGACTCACCAGATTCATCGTCTGCAGAAAGCCGACACCGTTGGTGGGCTGACCGCACTCAGAAACATGACCGCAATCGGGGCACCCTACGCGATGCTCCTCTATGAGCGTTTTCTTGGGCGCCCTTTTGCAGGGCATCGTGACTCGGTCAGCGAACTGGTCGGCGACGGATTGGAGAACGCCATCGAAGAGCAGCTTGCCAAGGCTGGAATTAGTTTCCGGAAAACCAGACGTGCCGAGCGGTTCGCAGATTTCGACCAAGCACCTGATTTCATGGTGCCAAGTGAGTTCAATCCCAAAGTGGTGATTGAGGCAAAACTCACAGAGGACGACGGCACGGCAAGAGACAAGGTCACTCGCATCCAGCATTTGCACTCGTTGAGCATGTCCGGCCAACCAGCGGGCCACCCAAAGTTCGAGGTGATTGCCTGCATCGCAGGTAGAGGATTTGGGGTCCGGCGGGAAGACAAGAGAAAACTCCTGCTGGCGACTCGCGGGAAAGTATTCACCCCGAAGACACTTGATCGGTTGGTAGATTGCACCGCCCTCAAGAGTTTTAAGACGAAATAGGAAGTCTGCCGGCGATCTAACTTTTGCGTCCGGTTGTGCTCGGCGTTGGAGCGGTTGAATCCCGTGCTGCCGCCTGTGTCCATCACTTCCGCGGAGGATGAATTGACCCGCGACCATTCGGCCATGAGCTTGGATGGCGGCGGACCGTGAAGTGTATCTGCTGCTCAAGGAAGTATCAAGGTGTCCGTGCCGGATCGCGACCACGGCGGGCAGAGGACGGAGCGGTTCCGGGTGATGGATTGGGAGCAGCCGGCGAACAGTGATTTCCTGTTTATCCGCCTCACCGGGCGTCTTTCTGAAAGACTTGCGTGGCGGTCTTGAGGAACAAGTCGCGGGCGGCCCACTGGTCGGGTCCGGGGCATTGCACCATTAAAGACGGCCACCATTCCGTTGGTCGGGTTCACCGACAAATCCGTGCCATAAGCGCCGTCGTGGCCGAACATGCCGTTGCGCAGATGATAGCCAAGGCTGTAGTTGACTTTGGTCGCCCCGGTTTGCTCTTTCCGCAGTTCCTCCATGGCGGCGTGCGACAGGTAGCGCCGGCCATCCAATTCGCCGTCGTTGGCCAGCATGAGGCCGTAGCGGAGAATGTCGTGCGTGGTGGAGAACAAGCCGCCGCCCGCTTCCGGGAAACGGCGAGCGCGGTCGCTGTAGGGCTTGGTCAGGAAACCAAGGCCGCCCCGGGCGTAAGCATTCTTTTCTTTGTTCGGACCGTAGGCGCCCGCGAGCCGGGCGATTTGCGCTTCACTGGGCCAGAACGTCGTTTCGGTCCGCCAACATCATGATAGACGCGCCGGCAAACATTTTGGTCATCGAAGCGATCCAGAACACGTTGTCCTCGCTGATGGGCTTCTTCGCCTCGACGTCGGCATAGCCGAGCAGATTCTTGTAGTGAACCTTGCCGCTCTTGTCCGCGATGAGGCCGATGACACCGGCGAGTTTATAGCTGTCCAGGTAGGGCTTCATAGCGGCCGTCACTTCGGGACTGGCCGGTGGCTCGCTTTCAACGGCGGCAGTATTGATGGCGAGGGCAACCAGGACCAGAGCACGCAGCAGGGGCGTTTTCCTGGCATTCATCTCAAGGGCTTGACCTACGGCCCAGCGGCGACCGGGAACATGGAGATCCGGAACTTGGTGCAGCCGTAGGGGACGAGCGTGAGCGGTTGCGTCGGTTTCGATCCGGCGGTCGGTTGCGTCGGCAGCCGGGGAGCTTTCGGATCGGGATTCCAGACGACCTCGATCACATTGGCTCGCAGCTTCAGGGGCGCTGCCAGCGGCCAATCCCATCGCGCGGGCATCGGGCCGCGTTCGAGGGTCAGGCCGGGTTCCTTCACATCCAGGGCGTAGTTCCACTTTGCCGTCGGATCGGGCGTGTTGGCATCGGGGCTCTCTGGGATGGGCAACGCGAAGAGCAGCGGGCCGTAGGAGACCGAGGCGTAAGGCGCGCCCTGTGCGTTGCGGTCGCGCCCCGTGGCCACGCTCGCTGACATCGGCAGGCGCAGGCGAATCGCGTCGCCCGGCTTCCAGAGCCGCTCGACGCGCACGAAGCCCTTCGCGTCGGGCACGGCTTCGAGCGCGGTGCCGTTCACACTCAACGCGGGATTCTTGCACCAGCCGGGAATGCGGAACGCGAGCGCGAACGTCGCCGCGCGCGCCGGTTTTACGCTCATGGCGATCACGTCGTCGAAAGGGTAGTCGGTGCGGCACATAATCTCGACGGGCACACGGTCGGCGACCCAAGCGGAAACTTTGCAGGGACCGTAGTGCGTGGCGGCCAGTCCGTTGTCATAGGTGGCCATCCACATGTGCGTGACATACCACGGCACAATGCGGTTGAGCGCGGCGGTGCAGCACAACGGGTAGTGCTTCGACTTGTAGGAATTGCCCTCCGCCTGAGGCCCGTGCGGATGAGGTGGAGATTTGTCCACGACCCGGTTGGGGCACTGAAAATAGACGTGCGTTTTGAAATCGCGCGCGACAGTGGCCGGGCTGGCGTTGAAAAAGGCCCGCTCCGCGCGGTCCGCCATGCGCCCCTGGCCGCTGACGGTCAGCAACGCGATCTGGCTCCACAGGTAGGCGGCCACGTCGCAGGTCTCGGTTCCGCGGAACGCACCGGTCGGCCCGTAATACTCATCGGCGACGGGCACTCCGGAAGGCTGCATCGACTCGCGTTCGAGGAGGTCGTGCCACGCGAGGGTGGCGTCGAGAAACTCGCGATTGCCCGTCCACAGGTAACCCAGCGTCCACGGGGTCGTGCTTTCAAGGAAATGCACGACGTGATCGTTCTTCTCCGCGCCGGGTTTGGGGTCAGGCATGCGACGGTAGCGATTCCAGGACGCAAATCCGCCGATCAGGCCACCGCCATCCTTCGAGAACAGTCTCGTGAGCGCCGCGGCGATCTCCGGGTTACCCGTCCAGGTGTGGGCGTCGAACGCCGGCCAGGGATTCGACATGGCCCAGCCCAACCGCAGCCAGTCGCGGTCGCCGCTGTAGCCCGCCTCCAGCGTTCGCAGCACGCGGGGGTCCCCCGAAGCGGCGTAGTAGCCGGCCAGCGCGCGTCCGAGGAGCCCGTTCGCCCATATCGGCCAGGCTTCGCTGACGAGACTCCCTTGGCGATCCTCGGGTTTGTTTCGGTTCAGCCACCACAGAAACAGGATGGCGTTAGGGCTCATGTTCGTGACGACGACATCGAGGCGCCGCTTCGCCTGTTGAATGAGCGCCTCGTCGTGCAGGACGTAGCCCAGGCGCACGAGGCCGTCGAACCAGTAGCCGCCGCCTTCGTACGGCCAGCCGCCCTTGGGCCAGTCGAGGCGCTCGCCGGTCATCTTGTGGTCAGCCGCCCAAGCCCGCTTGAACTCAGCGTCGTAATCGTCCATGTGGCCGGTGAAGCCGTCCCGCGCGGCCAGGCACCAGTCGCGCAGCCAGCCGGTGGGTTCCACCACACCGGGCGGGAGCGGGAGGAACGCCGGACGCGTCGGCGGCTCGAAAGGTCGCGCGTAGTTGACCTGAGCCGGAGTGGCGGGAGCGGCGGAAAGAGTGGCTGGCCACTCGGTCAATACTGCAACCGTGCCGAGCGCGGTGAGGGCCGAGTTCAAGAAGGCGTTTTTCATTCCCCTGTTTTACTTAGTGCGGCCCCAGCAGCAAGTCCCAATCGCCGTCGGGGTCGTTATCGCAAATCGCACCTGTTCATGCTTTCTCGTGCGTGACCGATCGAAGGCGGTTCAGCGTGGCCCCGCTTCCGCGATGCAGTAGAGGAAGCGTTCGCCCCGCAGGTACAGTTCACGGTCCACCAGCGCGGGCGAGGCGCTGAAGGAGTCATCCAGACGGTTGACTGCCAGCGCGGCATTCTCGCGGTCGTGGCGCAGAACGACGGTTGTCCCATCGCGCCCCGTGACGTAGATGCGGCCCGCGGCGCCGACCGGGGAGGCGAAGATGAAGTCGCGGATGCCTTCGAGCCGGAGCGGTTCGCCGCGCGGTTTGCCGGTGGCGGGTTCGAGACGCGAGAGGACGTTCTGATTGTGCCGCAGGAAGTAAACGGTGTCGCCGTAAAGCAGCGGCGAGGAAACGTACGGCGTCGAGCGGTTGAGCCTCCACGCGACGCGGTCCGTGCCGGTGATGTCGCCTTTGGCCCCGGCCAGACGGATGGCCAGCATCGCCTGCTGATAATAGCTGTTGCCGGAAATGACCACGCCGTGGCCGTCATAGACCGGCGAAGAGACGACGTTCTCGGTGAGGCCGGCACATTCCCAAAGCTGCGCGCCGGTCGCCAAGTCATAGCCGCGCACGCGCTTTGTCGCGCTGACAATCACCTGCGGCTTGCCTTCGTGTTCGACCACGAGCGGAGTGGACCAGGAGGTCTTTTCGTCCCGCGCGACTTTCCAACGTTGCTCACCCGTGCGTTTGTCGAACGCATAGAGGAACGAGCCGCCTTCATGGTCCCAGCAGACGACGAGCGTGTCGCCGTGCAGCACGGGCGAGCTGCCCTCGCCGTGAGCATGGAGGGTGTGCATCCGGCCAAGGTCCTTCGACCATTGCACCCCGCCCTTCAGGTCGAGGCAATAGAGGCCGCGCGAACCGAAAAAGACGTAGAGACGTTCGCCGTCGGTGACGGGCGAATTGGAGGCGAGGCTGCCGGTCACATGGCCGCCCTCGTGCGGCCACTCCTCGCGCAGGGTTTTCCTCCACAAGATGCCTCCATCCCGGCGGTGGATGGCCAGGACAATGAATTGATGCCGGTGCGTAACAGGCACGCTGTCGTGAACGCCGGGGGCGTCGTCAAAGACCGGCTTCTGCGCCTCGCCGACCGGGACCGCAGCCAGAAGGAAAGCTGCATCGCCAAAGACGATGGGCGACGAATGCCCTTTGCCCGGCAGGGGGATTTTCCAGCGGATGTTGTTGGTCTCGCTCCAGTGGACCGGCGGATTCGCGTGCGTCGCGACGCCGTTGGCCCATGGCCCACGCCACTGCGGCCAGTTGCGAAGCAGGTTCGTCCTGGCTAGACTGCTCGATTCGTCCGCCGGCGCGATGAGCGCCATCAGCGAGCCGAGGATCACGAGGTAACGCAACGGGACCGGCATGGTAGAAGGTCTTTAGCCTGCGGAACGCCCGGTGTCAAAGCGGGCGGCTGAAGCGCAACCCGAGCGAGGAGCAGTGAGTGCCAACGACAGGGTTAGCTGTCGGCTCTCCAATCTGGAGCGATCGAACGCAGCTTCTCAATTCTCGCCGAGGGCGTAGAGCGCGCGATGGGAGCGGAGCAGGAGTCGATTGCCGCTGGCGGCCGGGCTGGAGTTAAAGACGCCGCGGTTGGATTCCAGCGTGTTGTCGGCCAGTTTCTCAAACTTCGGTCTGGCCGCGATCACGACGGTGCGTCCGCCGCGACCCGTGAAATACACCTTGCCGTTCGCGACTACGGGCGACGCATAGATTTGTCCCGGCGACGGATCGAGGCGCTCTTCGTAAACGAGTTCGCCCGTCTTCGCGTTCACGCAATAGACGAGGCCAAGGTTCTCGTGCGCGAAGTAGAGATGGCCGTCATGCAGAATGGGCGACGGAACGTTCGAGCCCTTGTTGAGCTTCCACACGACATGGCTGTCGGTGACATCGCCGCGGCCCCCGGCTCGGATGGCGAGCGCGCCGTTGGGCGAGCGTCCGCCGATGACATAGACGATCCCGTCCTGCACCACCGGCGTGGGGCACATGTACCAGGGGATGCCCGTCTTCACATTCCACAACGCAGCGCCGGTCTCGGCATTGAAGGCGACCACCCGGCCGTTCTTGGCGGCAACGACCTCCACAGTGCCGTCGGGCGCGGTGACGAACACCGGCGCGTGCCAGGATTCATTGCCGACGTTGGCCCGCCAGACTTCCTGGCCGGTCTTCTTGTCGAGCGCCACGAGCGAATCGCTCTCGATGCTGGCATTCACGATGAGCCAGTCCTTGTAAAGCACGGGCGACGCGGCAGAACCCCAGCCGTTGAGCTTGTCGCCGACCTTGGCTCGCCAGAGATGCTTGCCGGTGGGGTCGAAGGTGAACACGCCGGACTTGCCGAAGAAGGCGTAGATTCGCTCGGCATCGGCCACCGGCGTGCTGGAGGCGTAGCCGTGATTCTCGCGGATGCGATCCTGTTCCGGCATGTCCGCTGGCACCGGCGTGTCCCAAATGATCCTTCCGTCGGCGAGATTCAGGCAAAGGAGATGGCGTTTGAGATTGGTCATGTCGCCTGGCTCGCGCGAGGACGTCGCGAAACCGGTGAAGCAGGTGATGAAGACCCGCTGGCCGAGCACGATGGGACTCGACGCGCCCGGGCCGGGCAGGACGGTCTTCCAAGCGATGTTCTTCTCGTCACTCCAGGTAAGCGGAAGTCCTTTGGTGTTGCTGCGGCCCAACGCTCCCGGCCCGCGAAACTGGGGCCAGTCGTTTCTGCCGTCTGACTGACTCTGCGCGGGTTGTGTCAGCAAATGCAGGACAAGGCAAGCAACAGCCAGCGAGCCTGGCGGCAAACCGCGGATGAATCTGATGAACATGACCCGCAGGGTAAAGCCACGATCAAGGCTGGCAACACTGATGTTTCCTGCCGGATCATCCGGGCGGCGTTGCCCAAGGCGTTGTTTGTCGCCCTCACCGGCACGCCGCTGATGGCGGGGGAGGAGCGAGCCAAAGACGTGCTCGACAGCGCCTGCCGCGTGCCCACAACAAACCGCTTTACGAGTAAGAGTGCTTGGGGTTGTTTGAGCACATCTACGAGAGTTGCCCTGAGCGAGACGCGGGCATTTGCGCGGCCGCGTGAATGCCGAATCGGAGCAAAAATGGGCTGCGTTCAACTTGCTGAATAGCGTCCTCCGGGACGGACAGGCCAACATGGGGGAAATCATGCACGTCGTCACCCGTCGGCGCTTGGGTATCCAACCCGACACGGATCGGCGCTGATCCCGGATTTGCGCCAGAGATTCGCCTTGCTGAGCCGGTCGGAATCCATAGCCTCTGGCCATGATGACACGCTTCTTATGCCCTACGAACCTGACGGTCGCTTCGGTTGTCCTGGCTTGGCTCGGGGCGGCTCCCATAGCTCAGGCGGCGGACGCCACCAACGCGTTCTCCAAACCCACCATTGACATCGGGATCGTGGCGCGGGACGTCGAAAAGACGGCCACATTTTACCGCGAGGCAATCGGCCTGAAGGAGATGAAAGGATTCTCGGCCCCGGCGGAGTTGGGGAAGAAGATCGGGCTGGTGGACAATCATCCGATCAATGTCCGCGTATTTGTGACGGAGGAAATCGAAGGGGCGACGCGGATCAAACTGATGTCGTTTCCGGCGGCGAATGGCAAGCTGCCCGACCGGAGCCACATTCATTCGACGATCGGGATCAACTACCTGACCTTCTTTGTGAAAGACATGGATCAGGCCTTGGTGCGGCTGAAGAAGGCGGGGGTCAAGCTGCTGGGAGCGACTCCCGTTTCCTTGGGCGGCAAAGCGCAGTTGGTTACCTTCCAGGATCCGGACGGGAACTTTGTGGAACTGATCGGCCCGGCCAGGGACTGAGCCAGCCCAAGACAATCTGCAGGAACGCGTGGCTTGTTGAGCAGGACGGTGTCGGTCCTGTTGCTCCTGATCGTGAACTCGGATTTCGCAAGACGCTCGCGCGAACGCGGAATCAGCTTATGTCGGCGGGTTTGGTGATAGTCGAAGCCGGGCCGTTTTTTTTGGGGGTGCTTGTTCCGCGAAATCGACGATGGCCCTGTTTTTTCGAGAAAATCGCTCAATCATGTATGGGCGGTGTAAATCGGCGACTCTTTCTTGAAGCCGATCAGCCGCTGGTATTCCTGCACGGCGTAGCGGTCGGTCATGCCGGCGAGGTAATCGCAAATGGCCCGCGGCCAGCCGAGGTTCTGGGCACGCTGGCGCCACTGGTCGTCGAGGTCGTTCTGGTGCTCCATGTAGTAATGGAACAGCGCGGCCAGCATGGCTGTGGCGCGCTCGTTGGGGAGGTGGACTTCCGGGTGGAAGTAAAGGTGCTCGTAAAGGTACCCGCGCAACTCCTGGTTCATCTGGCGTCGCTCCGGGCTGTATTGGACCAAGGCGTCGTCGTGCAGGCGCACGTCATCCGCGCTCTTCACCCCGGCGGCGCGGAGGTGTTCCTCGGTCGTGTGGACCACGTCCTTCACGTGGTCGTCGATCAGGCAGCGGACGATGAAGTAGCGGCGGACTTCATCCGGCAGATCGCCGTGCTTCTGTCGGACGGCGCGGTCGGCATCGGCCCAGATGCGGATGTCGCGGCGGAGTTGTGGTTCTGTGAGCAGGCCGCTGGTCAGCCCGTCGTCGAGGTCGTGGCTGTAGTAGGTGATTTCGTCGGCAAGGTTGGCGACTTGTGCTTCGAGGGACGACGACCGGGCTTCGAAGCCGGGGCGCTTGCTGGGATGATCGAAGCTGGTGTAGTGCTTCACCAGTCCCTCGCGCACTTCCCAGGAGAGATTCAGACCGGGGAAGCCGGGATACTTCTGCTCCAGTTCCTCCACCACGCGCAAGCTCTGCTGGTTGTGCTCAAAGCCGCCGTGGTCCTGCATGAGTTCGTTGAGCACCTTTTCGCCGGAGTGGCCGAACGGCGAATGGCCGAGGTCGTGCGCCAGCGCAATGGTTTCGGTCAGGTCTTCGTTGATCCGGAGGGCGCGGGAGATGTTGCGCGCGATGCCGGCCACTTCCATCGAATGCGTGAGCCGCGTGCGCAAGTGGTCACCGGTGCCGTTGAGGAAGACTTGCGTCTTGTATTCCAGCCGACGAAAGGCGCGCGCGTGGATAACGCGGTCGCGGTCGCGCTGGTAGTGCGTGCGCCACTCCGGCGGCTCTTCGGGGTACTTGCGTCCGCGGGTGTCGGCGCTGAACTGCGCACAGGGCGCCAGCATCTGCCGCTCGCGGGCTTCGAGTTCGAGTCGGGTGCAGGGCATGGGGAAAGAGTTAAAAGGGTTGAAGGGTTAAAGGGTTAAAAAGAGGGACGGCTGGCAGGAAGCGTCAAGTTCACGAGGCGGCGACCTTTTTAGCTCTTCAACCATTTAACTCTTCAACCTCTCTTCATTTCGCGGCCAGCAAGTCATTCACCGAGACGCCCCGAAGCTCGAACAGCCGGCGGATGGTGTCCTCGATCAGGTTGTTCGGGCAGGAGGCGCCCGCGGTGATGCCGATGACGACATCGCGGGCGGGCAACCAGTCGCGGGTTTCGACCTCGCTCTGGAGGTGCAGGTTCCAGTGAACGATCAGCTTCTCGGAAACCATCTTGGCCGCGTTCTTGATGAAGTAAGTGGGCAGCTTGCCTTCGCCCATTTCTGCAAGATGCGACGTGTTGGAGGAGTTGTAGCCGCCGATGACCAGCAGCAAGTCCATCGGCTCGCCGAGCAGGCGCTGGAGCGCGTCCTGCCGCTCTTGCGTCGCGCCGCAAATCGTGTCGAAGAACCGGAAATGCGCCGGGAGCCGGGCGGGGCCGTGCTTCTTCTCCATGACCGCGCGGAGGCGGCGCTGGACCTCCTCGGTTTCGCCGCGCAGCATCGTGGTTTGGTTGGCTACGCCCACGGCCTGCAGGTGCTGGTCGGGATCGAAGCCGGGCGAGTAGGCGCCTTTGAACTTCTCCAGGAACTCCTGCTTGTCGCCGCCGCGGAGGATGTAGTCGCAGACGTAGTCCGTCTCGGCCAAGTTATAAACCACGAGGTAATGGCCGGTGCCGTAGGCCGTGGCTTGCGACGTGGTGGCCTTGGTTTCCTCGTGCTTGGCTTTGCCGTGAATGATGCTCGTGACCTGGTCCTTGGAATACTGCCGGACGCGCTTCCACACGCTCATCACGTCGCCGCAGGTGGTATCGACGAAGCGGCAGCCCTTTTCCTCCAGCTTGCGCCGCGTGCCCACCTCGGTGCCGAAGGCCGGGATGATGACGATGTCGCCCGCCTGGAGGTCGTCGATGTCCGCGTTCTTCTCGCGGCCGGAAAGCGACTTGATGTCCATGTCGCGGATCTGGTCGTTGACCTCAGGGTTGTGAATGATCTCGCCCAGAATGTAGATGGGCTGGTCGGGAAAGACTTTGCGGGCGGCGTAGGCGAGGTCGATGGCGCGCTCGACGCCGTAACAGAAACCGAATTCCTTGGCCAGCTTCACGGTCAACCCGGCGGCGGACAGCACATGGCCTCCGGCGCGGATGCGCTCCACCAGTTCACTGCGATAGTGCGAGAGCACCTGCGCCTGCACGGCCTCCATCACGTCGGGCCGGCGGAGATTGATCTTCTGCGCGGGGGGCGCCTCGGACACGGTTGTTGTCATACGGGAGCAAGGTAGCAGCAAGCTTTGGAAAGGGAATGCGAATTGCGGGAGGCGCAATGGTCTGGCGTCGATCGTTTTGCTACGCTGGAAATCCAGGCGGTGTGGGAGCCAACTGCAAAGCCCCGTAGCGGCGTCTCGGCAGAGCGCCGCCAATCTGAAGCGCAAGAACGGCGGCGCTCTGCCGAGACGCCGCTACGGCCGGGATGCGGAATGCGCTTTAATCCACTCCGTAAAGCGGGGCAGGGGAGTGGTCAGCAACTTCTGGATCTTCGCGCAGTTGAGCGACGTGTCCGGTGAGCGCGGGGCACCGCGGAAGTCGCGCAATGATCCCGGCTCAAGGCTCGCGCGTAACTCCGGCCAGCGCGTGGCCAGGACTTGGCCAATGTCCCAGCGCGAGAGGCGCTCGCTTCCGGCCAAGTGATACAGACCAGGCTGGTTCAGTGAAGCCAGTTCCCAGACGGCGCGGACGGTCACTTCGGCCGGAATCGGGCAGCGGATTTCGTCCGTGAACAGGCGCACCGCGCAACCGGCGCGGCACGCCTGGAGCAACTCCTCGTTGAAGGCGCGGTCGCCGGAAGGAGAGACGCCGTAGGTCAGCGAAGTGCGGATGACGGTGTGGCGTGGATTGGCCTGGACGAGCTGCTCCGCCGCAGCCTTCGTTTCCCCGTAAACAGTGATCGGACTCACTGGAGCCGATTCGTCGTAGTTCCCTTGCCGACCGTCGAAGACGAGGTCGGTGGAGAAGTAGATCAGCGGAATGTCCGCCGCCAGTTCCGCGAGCCGTGCCGTGGCTTCGACGTTGACCCGGCGCGCGAGCTCCGGATTCCGCTGGCAGTCTGCAGACTTGCTCAACGCGGCACAGTGGATGACGAGCGCGGGCCGTTCCTGGTGAAACAGCGCGCGGACGGCGTCGTGATCGGTGAGGTCCAACTCCGCGCGCGTGAGGCCACGAGTTCGCCAATGCAGCGCGCACGTCGCGGCGGCGCGGACTAGGTGGCTGCCGATCAGGCCGCCGGCACCGGTGATCCATGCGAGCGGGAGAGACATGAGGAGGTGGGCGCTGCTGAATCGCGGGACGGCGAAGTCGCGCGCGGGAGACCGCAGCTCAGCCGAGAAACCGGCGCGTCAGCCCTTCGTAGGCGTCGATGCGGCGGTCGCGCAGGAACGGCCATTGCGTGCGCGTGGAATCCAGTTGCGCCACGTTCACGGGCACGAGCAACGTCTCTTCCCGATCGGCGCCGGCTTTGGCAAGGAGTTCGCCAGAGGTGCCGGCCACAAAGCTCTGCCCCCAGAACTGGATGCCGTCGCCGCCCGCCGGTTTCTCCAAGCCGACTCGGTTCACCGCCGCCACAAAGCAGCCATTGGCCACGGCGTGGCTGCGTTGGACAAGTTCCCAGGCCTCGTGTTGCTTGGCGCCGTGGTCGGCCTTCTCGCCCGGATGCCAGCCGATGGCCGTGGGGTAGAACAGAATCTCCGCGCCCCGCAACGCCGTGAGCCGCGCGGCTTCGGGATACCATTGGTCCCAGCAGATGAGCACGCCGATCTTGGCGTAGCGCGTTTCCCAGGCGCGGAAGCCGAGGTCGCCGGGCGTGAAATAAAATTTCTCGTAGTAAAGCGGGTCGTCGGGGATGTGCATCTTGCGATACGTGCCCAGCAGGGAACCGTCGGCGTCGATGATCGCGGCGGTGTTGTGATAGACGCCTGGAGCGCGCTTCTCGAACAGCGACGCCACGATGACCACGCGATGGCGCTGGGCGAGCGACTGGAACGCATCCGTGCTCGGGCCGGGGATCGGCTCGGCCAACTGGAAATACTTGTAGTCCTCGCTCTGGCAGAAGTAGTGCGAGCGGAAAAGCTCCTGCGTACAGACGATCTGCGCCCCGCCCTTGGCGGCGTCCTCGACCGCGGCGAGCGTCTTGGAGAGATTCTCGTCCGGATCATCACCGCACCCCATTTGGATCAAACCCAGCGTGACGGTGCGGTCTGCGCCCGGCTTGGGAGCCAGGGCGGTGCGTTTGCGGTCGGCGGCCAACCTGGCGGTCGTGGCGGGGGCGGCCTTTTGTTTGGGGCGGCTCATGGCGAGATCGGTTTGCGCTGGGCGGCGTGGGCGTCGGCGTCAGGCTGGGCCGAGGCGGCGAGAGTGAGCGGCGGAGGGACCGTTTTGTCGCCGCCCGGCAGGGCTTCCGGCCCAAAGAGTTCGCGGATGAACTTCCCGAGGGTTTCGTTCGTCGGCCCGTAGCCGGTGCGGTAGATGTAGTATTCCAGCTCGTAAAGCATCTCGTCCGCCGTGGCGAACCGCTTGGAGAGGTCGCGCACCAGGGCGCGCTGGAGAATGTGATTGAGGCGGTCGTCCAGCCGCTTGTCGAGTTGCCGGAAATCCGGGATCGGGAGCGTCATGATGCGGTCCCGCGACTGCTCCGAGGTGATCGCTTTGAAAATGTTGTGCCCCAGGAGCAGGTGCGCGAGGACCACGCCCACCGAGAACAGGTCGGAGCGTTTGTCCGTGATCTGGAAGTCCGCCTGTTCGGGACTCATGTAGTCGGCCTTGCCGGCCACGACTTCGCCTTCGTTGTCCTGGAGGTAGCCGCGCGCTTTGGCAATGCCGAAGTCGGTGAGTTTCACGTCGCCCTCGAAGGCGATCATGATGTTCTTGAAGCTCACATCGCGATGCACGATGCCGAGAGGCCGGCCGTCCTTGTCCGTCTTGGAGTGCGCGTAGGCCAGCCCGCGGCAAACGCGGCTGACGATGAAGACCGCGAGTTCGAGCGGCAGGGTGCGTTGCTTGTCGGCCAGTTTCTGGGTGAACTGCTCCAGATTCACGCCGCGGATCAGTTCCATCGCGATGTAGAACATGCCGCCCGCTTCGCCCAGGTGGTAGGTCTGGACGATGTTCGTGTGGATCAAGTCCGCCACCAGCTTGGCTTCGCCGATGAAATTCTCGATGAACTGTCTCTGGCTGGCGTAGCTCTGGCGAATGACTTTGATGGCGACCCGCTTGACGAACTCACGGGCGCCGAATTGCTCGGCCTCGTACACGATGCCCATGCCGCCTTCGTAGAGCTTGCGGACGACTTCATAGCGGAGATCACCGCGGATGGAGAACAGGCTCGCCATGCGCGGCGATGTTCAGGCCCCGCGGCGGCAAGTCAAGTCTGGGGAGGACGGCCTGCCCGGAGCGGGTTGGGCCTCGTGACCACGGCTGCCACGGCACGATTTTGCGGCCCCGCAATTTCTCAAGATTTTTGTGGAATATTTGTCTTCGCTTGTTACATTCCCCGCCTCTTTCGTTCGACCCGGTCAGCAAACCGGGCCGCCAGAGAAGGATTTTGATGTTTGAACACACAGACGTTGCTGTGACAGCAAAGAAAAAAGCAGTGAAGAAAGTCGCCGCCCAAGCCAAGCCCAAAAAGGCGGCAACGGCGGCCTCCATTCTCGGACAGCCCGCGACCAAGGGCGCCAATCATTTCAAGCCCAGGGCGCGGGTCAATACCGAGTGGGCCGAGTACTACCAGAATCTCATGGAGCTGCGGGAACGCCTGCTCCATCAGATGAGCGGCTTGGCCAAGGAGTCCGCCGAGGAGTTGCAGGGCTACAGCCTGCACATGGCCGATTCAGGCACCGACAACTTCGACCGCGATTTCGCCCTCAGCCTCCTGTCGTCCGACCAGGATGCGCTCTACGAGATCGAAGAGGCGCTCAAGCGCATCGAGAAGGGCACGTACGGGGTCTGCGAACTCACCGGCAAGCCCATTCCCAAGGCCCGGTTGGAGGCCATCCCTTGGACCCGCTTCACCGTGGAAGCCCAGGCGCAACTGGAAAAGGAAGGCGCGCTCAAGCAGCGCCGCCTGGGCGCGCTCGGCACCGTGGACAGTTCCGCTCCCGTGGAAGTCGAAGAGGAGGAAGAGCCGGCCGAAGAAAAACCCGCCAAAGAAAAGGATTAACCATGCCCCGCGAAATCGTCACCCTCGAATGCAGTGAAGCGCGCAAGGAAGGCAAGACGCCTTCCCGCTACATGACCACGCGCAACAAGAAGCTCAAGCCGGAAAAGATCGAGCTGAAGAAGTACAATCCCAACCTCCGCCGCCACACCCTGCACCGCGAAGTCAAGTAACCTGTTATGCCCCGCAAAACCCACACCGAAAAAGGCAAGCGCGACAGCCGCGGCCGTAGCAGCATGATGGAGCGCCGCACTCCGCGGCCCAAGCCCAAGGTCGATTTCACCGCCGACCTGCTGGACTTCAAGAACGTGGACTTGCTCCGGCGCTACGTCACCGACGCCGGCCGCATTCTGCCCCGCAAGTACACCGGCCTGCCGGCCCATTACCAGCGCCGCCTCAACCTCGCCATCAAGCGTGCCCGTCAGGCGCTGCTGATGAAGTAGGCGGCCCGCCCCTGAGAGTTTTCCGCTTCCTCGCAGTCCTGGTGGCTGCGGGGATTTTTCTTTCTACGTTGGCTGCGCGCTCGTCAGGAGGCGCGGTACATCTCCGGCTTGAGCACGCCGACGAACGGCAGATTCCGGTACCGTTCCGCGAAATCCAGTCCGTAGCCGACCACGAAGGCGTCGGGAATCTCGAACCCCACGTAATCCGCTTCGATCGGCTCCACGCGGCGGGCCTTCTTGTCGAGCAGCACGCAGGTCTTGAGCGAGCGCGGCTTGAGCGAGCGCAATTTCTCGCTCACCCGTTTGAGCGTGCGCCCGGTGTCGAGGATGTCGTCCACCAGCAGGACGTCGCGGCTGCGCAGTTCCATGCGCAGTTCCTTGGTGAAGACCAACTCGCCGGACTCCGTGCCCGCGCCGTAGCTGGAGACGCCCATGAAGTCGATGCGCAAGGGCAGGGCAAGGTGGCGCAGCAGGTCGGCCATGAACATCACCGTGCCGGTCAACAGCGGCACGATGATCAAGTCCCGCCCTTTGAAGTCGCGCTCGAGGCGCCGGGCGAGTTGCCGCACGCGTTGCGCAATCTGCTCTTCGGTGATGAGCACGCGCTCCACTTCGCCGCGCCAACGGGGCGGAACGCGGCCCGCCGCTGCGACTCGGCTTCTGGCTCCCGTTCCCCGAACTGTGATCCCTGGCCGCGGCATCGGCTAAATGTGTTTCGAGTCGTGCTCGTCTTTCTGCGTGTAGCCCGACTCCTGGCGCTTGAAGTTCACCTCGTTCTTCTTCACGTAAGCCTGGAACACGTCGTCCGCGCTCAGGCCCAGCACCTGGGCGAGGCTGATGAGGAAATGGAACAGATCGACCACCTCCACGCGGGCGTTTTGCGGGTCGAACTTCTGGTACTTGGCCCACCATTTCCACGGCACGCTGTCGGTCAACTCCGCGATCTCCTGCGACATGGCGCGGCAGTAGTTCAGCACCCACTGGGTCTGTTCCGCGTCGTTCAGGCCGTCGGTCTGCACGCCGATGCGTTGGTTCAGCGCCTTCTGCATCCGCCACAACTCCCGGAGTTGGTCTGGTGTTTCCATGCGCCTTGCTTAGCAGGTCAAAGTTCAAAGTTCAAAGGCCAAAGTGGAGGCCGGGCTGATCCAAGAAGGAGCGCGGGCAGCCTGCCCGCGTGTTTTTCGCTCCCATTTTCGACGGAACGCTCGGGCAGGCTGCCCGCGCTCCTCTTCGCATGTTTCTTGAATCAGCCCTGAAAGTAGAGGCCGCGATTCTTCAGCGCGCTTGACTTCTCGTTGGCGGCTCAGTAAGCCGGGGCTGAAACCGGACCTGTGCGGGTATCTGACTGCGTGAAAAACAAAGCACCTCATCTCAACGGCGGCGGGGCCTCCCGCGCGAGCCGGCACCCCCTTCGACCTGCGACATGAAACTCTTCCGTCGAAAAACTGTGGCTTCGCTGCAAGCCGAGGCCGCGAGTGACCAACGGCTCAAGCGGGCGCTCGGCCCCATGAACCTCACCGCCCTGGGCATCGGCGCGATCATTGGCGCCGGCATCTTCGTGCTCACCGGCCAGGCGGCGGCGAAATACGCCGGGCCGGCCATTGTCCTGTCCTTCGTGCTGGCGGGAGTGGCGTGCGCTTTCGCGGGCCTGTGCTATGCCGAGTTCGCGGCCATGATCCCGATTTCCGGCTCAGCCTACACCTATGGCTACGCGACGCTGGGTGAACTGCTCGCGTGGATTATCGGATGGGACTTGATCCTGGAGTATCTGTTCGCGGCCTCGACGGTCGCGGTGGGTTGGTCGGGCTACGTTGTCTCCCTGCTTTACGACCTGAACATTCACATACCGCCGGCGTTGTCCGCGGCGTGCGGCACGCATTTGATTGAAGTGCCCACCGCCCTTGCCGCGGTTCTGAAGATGAAGTCCGGTTGGGTGGCGATGGACCCGGGGCTGCTGAATCAGATCCAGGCGGTCGGCACCGATCCTTCCACGCTGGGACAGGCGACCGCCCTCTTCAACCTGCCCGCGCTCATCATCATCATGCTGGTCACCGTGCTCCTGGTGATCGGGATCAAGGAATCGGCCTCCTTCAACAACCTGGTGGTGGCGATCAAACTGGTGGTGATTCTGGCGTTCATCGTGGTCGGGATCGCGTACATCAACCCGGCGAACTGGCACCCGTTTGTGCCGGCAGCCGAGGGACCGGGGCACTTCGGCTGGGGCGGCGTGTTGCGGGCGGCGGGAGTGATTTTCTTTGCCTACATCGGCTTTGACTCGGTTTCCACCGCCGCCCAGGAAGCGAAGAAGCCGCAACGGGACATGCCCATCGGCATCCTCACCTCCCTCGCCATCTGCACCGTAATCTACATCGTCGTCTCGCTGGTCTTGACGGGGGTGGTGTCCTACACGCGGCTCAACGTGCCGGCGCCGATTGCTGTTGCGGTCGATTCCCTCGGGCCTTCGGTGTCGCGCTGGATGGGACCGGTCATCAAGATTGGCGCCATCGCGGGCCTCTCGTCGGTGATCTTGGTCATGATGCTGGGGCAACCTCGAATTTTCTACGCGATGTCCAAGGACGGCCTGCTGCCGCCGGTCTTCAGCGCGGTGCATCCACGCTTCCGCACACCGTGGCTGGCCCAAATCCTCACCGGCGTGATCGCCATGCTGATCGCGGGCGTGTTCCCCATCGACATCCTGGGCGAACTGGTGTCCATCGGCACGCTGCTGGCGTTCGCGATTGTCTGCGCCGGCGTGTTCGTGCTGCGGTTCACCGACCCCGGGATCCACCGGCCGTTCCGCACGCCGGTGTTTTGGCTGGTCTGCCCGCTCGGTGTTTTCTTTTGTGGCTGGCTGATGTTCGGTCTGCCGCTGGACACGTGGCTGCGGCTGATCGTGTGGATGGTGATCGGGCTGGCGATCTATTTTGTGTACGGGCATCGGCACTCCAAGCTGCACCACGGCTTGATGGCCAAGAAGGCCCCTGAGTCGGAAGGTCTGAGCGGATAGCCGAAGGGTCCGCGTGCGCCGAAAAAACTCTCGCCTCGCACGGCGAGTTTCTCCACCATCTCGCGTCATTGATTCGCGGGTCCCCCCGCTGTGACCATGAAAGCAAAGATCATCATCACACCCAAAAAGGCCGTGCTCGATCCCCAGGGCAAGACGGTCCAGAACGCCCTCGCCCAGATGGGCTACACGGGCATCGCCGCCGTCCACGTCGGGAAGTTTCTCGAAATTGAGCTGGCCCCCGGCACCGACCGGGAAGCGGCCCGCCGGGCGCTCGACGAGGCGAGCCACAAGTTCCTCAGCAACCCGATCATTGAGGACTACAAGCTCGAAATGGAGTGAGGCTTTGTTTGTTGTTCGTGGTTCGTGGTTGGTTGCCCAATTCCACGAGCGACGAACAACGAACCATGAACCACTGACACAATGCACTTCGCCGTCCTCCAATTCCCCGCTTCCAACTGCGACCAGGACGCGGTCCACGCCATTCGCCTGCTGGGTCACAGCGCGGACTTCGTCTGGCACAAAGAAACATCGCTGGGCCATGCCGACGCCGTAATCGTGCCCGGCGGCTTCAGCTATGGTGACTACCTCCGCACCGGCGCCATCGCGCGCTTCAGCCCGGTGATGCAGGCCGTGCAGAAGTTCGCGGCCGACGGGGGGCTGGTCCTGGGCATCTGCAACGGCTTCCAGATTCTCTGCGAAGCCGGCATGCTGCCCGGCGCGCTCGTGCGCAACCGCTCGCTCCAGTTCCGCTGCGAGCACGTGTTTCTCAAGGCCGCCACGCCGAACTCCCCGTTCACTTGCAGGATTCCAGCCGGCAAGCTGCTGAAGATTCCCGTGGCTCACGGCGAGGGCGCCTTTTTCGCTGACGAGCCGACTCTCGCGAAAATCCAGGCCAACAACCAAGTGCTCTGGCACTACTGCACTGCCGCCGGCGAGGTGACGGAAAAGGCCAGCCCGAACGGTTCCGTCCTCAGCATCGCCGGCATCTGCAACGAACGTCGCAACGTGGCCGGCCTCATGCCGCATCCCGAACGTGCCTGTGAGAAAATTCTTGGCAGCGACGACGGACGGCTGATCTTCGAGAGCATGATTGACACGCTGCAAGGCAGGACGGTGGCGAAGGCGGCGTGAGGAGTTTGGGACAGCAGGGCGTCCATGCACATCATCACGCGCAAACGACTGAATGAATTCGCGGAGAAGCATCCCACCGCAAAGTCCGGGCTGGCGCATTGGTATCGGACGTTAAAGAAGAATAATTGCGCGAACTTCGCCGAGCTCCGTTCGGTGTTTCCGCACGCTGATCAGGTGAAAGGTTTGACAGTATTCAACGTCGGCGGCAACAAGGTCCGACTGATCGCGGCGATTCACTACAACCGCCGCAAAGTGTATATTCGCGCCGTGCTGACCCACGGCGAATACAACGCGGGTAACTGGAAAGAGTAGTTGCCATGTCCACAATCCAAATTGAGAAAGCGTTTGCGGCCTGGCCCCAAGTGGAGCCAGCCCTGCGAGTTCCGCGCACCGACAAGGAGTATCGCCATCTTGTGAAACTGCTCGACCGGCTGGTGGATGAGGTCGGTGAAGACGAAGGGCACCCGCTGGCCTCGATGATGGATGTGCTCGGCGTCCTCATCGAGAGATTCGAGGACGAGCACGTGCCGGAACTGGCCTGACGCCATCGGAAGCACTTTGAACCTTGAGCCTTGAACTCTGAACTGATGCAGGAACCCGCCATCACTCCCGAACTCGTCGCGAAGCACAACCTGACGCCGGACGAATACGCCAACATTAAACGCCTTCTGGGCCGCGAACCGAGCTACACCGAGCTGGGCATTTTCTCGGTGATGTGGAGCGAGCATTGCAGCTACAAGAACACCCGCCCGCTGCTGAAGACCTTCCCCACCAAGTCACCGAAGATCCTCGTCGGCGCGGGTGAGGAAAATGCCGGCATTATCGACATCGGCGACGGCTTGGCCATCGCGTTCAAGATCGAGTCGCACAACCATCCCAGCGCCGTCGAGCCATTCCAGGGCGCGGCCACGGGCGTGGGCGGAATCGTCCGCGATATCTTCACGATGGGCGCGCGGCCCGTGTGCGCGCTCGACTCGCTTCGTTTTGGCGAGATCACCGATCCCGAAGTGCGCCGGCTTTTCGGCGGTGTGGTCGCGGGCATTGCGCACTACGGGAACTGCTTCGGCATCCCCACCATTGCGGGCGAAGTGTATTTCGACAAGAGCTACGCCGGCAATCCCCTCATCAACGTCTTCTGCCTGGGCGTGCTGCGGCATGAGCAGATCGCCCGCGGCGCGGCCAAAGGTGTCGGCAACCCGGTCTTCTACGTCGGCCCCGCCACGGGCCGCGATGGCTTGGCGGGGGCGGCGTTCGCGTCGCAGGACTTGACCGAGGAATCGGCCGAGGTTCAGCGGGGCGCGGTGCAGGTGGGCGATCCGTTCATGGAGAAGCTGGTGTGCGAAGCCTGCCTCGAACTCCTTGCCACCGGCTGTGTGGCCGGCATTCAAGACATGGGCGCGGCGGGGTTGACTTGCTCCACTTGCGAAACCGCCGCCCGCGCCGGCACCGGCATCGAGATTGAACTCGACAAGGTTCCCCAGCGTGCGCCGAACATGACGAGTTACGAGATCATGCTCAGCGAGTCGCAGGAGCGCATGTTGATCATCGTCCACAAGGGCCGCGAAGAGGAGGTGAAGCGCATCTTCGACAAATGGGACTTGCCCTGGTCGGAGATCGGCTTTGTCACCGACACGGGCCGCATGGTCGTGAAGCAGCACGGCAAGGTAGTGGCGGACATTCCGGCCAAGAAGATCGCGGACGAGTCGCCGGTGTATTCCCGGGAAGCGCGAGAGCCGGAGTATTTGAAGGCGGTTCGGGCATTTCGGCTGGATGATCTGGCGGATCTGTCCAATCCGACTGATCTGTCCGATCTCCTGAAACGTCTCCTCGCCCACCCCACCATCGCCTCCAAGAACTGGGTCTATCGCCAATACGACCACATGGTGCGCGACAACTCCGTCATCTGCCCTGGCAGTGACGCGGCGGTCCTCCGCATCAAAGAGGACTCTCTGCCGCCGCTGTCCGCGGATTTGAAATCTCAAATCTCAGATTTCAAATTGGAGAAATACCTCGCCTTGACCAGCGACTGCAACGGCGCCTATGTCTTCCTCGATCCCTACGAGGGCGGCAAGGCCGCGGTGGTGGAAGCCGCGCGCAACCTGGCCTGTTCCGGCGCGGTCCCGCTGGGCGTGACCGACAATCTCAACGCGGGCAATCCGCACAACCCGGAACTCTTCTGGCAGCTCAAGGAAGCCGTGCGCGGCGTGGGCGACGCCTGCCGCGCCTTCAATGCCCCCATCACCGGCGGCAACTGCTCGCTCTACAACCAAAGCCCCGCCGGCCCGATTGATCCGACGCCCACCGTCGCGATGGTCGGCCTCATCGAGAAGGCCGAGCACATCACGACGCAGTGGTTCAAGGACGAAGGCGACGCCATTATTCTCCTGGGCGACCCCGCCGACACGGCCGATCCGCTGCAGGGCCTCGGCGGCAGCGCCTACTTGCAAGTCATCCACGGCCAGAAGACCGGCACGCCGCCGCGCTGTGACCTGGACAAAGCGAAGACGCTTCACACGGCGCTGCTCGGCTTCATCCAAGCGGGCACGGTCAAGAGCGCCCACGATTGCAGCGAAGGCGGCCTGGCCGTCGCGCTGGCGGAGTGCTGCATCAGCCGGCTCGAAGCTCGCGGCACGTCGCGCCTCCTTGGAGCGACGGTCGATCTGACTTCCGTAGCGGCGCCTCGGCAGAGCGCCGCCAATCAGACTCAGGAAGGAAATGCGGCGCTCTGCCGAGCCGCCGCTACGCCGCGCTTGGACGCGCTCCTCTTTGGGGAAACACAGAATCGCGTCGTCATCACCACCGCCCTGCACAACACCGGCAAGGTGCTGGCCCAGGCGAAGATTCTGGGCGTGCCGGCCCTGCCGATCGGGACCGTGGGCGGCGACACGCTGGCCTTCAAGACGGCGACAAGCGAGTGGGCCACGTCCGTCTCCGAACTTCACGATGCCTGGTGGAACGCGCTGGCCCGAGCGATGGCGTGAACATGAGCATTGCGACGCGCACCGGGGACAGCGGGACGACCGGTTTGATGTACAACCGTCGCGTCCCGAAATGCCATCCGCGCGTGGAGGCCTACGGCTGTGTGGATGAACTGAATGCGGCCTTGGGGCTGGCCCGCGCCCACTGCGCGCACGATTTCGTGCAACGGCACCTGCTCGCCGTGCAATCGCAGTTGGTCGTGCTCATGGGCGAACTGGCCACGGCGGTGGAAGACCTGCCCCGCTACGTGATGGACGGCTTTCAATTGATGGAGCCGGACCGGACGGCCCAGCTCGACGCGCTGGTGCGGGAGATCGAGTCGAGCGGTGTCGCCTTCACCGGTTGGGCCACGCCGGGGGGCAACGCCTGTTCGGCCGCGCTGGACTTGGCGCGGACCATCTGCCGCCGGGCCGAGCGCCGCGTGTGTGAGTTGCACGAGAACAAGCAACTTCGCAACGACGAGATCATTGTCTTCCTGAACCGCCTCTCGGACGTGCTCTGGCTCATGGCCCGCCAGGTTGAATCGGCCGGGGCGCAGTCTTCAAAACCGTAGCAGCCGACGTGAGGAGGCGCTGTTCCCTTGAAGTTTAAGCCTCCTCACGTGCAGGACTGATCCAAGAAGGAGCGCGGGCAGCCTGCCCGCGTGTTTTTCGCTCCCATTTTCGACGGAACGCGCGGGCAGACTGCCCGCGCTCCTCTCCGCATGTTTCTTGAATCAGCCCTGTCCTCACGTGAGTTGCTCCGGTTTTGAAATTGCCGCTACGGCTCGGGCCAAGCCGCTTTGACCAAAGCGGGCAGGTGCTCTCCAGCGCGTCCGCGCAACGAATGCGTGGCTTGGTCCGACAACTGGGTTTCGCTTGGGTTCACCTCCACCACCGTCGCGCCCGCGCGCAACGCGGCAAACGGCAAGGCGGCGGCCGGATACACCACGGTGGCGGTGCCGACGCAGAAGAACACATCGCACGCTTCCGCCGCGGCTTCGGCCGCCGCATAGGCGCCCTCGGGGAGCATCTCGCCAAACCACACCACGTCTGGGCGCAGCATTCCGCCACACCGTGGGCAGCGCGGCGGGACTTCACCGTCCTCGGGCCAACTCTCTACCGCCGCATCTTCCTCGAAACACTTGGTGCGGGTGATGTTGCCGTGAAGTTCAAGGACGTGGCGGCTGCCGGCGCGCTGGTGGAGTCCGTCCACGTTTTGCGTCACGAGAGTGAAGGCCGGCACGCGCCGCTCCATTTCCACGAGGGCCAGATGGCCGGGATTGGGCGAGACCGTGCGGACCCGTTGCCGACGCCATTCGTACCATTCCCAGACCATTTTCGGGTTCCGGCGGAAAGCCTCTGGCGTGGCGAGATCTTCCGGCTTGAAGTTCGCCCACAGCCCCGTCTGTGCATCGCGGAACGTCGGCACGCCGCTTTCCGCCGAGATGCCCGCGCCGGTCAGCACCGCGATCCGCCGGGCGTTGCGCAACGCCGAAACCAGGCGATCCGGGAACTCGACCGCGGCTGGAGACAAGGAGGCATTCACAGCGGCGCGGTGAAACGGTAGCTCCCGGATTGGACCTCCAGCACAGCGCGGCCATTCTCCATGCGAACGAAGCGGACTCCTGGCGCCCGCGGGAGGCTCTGCCCGCCTTCTTCGATCCCCTCCGCTGACTTGGCGGGCAGGAAGACCGTGGCCATGGTGTTCGGCGGAAGTTGGACGCGCAGCGCGAAGCGCCCATCGGCCTTCTTCCAGTCGGCGACCATCTTGCCGCGGATCGAATCGTAGTCCGCCCGCGCCCAGGTGAGGTCGCCGACCGCGTGCGGCTGAATGATGACGCGGCGGAAGCCCGGCGCCGCGGGATCGGGCCGGAGGCCGGCCACCCAGCCGGTGAACCATTCCTGGATGTGGCCCAACATGCAGTGGTTCATGGACGCGCCGGTGTTCGCATCCCACGCTTCGGGCATCGAGGTCCACCCGTTGCGCACGATGTACCCGTAGCTGCCCAGGTTGGTGCGCGCGGTCATGTCGTAGATGACGTCGGAGCGGCCGCGCGTGGCGAGCACCTGGAGCAGATACCAATGGGCGATGTCACCGGCGGTCTGCTGGTTCCCGCGATGCCGGAGGTCCTGGACGACGCGTTCCAACACGGCGGATTCGCGGTCGGGCCGGACCATGCCGGTGAACAGCGCCATGCTGTTCGCGGCTTGCGGGCTGCCGAGGTTCTTGTACTCGTCCGCGCCGTTGAAGTAGCGGGCGTTGAACGCGCGGGCGATTTGCCCGGCCAGCTCCGAGTACTTCTTCTGGTCGTCCGCGCGGTCCAGCAAGGCGGCGGTGTCGGCCGTGAGGCGGGCGCAGCGATGGAACGAGGCCATCGCGCTCAGTTCGACCGGCGTGAACTGCGACGCGCCGACCGGCTTGCCGTGGCCGTAATCATACCAGTCGCCGAGACCGGGCGCGGGCACGAGGTCTTTGGCGGTGCGCGCCATGTAATCGACAAAGCCCTTCATCGTGGCGTAGCTCGTCTCCAGCGCCGCCCGGTCGCCGTACCACTGATGCACGAGCCACGGGTTCACGACGGCCGCCGCGCCCCACTCCGGCGTGTAAGCGAAGCCACCGCTGAAGGCCGGATACGCCGGCGCGACGGTCGGGACCAGGCCGTCCGCGCGCTGCGAATCGGCGCAGTCGCGGCTGATCTTGCTGTAGAAGCGCGCGACATCGTAGCGGCCTGCGATGGCCGGCCCCATGAGGTAGGACACCTCCAGCCAGCCGAGCTTCTCGCGGTGCGGGCAGTCCGTCAAAACGTGCGACAGGTTCGCGCGCACCGCCCAGTCGATGATGCGGTCGATGTCGTTGAAGAGCGGATTGGAGCACTCGAAGTGGCCGACGGCCGGCGCGGCGTTGCGCACGTGAACGGAGAGAAGCTCTTCCACCACCGGCTTGCCGTCAGGATTCGGACGGCCTGCCGGCACGGCGCCTTCCAGTTGCAGGTACTGGAAGCCGCTATAGGTGAACTGCGGCGTCCAGGTTTCCTCGGCGTCGCCGCGCAGCGTGTATTGGAAAAAGTTCGGGCTGCCGACGCCGGCGGGATTCACCAGACCTTTGCCGTCGTTGCGCCGGGGCGACATGCCGTGGCGCTGTTCGGCGGGCGTGAGCCGGAGGCTCTGCCCGGCTTGGCCCCGCACGCGCAGCCGCGGGATGGCCGAGGCGTTTTGGCCGAAGTCATAAACGAACTTGCCGGGCTGCGGTTCGTCGATGCGGACAGGTTTGAACACATCGTGCGCTTTCAAAGGCGGAGACATCGCCGCGGTCAACACGCCGCCGGGATCGCTGGTTTCGTTTGCCGCGGTCCACGCGGAATCGTCGAAGCCTGGCTTGTCCCAGCCCGCAGGCAACTTGCGCGCGTCGAAGTCTTCGCCGCCGAGGATGGCGCTGTGCGTGATCGGGCCGTCGGCCGTCTTCCACGAAGCGTCGCTGACGAGGATTCGTTCGGTGCCGTCGGCGAAGGTGAGATGGGCCTGGAGAATGAGTTTGAGTGGACGGCTCGCGTCCACGCCATGCACGCGGCGGTCGCCGGCGGTGTTGTAGAAACCTTTGCCCAGCATGACGGCGAAGGCGTGGGCGCCGGGCCGGAGTTGCGTGGTCAGGTCGAAGGTGGAATAGAACGCAGTCTTCTCGAACACCGACCACGCGGGGTCGAGGAAGTGATCGCCCGCCTTGCGCCCGTCGAGGAAGAGATCGAACTGGCCCAAGCCGCAGACGTGGACGACAGCGCGGCGGATCGGTTGGGTGATCTCGAACGGCTTGCGGAAGAGGGGCAGGGGAGTCGACGACACTTTGGGCTTCTTGGCCCAGTAGCGTTCACCCCACGCGGCTACGACCGCGGCAATGGTCCAGTCTGGGGCCGACGTCTGCTTCCAACCATCGCCGCCGGGGCGAACGTCTGTGGTGCGCCAAGAGTCGTCGCTGACCACGGAGACGGTTGAGCCGTCGTCGAGATCCATGACCAATTTCAGAATCAAGCCAGCTTCGCTCGGACTGGAGCCTTCATTCTTGATTTGCGCGGCGAGGAGATTCGCTCCAGGACGAAGGTGCCTCGTTACCTCGGCAGAGTGCGCGTGCTGCCAGTCTTCGAGTTGGACCACCGGCCGGCCATTGAGCCAAAGCTCGCCCGCGTTGTCCGCCGTGGCAATGAGCCTGGCCCGGCGTACGACGCGGCTCGCGGGCACCTGAAACTCCCGCTGGAAGAAGCGCACCGCGCCGGGAAAGACATTGGGCTTCGCCAAGTTGCGCGCCGCGCTCTTCCACACTGGCTCGTCGTGCCAAATCCACTTCGCGCCCTCCAAGCTGGGCGTGTCAGTCTCGAGGCGCGTGATCCATCGCGCCTGCCAATCTTTGGGCGACAGCACGCCCACCGTCCACGATGCCGGCTGGCTCCAGGCCGAGGGGCGGGCGTCCTGGTCCCAGACGCGCACCTTCCAGAAGACTTGCTGCGAGCTTTTCAGCGGCTGGCCGGCGTAGCGCAGGTGCGTGGTTTCGTCGGAAGCTACGCGCCCGCTGTCCCACAAATCGCCCCGGTCACGCGCGAGCAACTCCGGCGTGGAGGCGGCCAGCACGTGCCAGGCGGTCTGGCGCTGGCCGCGTTCGGCGCTGTCGAGTTTCCAGAAGAGCCGTGGCTGGGGCGCATCGACGTCGAGCGGGTTCGTCTCATATTCGCACCGCAGGTCCATCGGGGAAAGGGCCGCGGCGTCCAGCGCCCAGACTGGAAAAAGAATCGCCGCCGAAGGCAGCCAGAAACGGATGCGGTTGAACATGCGGCGAGGCTGACACGTTCGCGACGGAGTGGGAAGCGGCAAGAAAAGACGCTGAAGCTCAAAAGCCGAGAGGCGATTTCAGAATCCCGCAGCGGCCGGGGTCACGAGGCTCAGGATTCTGATCCCACGCCTGAGAGTTGAGGCCGCGTGGAACAAGCTGATCCCCGATCGCCGGGTCTGGGGATCCGGCCTACAGCTCTCGCGTGATCCTGTAGGCCCGGTGCCCTCACCGGGCGGGCCACGTCATTTCCACGGGATCAGGAGTTCTGAGGCTCAGATGCTTTCATCCGGCCTGTGATCTCTGAAAGGAGCCTCCTCACGTCGGCTGCTACGGGATTTTGAAATCGCCTCTCCGATTTCGGCTTCAGTACTTCGGCACGCTGCGGTCGATCTGTTCAGACCAGGCGAGGATGCCGCCTTTGACGCTCTTCACGCTCTTGAAGCCTTGCTCGCGGAGAAACTTCACGGCCTTGAGCGAGCGCACGCCGCCTTTGCAGTGCAGGTAGTAGCTCTGGCCGGCGTCGAGCTCCCGAAACCGCTGCGCCAGCGCGCTCAGGGGCAGGAGTTGAGCGCCATCGATGCGCGCAATCTGGTATTCGTCCGGCTCGCGCACGTCGATGATTCGAATGCCGAGGCCGGGATTGTCGAGGGCGCGCTTGAGGTCGTGGACGGTGACTTCGTCGGGATTGGGCAGGGCAGGTTCAGGTTTCATGCCGCAGAATTGTTGGTAGTCGATGAGTTGAGTGAGGGTGGGTTTTTCGCCGCACAACGGACATTGCGGATCGCGGCGCAGTTTGACTTCGCGGAAGCGCATCTCCAGCGCGTCGAAGACCAGCAGGCGGCCCAGCAGCGGCGTGCCGGCGCCCAGAATGAGTTTCAAAATCTCCGTGGCTTGGATGCAGCCGATGATGCCGGGCAGGACACCCAACACACCGGCTTCCGCGCAACTCGGCACTTCCCCGGGCGGCGGCGGCTCCGGGAAAAGACAGCGGTAGCACGGCCCGCCCAGATGCGGTGCAAAGACGCTGGCCTGGCCTTCGAAACGGAAGATCGACCCATAGACATTGGGCTTCTTGAGCAACACGCAAGCGTCGTTGGTGAGGTAGCGCGTGGGGAAGTTGTCCGTGCCATCGACCACGATGTCGTAGCCGGCGATGAGGTCGAGGGCGTTCTGACTGGTGACGCGGACGGGGTGGGGGACGACTTCGACGTTGGGGTTCAGGCGGCGGAGCGTGTCGAGTGCGGAATCCGTTTTGGGCCGGCCCACGTCTGGGGTGCCGTGGAGAACTTGCCGCTGGAGGTTCGTGAACTCGACGGCATCAAAGTCGGCGATGCCAAGCCGGCCCACGCCCGCCGCCGCCAGATAGAGGGCGATAGGCGAGCCGAGGCCGCCCGCGCCGATGCACAAAACGCGCGCGGCGGAAATTTTCTTTTGCCCGTCCAAACCAACTTCGGGCAAGATCAGGTGCCGCGAGTAACGGCGGAGTTCGTCAGTGCTCAAAGGCATAACAAGGCCGGCGCCAGCGTAAGCCCGCCGGCCGAGTAATCAAGTTGTCGTCTGTATGAGTCAACCTTCGGGCAATCACGCCCGCGATCCCCACGGCCGGCCCAGTGCCGCGACGGTGGCGGCGTCCCTTCTGCGCCGCTCCACGCTGCGGCCTTCGCTGGCCTTGGTGCTGGGGAGCGGCTTCGACAAGGTGCTCGGACGCTGCACGAGCGTCTTGGAGATTTCATATTCGTCGCTGCCGGGTTTTCCGCGGCCCGGCGTCGCGGGCCACGCGGGGAAGCTGGTCCTGGGTTACGTGGCGCGGATTCCCGTGGCGATCTTGAGCGGGCGCGGGCATTTCTACGAAGGGCATTCGATGGAGGCGGTCACGTTCCCCGTCCGGGTGCTGGCGGAGTTGGGAGTGAAGACGGTGTGCCTGACGTGCGCGGCGGGCGGAATCAACAGCCGCTACAAGGCCGGCGACTACATGGTGTTTTCGGACCACATCAATTTCATGGGAACGAATCCGCTGCGGGGCTGGAACCTGCCGGGGACGCCGCGGTTCGTCGATCTGAGCCAGACCTACGAACGCGGGCTGCGTGATTTGGTGGAGAAAGCCGCCAAGAAGGCCAAGGCCCGCCTGCACACGGGCCAATACCTCGCCGTGTGCGGCCCGAGCTACGAGACGCCGGCGGAAATCCGTGCGTTCGGCCGGTTGGGCGCGGACGCCGTGGGGATGAGCACGGTGCCGGAGGCCATCGTGGCACGGCAGTGCGGGTTGCGGGTGGCGGCCCTGGCCTGCATTACCAACTTGGCGGCGGGCCGGAACAAGCAGGCGATCACGCACGCGGAGGTGCTGTCCACAGGTGAGGCCGGCGCGCAGGTGTTGTCGGAGATGATGGAGGAGTTCGTGAAGCTCTATGCCCAAGCCAAGTAAGACACGCCTGGTGAAAGCGGCCTGGCAGGCGCGGGAGCGGGCGGTGGCCCCGTACTCACGGTTCCAAGTCGGCGCGGCGTTGTTGACCCGCCGCGGCCGAGTGGTCACCGGGGCCAACGTGGAGAGCGCAAGCTACGGGCTGACTTGCTGTGCGGAGCGAGTGGCGTTGTTCAAGGCCCTCACGGAGGGAGAGAAGGAGTTCGTGGCCATCGCGGTGGTGGCACGGTCGGACGGCGGAGCGATGCCGTGCGGCGCCTGCCGGCAGTTGCTGGCCGAGTATGCGCCCGACGCCAAAGTCTGGATCGCCGACGCGCGGCGACCGGAGCGAGTCCGGGAGTTTTCCGTGAAGGAGTTGTTACCGGGACCGTTCGTCAGCCTGGAGTCTTGACTTGTTGAAGCTGTGTCTGTCATTTCGAGCGGGTGCGTCAAGAGCGGCGGCGAGGCTGATCTGGTTGAACACCGGTTTTTGCTTCAACCTCCGCCCCAGCGCGCCGACAAAGTAGCCAATGGCTGAGTTAAGTCTCAATTTGGATCAAGTGGCGTGGCCGGTTTTGCTGGTCGATACCGCGGGCGTGGTCCGGCGGGCGAACCAGACGGCCCAACGGCTGTTCGGTCCCAAGTTGGCCGGCGGCGCGCCGCTGCTGGCGTCCATTTGGGGGCCGGAGAATTCGCTCACGCCGGTCCAGTGTCTGGCACAAGCGCGGAAGTCACCCGCGGGCTTGTTCCCGCTGAAACTGCGCGGGCCGCATCCGGTGTCGATTCCCTTCTCGGCGAGCCTTGGCGAGGTTTCCCAAAACGGGGAGACCTTCCTGCTCATCCAACTCCTTCCAGGGGGCGGCGCCGGTTCGTCGGCCTTGAGCGGGACCGACGCCAAGGGGCCCACCGTGGAAGCGAACCTGGCGCAGAAGCAGAAACTAGATTGCGCGCTCCAACTCACACGCACGGTGACGCTGGATTTCAACAACTCGCTCACGACGATTCTGGGGCACGCCTCGCATTTGCTGAGCTTGGCGGAGCCGAAGCATCCGTGGCGGGTATCGTTGGTCGAGATCGAGAAAGCCGCCTCGCGCGGGGCCGAGATCGCCAATCACCTGGCCGCGTTCAGTTCGGAGGAGAAGGATTCCCGCTCCCGCGCCGCCGGGAACCTGAACAACCTCGTCCGCCGCACGATGGAGTTGTTCCAGACGCCGCAAAACGCGCTCCTCTCCTGGGTGCTCCAACTGGAGAACAAGCTCTTCGGGGTGAAATACGACGAAGCCAAAATCCAGCAGGCGATCGTCAAGGTGACCGAGAACGCCGTGCAGGCGGTCAAAGCGGACGGCCGCATTGTGGTGCAGACGCGGAACATTGAATTGTCCGAACCGACTCAAGACCGGACGGCGCAACTGAAGCCGGGCACCTACGTCTGCCTCGAAGTTTCCGACGACGGCTGCGGAATCGAGCCGGCGGTCCTGCCTCGGGTCTTCGAGCCGTTCTTCACGACGAAGTACGGGCATCGTGGATTGGGATTGGCGTGGGTGTACGGCATCGTCACCAACCACGGCGGGGGCGTCGCCATTTCGAGCCAGTTGGGGCAGGGGAGCGCCGTGCGCATCTACCTTCCCGCGGTGAAGAAGATCATCGAAGAGAAGGCCATCGCCGACGGCGTTCTGGGCGGCCAGCAGAGCATCCTCGTGGTGGATGACGAGGAGATGGTGCTCACGATGGCCCAAATGGTCCTGAGTTCGCACGGCTACAACGTGATGACTGCCTCCAGCGGCGAGAAGGCATTGGAAGTCATGGCCCGCAGCCAGACGCAGGTGGACCTGCTCGTGACGGACATGGTCATGCCGGGCATGAACGGTCGCGAGTTGATCGAGAAAGTCCGGGCCTCCTCGCCGGCCACCCGCATTGTCTGCTCGACCGGCTGCTCACCCGCGCAAGCCGGCGGTGGCGAGGTGGATTTCCTGCTGAAGCCCTTCACCAGCCAGCAATTGTTGCGGAAGGTGAAAGAGACCCTCACAAGTTAAGTTGACGAACAAGCTGATTCAGTTACCCTCCGCTCCCGATTCATCATCTTATGCAAATCGAGAGCCTCAAAGTGTTCTGCGACTTGGCTGAAACCGAGAGCTTTACCAAGTCGGCCCAAATCAACCACGTCACTCAATCCGCCGTCAGCCAGCAGATCAGTTCGCTCGAACGGCTGTTCAAGTCGCTGCTCATCGAACGGAGCAAGAAGAAGTTCCGCCTGACGCGCGAAGGGCAGGTGCTCTACGACTATAGCAAGGAAATCATCCAGACCTACGAGTCGCTGCTGAGCAAGGTCCAGGAGATCAAGGAAATCATCTCCGGCACCATCCGTGTGGCCACGATCTACAGCATCGGGCTGCACGATCTCCCGCCCTATCTGAAGAAATTCCTCAAGGCCTACCCGACCGTGAACGTCCACGTCGAATACCGCCGCTCGAACCAGGTTTACGAAGACGTGCTGGGCAACGTGGTGGACCTGGGGTTGGTGGCCTATCCGCAGAAGCACAACAAGCTGGAGATCCTTCCGCTGCACAAGGACACAATGGTGTTCATTTGCCATCCCCAACATCCCTTGGCTGCCCGCAAGAGCATCAAGCTGAAGGAAATCACCGGCGAGCGGTTTGTCAGCTTCGATCCGGACATTCCCACCCGCCGCGCCACCGACAAGATGCTCAAGGAACGCGGGATCCACGTGCAACACATGATGGAGTTCGACAACATCGAAACCGTCAAGCGCGCGGTGGAAATCGACGCCGGAGTCGCCATTGTGCCTCACGCCACCATCACCCAGGAAGTCGCCAAGCAGACGCTGGCCGAGTTGAAACTGGAAGACGTGGAAATGCACCGGCCCATCGCCGTCCTTTACAAGAAGAACAAAGTCCTGTCGCCGGCGATGAAGCAGTTCATCACCGTGCTCAAGGGCTGAAGTTCGGCTTGGGACGAGCCGCTCCAGTGGCTTCTCAGTGCTCCGGCTCAGGGCCGGCTGGCTTGCTGTCTGAAACAGAGCGCCAACTCAGCAATGATCCTGCCACCAGCAGGAGGCACCCGATCCAGAGCCGGGGACCGGGCTTCACCTGGAGATAGGCGCAACTCACCAGCGTCGAGAGCAGCGGGGTGAAGTAGGAACAAGCCGCCACCAAGAGCAGATTGCCTCGGCGCATCGCCACGTCCCACAGCCCGTAGGACAACGCGGTGATGGCTCCCAGCAGGCCCGCCTCACCGACGGCTTGTCCGCTCCACGACGTGGTTTCCGGCGACAGAAGACGCATGACCAGCAGGACGAGGCCCGTGACCGGCATGAACAATTCAACGGCGCCGCCTTGGTTCGGTCCTGCCCAGCGCCGGGCGAGATTGGAGTAAAACGCCCAAGAGAGGGCGGCCATCAAGGCGAAGAGGTAAGCAGCCGGGTTGCTTTGAAAATGCTCCCAAAACGAAGTCCACGATACGCGAGCGCCTTGTGTCATCACGAGAAACATGCCGGCCAAGCCGAGCGCCGTTCCTGGCAGCAACAGCCACTGGGCTTGCTTGTTCAGGATCAAGACGGATAGCACGACGGTTCCGGCAGGCCAGAGGTAATTGACCAACGCGATCTCCAGCACTTGTTCACGGTCCTTGGCCAATCCTACCGCCAGATAGACGGAGGTCGTGCAAAGGACGAACAGGAAACCGCAGCCCAGCAGATAACGGCGAGGGAGCTTCAAGCAACGGGTGAGGGGAACTTTCGCCCACCAAACCTGCACGAGGAACAGGACGCCAGCCACGAGGTACACCGAGGCCGCGGCCGTCAGAGTGCCCACCCGCTCCGCCAAACTGCGTGCCACCGCAAACGTGGTGCTCCAAAGCAGGATGGCCGCCAAGCCGCTGGCAGTGCTGAGATCAATGTGACTGGGTTTCCGCTGCACAGGGACTTCGTATAGCCGGTCGTCGTGTCTCGTTGCGACAGGAATCGCCCGGGCAGGGAGCGCGAGAGAATCCTCTCTGGTTCAGTTCGCTCACGGGCCGGCCAGCGAAAAGGCAGAACCTGCTGCATCCATCGTCCATATTGGGCCAACTCGCCGGAGGCATTGCGCTTCGTGGCTCCCGTTCTCAACTTGAGCAGGAGTTTCAAGCCGAGTCCGACCGGCGCTTGTTCCGCGCGTTTTGTCCGGCCCAAATTTGGACTTGCAATGACTTTTGGGCACGGCGAAAGTCGCGCCCACGGAAGCAAACCAGTTTCCGGGGAAAGACTCCGCAACACGGACGCAGCGCGCAGTCTTTGACCTCAAGTGCGCGGTTAGCTCAGTTGGTAGAGCACTACCTCGACACGGTAGGAGTCAGAGGTTCGAGTCCTCTACCGCGCACCATTCTCTCTCGCCAGATTTGCTGTGCCCGGAGGAAAACCCATCGCGCAGCGATGGACGACAAAGAATTCCCTTAACCTTAAACGGCGCAGTTGCCCTTAACGCAAAGGCGCAGAGGTGCAGAGACGCAGAGGCTTTGAGAACCAGCCAGCTTCGCCCACAAGGTGACCGCTCCCGCCCTCCGCCGAAAGTGCCATCTCCCTCTCTTTTTCGCCTCTGCGTCTTTGCGTCAACTGCTGTTTAGATCAACCCGCTCAGGACAGGCTGGTGGGAGGCAGCGTGGAGGCCGCGCAGGGGAACGAGAGGCTCACCGTGGTCTGCTTGCCGGGCACACTCTCGATGTGCCACCGGCCGCCTTGCACCTCCGTGAGGCGCTTGGCGATGATCAGGCCCAGACCGGTGCCTTGCTGCTCATAGACGCGCCGGTCAAATTGGGTATGCGGGCCGATGCGCGCGATCTGCTCCGCCGTCATGCCCCGCCCATAGTCGCGCACACTCAGCGTGACGAGGTCCTGGCTCACCTGCGCTTTCACACAAACGGGCGAACCGGCTTCGGAGAACTTGAAGGCGTTGCCGGTCAGTTCTTCGACGATCTTCTTGAGGTTCTCGCCGATGATCCGCACGGAGCAAGGGGTGATGTCGCAGTACAGGTCTTTCTCCCGGCCAGCCTGGGTAGCCATGCGGCGGGCGGCCTCGCTCACCAGCGGGTCGATGGGCGTGAACGAGCTTTCGGCGGCCTGCCGAAGGGGGTTGGAATCATCCTGCAGCAACTCAAGCTGGGCGTAGATGAGGAAGTTCTCGATCAGCCGTTGCAGGCGCAAGGCGGAGCGGTGAATGCCCTGAGCGTTGTCGAGCACCTCGTCCGGCGTGACCGTTTGATGGTCTTCGATCAAGATCGAGGAAAGGCCGAGGATGCCGCACAACGGCGTGCGCAGTTCATGAGGCAACGCCAGAGTGATGTTCCCGCGGACTTCGTCCAGGCGCTTCTCCGCTTGGCGCGCGAACTCCTCCTTCTTGGCCAAGCGCGCGCGCACCGCGGTGATGAGTTCCGTAGGCGTGAACGGCTTGGACAGGTAATCGTCCGCACCCAATTCCATGCCGCGCCGGACATCGGGGCGCTCAGCGCGACCCGATAGGAAGATGAACGGGGTGGTGGCCGTGGCTTCATTTTCCCGTAAGGCTTTCAGCGTGTCGTAGCCGTCCAAGTCTGGCATGTGGACGTCGCAGATGATGAGATCCGGCAGTTCCTTCTGGGCGATCTCGACGCCGGCGTGCCCGCTCAGGGCGACGACGGGATCGAAGCCAAAGGTTTCCAGCGTAGCCCCGACCATGTCGGCCACTTCCGCGGCATCATCAATGACGAGCACTTTCTTCATGCAATACACGTCCGGCCGCAGGAGGCCGTCTGGCCTGGCCTGCGGCAAGACAATCATTCTGATTGGGTCATCGGCATGGCCGCGGAGAAATTGAGCCTAAAGTCGTTGAGGCCGTGAACTTCCAGATCGGCTTCGGTGCTTTTCAGTTGTCGGCAAGATGAGGCGGGCCGGACGGCTTGGCGCCGACGTGCGGCACGACCAATCGCCGCATCCGGGCCACCGCTGCTTTCATGTCGCGCTGGCCAAAAAGCAGGGTGCCGCTCACGAACGTGTCCGCGCCGGCTTTGGCGCAATCGATGGCCGTGGTGAAATTGATGCCGCCATCGACTTCGATCCGGTATTTGAGGTTCCGCGCCCGGCGCCACGCCGCCACCTGCTGGATCTTCGGCAGGGTTTCGTGAATGAAGGATTGCCCGCCAAAGCCTGGGTTCACGGTCATGACCAGCACCAAGTCCACCTGTCGCAGGTGCGGCTCGATCAGGCTGATGGCGGTGGGCGGGTTGACGGCGAGGCCGACCTTCTTGCCCAGGGATTTGATCTTCCAGAGCAACGGCGCCAGCTTTTCGCCCAATTCCACGTGGACCGTGAGGCGGTCCGCACCGGCCTTGGCAAACGGTTCCAGCAGGATTTCGGGCCGGGCGCACATCAAGTGAACGTCGAACTCCAGATCGCACACCGGTCGCAGCGTCCGCACCACTTCGGGACCGAAGGAGATGTTGGGCACGAAGTGGCCGTCCATGATGTCGAGATGCAGCCAGTCGCCACCGGCGCGTTCTGCGCGCGCGGCTTCAGAGGCGAAGCGGCCAAAGTTTGCGGCCAGCAACGAAGGCGCGATAATCATGCGCGGGAACGTAGGGAAAAATGCCGAGACCGGGAAGCGGAAAGCGAACCGGGCCAGCCAGTGGTGGCCGTTGAAATAAATTTGTCGCCGGAAGGGCAGCCAAGTCGGCACCCGCACAGACACCAGCCCCAGCCGCGGGTACAGGAAATACAAGCCCCCCCCAATTGGTGTCCGTTTTGGTGTCGCGCTGCGGTTCCTCGCGGCCGGAACTCCTTGCCGCCCAAGCGGCAGGAGTTGGTTGCGGGGGCTGGATTTGAACCAGCGACCTTCAGGTTATGAGCCTGACGAGCTACCAGGCTGCTCCACCCCGCGTTCCGAAGTGGAGGCGGAATATACGGAACGCGGTTTCCCCAATGCAAGACGTTTTCTGTCAGTGAACGGGTCCACGGTTCAGGGTGCGTGGAGTACTCGGCAGAAGCTCACCTTGGATCGGCTGGCTTTTCAGAGGTTGGTTTCTGGTTCCGCAGGTGCCGGTCAGCGAAATCCAGATAGCACTTCCAATCGTATTCAGTCAGACCATGCTGGCCGGCCCGCAGGTGGTAGCCGATGGAACCCTCTTGCCGCGGGGAGCCGGGCGGCGGTTGGCGGTCGGCTTTCAATCCATCCTTGCCGAAGAGTTGGTAAACGCGGCTGGCCTCGACACCGCTGAGAAACTCGCCTTCCGGGTCCGCCCACAGGTCCTCGCTGGCGCTGCCGATGCAAAGCAGGCGCGGGGCGATGAGGGCGGCGAGCATGTGTTGATCAACAGGCAGGTCGTCCTCGCGGTTGTTGTAGCGCCGGTAGTTCTCGCAGAACCAGTGCGGGAAACTGCGAGTGATGGCCGCAATGGTTTCGGCCTTGGGCGGCCGGCGCCGCGCCAGGGCCGCCCCGCCGCAACCCGAGTCGTTGCTGATCACGAACGCGAAGCGCTCGTCCTCCGCGCCGGCCCAGAGCGCGGTCTTGCCGCCGCGCGAATGGCCGATCACCGCCACCCGCCGGGCATCGATGTCCGGGTCGGTGACCAGATAATCCATGACGCGGCTCGCACCCCACGCCCAGGCGGCAAGGGTGCCCCAAGCCTCCGGCGAACGTTTCACGCCGGGCGGGTCGAAGAGGCCATGCACGCCGTTGGTGAAGCCGTCGTGACGGTCGGGATCCACGTCCGCATTCAGAAACGCCGCCGCCGCATAGCCTCGCGCGACGATTTCTTCGGCGGGCCAGAACGGGGACTTGACGGTGCGGATTGGATCGATGTTGGTCGGACCGCGATTGCAGATGAGAAGGAAACAAGGGGCGGGCTTCACGCGTCCGGGCACGAACAGCACGAGCTTGATCGCGCCTTCCCCTCCTGGGCCGCGGTAGGAGATCATCACCTGTTTGCGGGTGGCGGCGCCGTCCATCACGCCTTTTGTGTTCTCCAGCGTCTCAAACTTGAGGTTGTCCGGCCGGCCCAGCGGCATCCGGCCATAGACGTGGGTGCGGAACAGTTCGAGAATCTCCGGGCGCCGGATGTGGCGCCACGCTTCGACGGACGTAACCTTGGTCCCGTTGGTCGTGGTGAGCGGATCGGGCAAGCGGAGTTCCGCCGCCGGCACGGAGACGACGGCCAGCGCTGCGATAAATAGGTAGCGATGAGTATTCATGGATTTCGGTTCAAGGCTGAGCGCAGAGAAACAGGACCCCGGCACCACGGTTCGGGGGAGTGAATTCCCGCCGTCCTGACTCAGCCTTGAATGTGTTCTGCGCGGTCAAGGCGCCTCCAATGGTGTCAAGCCACTCGACTCGAAAGGAGCGAATGAAGTTGTGCCCGCGCTGCTGGTTTTCGGCGTCGGACTACTCACGGCTTCGACCAGCGGCTCGAAAAGGATGCGGGCACGGTAGTCGTGATACCGTGTGAAGACGTCGTCCTGTCGCACGGGCGGCTCGTCCGGCCCAGGTGCGAGGGTCTGTCCGTTGCGGACCATGATGAGGTCCAGACTCGGGATCACGAGCAACAACTGGTCGCCGGCGCCCGCGCCCCACACGGCGTCTTTCGGCAGTTTGGGGTAACGCCCGCCACCGTTGCTCCACCAGCCCATGCCGCAATGACCGGGCAATCCCGCGTCAGTAGTGACTTGGCGGAGCGCATCTTTGCTGAGAATCTGCCGGCCTTCCCAGTTTCCTTCACGCAGCACCAAACGGCCGAGGCGGGCCGCCGCGCGGGGTGTGTAGCTGGCGCCGCCCCAGGACCCGATCAGCGGCAAGCCGTCCACGTTGTAGGTCTTGCCGTAGCCTGCCGACCATTCCGCATCCGGCACGCCGATGGGCCGCATGACGCGCTCGCGCAACAGCGTGCGGACATCTTTATTCGTGGTGTCACGAATGGCCGCGGTGACGCAGTAGGTCATCATGCCGATGCCAGGGTTGCTGTAACTGATCTTCTCGCCCGGCGCGAAGATCATCGGCGTGGCCTCACGCGACAGCGTGAACGGATCCCGCGGCGGGCTGAGTTGCTTCCAGAAATCGCCTTTCCAGCCGGTGAGTTTGTCGTGCGGCAGATTGTCCGCCTCGGCGTCGTCGAGACCGGACGTGTGGGAACCGAGATGGCGAATCGTGATCTTTGCCTTGCGCGGATCCTCCTTCCAGTGCGGAACAAACTTCGTGGCCGGATCCTCGAGAGCGATCTGGCCATCGGTCATCGCGACGGCCAGCGACAGTCCACCGACGAGCGCCTTGGCCAGCGAGGCGGTGCCTTGCTTGGTTGCCGCCGAATTGCTGGGCGCATACCACTCGCACACGATCCGGTCATGGCGGATGACGAGCAGCGCTCTTGTTTTCTTCGCGGCCATCACCTTCTGCAGCGCGGCGAGTTTCGCGGCCGACAGGCCCTGGCTCTCCGGGCTGGCCGTCTGCCAGTCCCACGGCGAACTGACCGGGCGCGTGGCTGGCGCTGGCCCAGGCTGTTGAGCGAAGGAAACACTCCCGGCCATCGCGAGGGAGGACGCGACAAGCATGGCCGGCCAAGCCGTCAACGGTTTCATGGCCGGAATGGTAAGACGCTATACCGGTTTGTCACCGTTCATCTTTCACTACGTCTGAACCGCGGGCTGGGCACGACCGCGTGCCGCAGTGCGGTCATTTGAACCCTGAGCATTTTTCCAGACTGTAGCATCCGACGTGAGGAGGCTCCATTCAGAGGTCGGAAGAAGTCAGAGCCTCCTCACGTCGGCTGCTACGAGTTTTGAAATCGCCTCTCCGAAGCGGCATTTCGTTGCCTCGGCATCTTCTTGGGTCGTGAGCGGTGCGTGCGCAGTGGTGCGGCCCACTGCACCGGGGCAGGACTCAACCCACCACGACGGTCCCCACTTCTTCTCCCATGACAACACGCCTCAAGTTGTGCGGCTTGAAGAAGTCGAAAACAATGATCGGCATCTTGTTCTCCATGCACAGCGAGAAAGCCGCGGCGTCCATGACCTTGAGCTGCTGCTTGAGTGCGTCGAGGTAACTGATCTGGGCGTAGCGTTTGGCGTTGAGGTTCTTCTTGGGGTCGCAGTCGTAGATGCCGTCCACTTTGGTGGCTTTGAGCAGCACCTCGGCGCCGACCTCGTTGGCCCGGAGCGCGGCGGCGGTGTCGGTGGAGAAAAATGGATTGCCGGTGCCGCCGGCGAAAATGACGACCCGGCCTTTCTCCATGTGGCGGATGGCGCGGCGACGGATGAAGGCCTCCGCCACCTGGGCCATCGCGATGGCGCTCTGCACGCGCGTGGGCACGTCCATCTTTTCCAGCGCGTCCTGCAAGGCCAGCGCGTTGATGACGGTGGCAAGCATGCCCATGTAGTCTCCGGTGGCACGCTCGATGCCTTTCTGGCAGCCGGGCAGTCCGCGGAAGATGTTGCCGCCGCCCACGACGATGAGCACATCGACGCCCAGGCAGCGCACCTCGCGAATTTGTTCGGCCATGTTGCGCAGGGCTTCCGGGCAGATGCCCGAACCGCCCTCGCCACCCAGGGCTTCGCCACTGAGCTTGAGGAGAATTCGCCTGTACTTTGGTTGCGGTGCGCGTTTGGTCGTCGGCATGGGAAAAGGGTGTAGCAGCGGAGACCGAAGAGGTCAAATAAACTGACGGTGGCCGGAGCGGCGGAGCAGCGGCGTAAAACGCAAAACGTGAAACGTGAAACGTAAATGAGTCACCGCGCTCCACCACGACGTCGCGGCTTGGTGCCGTTGTTACGTTTCACGTTTCACACTTTACGCCTCCAGCAAACGGGTCTGCTTCTCGTGCAGCGGGAGCCAGAGGCGGAACACGGTGCCTTTGCCGACGTGGCTCTCCAGTTCGATGCGCCCGCCGTGTTCGCGGACGATGCGCTGGACGATCATGAGGCCGAGGCCGCTGCCTTTCTTCTTGGTGGTATAGAACGGTTCAAAGATGCGGGTCAGCACTTCGGGCGGAATTCCGGCGCCGGTGTCGGTCACGCTCACCCACACGGCGTCGGGCGTGATATCCGTCTGCAACGTCAAGACGCCGCCGCGGGTCATGGCCTGCATCGCGTTTTTGCAGAGGTTGACGAGGGCTTGCTTGATCTGGCTGGGGTCGATGGGAGTCTGCGGCAGTTTGGGCGTGAGCCGCTCGACGACGAGCAGGCCGCGGTTCTCCAGTTCCGGCTTGAGCAGGTCCACCGTCTCGCGCACCACGGCGTTGAGCGAGGCCAGGCGGAGTTGCGGCGCCGCCGGACGAATGGCCTGGAGGAACTGGGTGATGGTGTAGTCGAGCCGGGAAACCTCGCCTTTGGCGACCGCCAGGTACTTCTGCAACTTCGCCGCGATCTCCCGTGTCCCCGGCTCCGGCACTGCGGCTCCGGCTTTGGGCCGGCGCGCCTTCGAGGGCACCGGGGCTGGCGGGGGCGGAGCCAGGGTCCGGAGTTTCCGCGCTTCGCGTTCCATGAGTTGGAGGTGAATGTGCAGCGCATTGAGCGGATTACCGATCTCGTGGGCGACGCTGGCCGCCAGCAAGGTGAGCGCCTGGGCGCGTTCGCTCTCGATGGCCGCGTGGGTGTTCTGGCGCGCTTGCGTGGCGTCGTGGAGGATCAACGCCAAACCGGCGCTGCCGGCGCGAGTGCCGTCGAGCGGCGCGGCGTAGAGGCTGAGATAGCGCGGCCGCGGGTAGTTCACTTCCAATTCATGCCGCGTCACGCGCGGCCCGCCGGCGTGGTCGGCGGCGATGAGTTTCTCCCAATCCAATTCGGGCACAAACCGCGACACCGGCTGTCCCTCGGCAGAAGGTTGGAGGCCCAGCAACCGCGTCACGGCCCGGTTGAAGTAGAGGATGCGGCCCGCCTCATCCACCACCAGGACGCCGTCCTCAATGGTGTTGAAGAGCGTCTCCAGGAAGCTGCGCTCGCGCACCAAGCGCTCGACGACCGTCTGCAAGCCCTCCTTGTCGAGCCGGCCCAGGCGGTCGAGGACTTTGTCGAGGAATCCCGAGTTTGGCGCAGCCATGTTCGCGCTTTCCAGCAGCGGCGGTCAGAGCCACTTTTTCTTTTTCATCCACCACAACGTGGCCAGCGTGGAGACGACCGTGAGGCCGATGGCCCAGGCGTAACCGGCCCGCGATTTGAGTTCTGGCATCGACTCGGTGTAGTTCATCCCGTACCAGGTGCCGACGATCATCACGGGGGTGGTGATCACCGTAATCATGGTCAGGAACTTGACCACTTCGCCGGTCTGGTTGGAGGAAATGTTGAGATAAACCTGGAGGATGCCCGTCAGCGAGTCGGCGTAGGTCTGGGCCAGGCCGGAGATGTTGAACAAGGCGTCATAAACGTTGCGATAGTAGGGCACGAGGTGGCCGCGGATGAGCTTGAACTCGCCGTGCGCAAACCGTCCCAGCACTTCCATCTGGGGGCCGATGATCTGGCGCAGGTGCAGCACTTCCTTCTTGGCCTGGATGATCTTGTTGAGGATTTCCGGCCCCGGGTGCTTCAGGACTTTGTGCTCCAACTCCGCGATTTCCAAAGACAACTCGTCCAGCGCCGGTTTGTAGTTGTCCACGAGTGAATCCAGCAGCACGTGCGCCACGCGGTCTGGTGCGCGTGCGATATGCACGGTGCTCTTCATCGCCATCTCCGCCACCGACTCGATACTCTTGAGCGGGACGGTGTGGTAGGTGACGAGGAAGTTCTTTCCGAGAAAGAAGTTCAACTCGCTCGTGGCGAACACGCCGTCCTTGCGGCTGTAGTCCACGGCATGAATGACCATGAAGAGGTACGGCTGAAAGCGGTCCTCTTCTTTCGGCTGGTATTCCTCGACCTTGGGCGCGGGGCTTTCTTGCACGCAGTCCTCGATGGAGAGCGGGTGGAAGTGAAAAATGTCTTCCAGGAACAGCTTGGTGTCCTCCGGCGTCGGGTTCTCCAGATCGACCCAGAGGAACAGGTTGGTGTCCGCCAGCAAAGTCGGGATCAGGAATGTCTCGAGGTTCTTGCTGTGCAGCCGGCCCTGGGTGGCAAAAGCAAAGGATCGAATCATGCGCCAGTGTTGTTCATTGTCAGTGCGCCAGCCATCGTCCTGCGCGCTGGCGTCAGAGTGTATCGCGGCATCCGCGCAAGGCAAGGCCAGCCTGGGCAAAACGAACCCCAATCGTCAGATGACCGGAGGAAACTGCACTTGCGGGTAAAAGCCGGGTCAGGGGATCCGGCCAACAATACTGTCCTGTAGGCCGCGTGCCCTCACGCTTCACGCGGCAGTTCGGGAGGGTGTTTAAGCAGGCTGTCACACGGTTTGCGGGTGCCGGCGGCAAGCGGTGTGTTCAAGCCTGGCGTGTTAGCCCAACTTTCGCAACTCAACCCGTTTTCTGATTTTTTCCGGGGCATCGATCCTGCAAATCGCCCCATTTTCCCCAGTTTCCACCTGCCAAAGCGCTTTGGGGCAGACCTGCCCCATTCCCACCGCCCCCGCGG
>JACRJZ010000100.1 GCA_016219875.1 Verrucomicrobiota bacterium | reverse complement strand
TCCTGAGCCGTGGAACGCGCCTGGGCCGCCCGGTGAGGGCACCGGGCCTACAAGGCACGCCTTTCCTGTAGGCCGGGTCCCCTGACCCGGTGAACGCCGCTTCATCTCGATTCCTGGCCTCCACAAAACCGTGCGGACGGCTCAGGATGTCTGAGGCTGATTCGGCTTCTTCCTTCGTCGCCGTCGCTGTTTTATCCACTGAGCCATATCCATGCAGTCGAGGGAACCACGAAATACACGAAATACACGAAAACAAAGGCTGAACCGCGGTGGGGAACGGAGGCTCCGGCGTCACCAAAAGGTGACTGCGCTGAGGAACTTTTCCGTTCCAAGGCCAGCCACGGTTTTCTTGGGTCTTCCTGACCTTCTTTCAGAACCGTAGCAGCCGACGTGAGGAGGCTCTGTTTCCGTTGGAGTTTGAGCCTCCTCACGTCGGCTGCTACGGGGTTTTGAAATCGCCTGTTCCTTTCGTGTGTTTCGTGTATTTCGTGGTTCTACTGAGTTGTTACGGCCTTTTCACTTCGACCGCGTAGGTGTGGGGCGCGCCGTGGAGGTTCGCGGCGAAGACAATCCATTTGCCGTCCGGCGTGAAGCTGACGTTCGGTTCGAGTTGGTAGTCGTGCTGGGAGAGATCAACCAGCCGCTCGGCCTGGAGCGCGCCGTCCTTGGGCGTGAAGAGGTAAATCCACTGGCCGTTGCCCGGCGCGGCCACGCTGGACGGCCCGCCGCCGTCGCCGGCGAAGAGCTTGCCGTCCGGCGAGACATTGAAGTGGACCGACCAGTGTTCGCGCTCGACCCGGTAACGAATCTTCTCCCCTGTGGCCAGGACGTGGCCCGCCAGCCAAAAGACTTTCGACTTGGGCGTTTGCAGGTCGTACCAGATCGTGGCGCCGTCGCGGCTGAAGAACTCGTGGCCGGCGATCTCCATGTCCATCGTGCGCGCGTGGATTTTCTGGAGGCCGCTGCCGTCGGGGCGGATGGTCCAGATGCGGTCCAGTTTGTGCCACGGGCCTTCGTGGCAAAACATGAGGAGCGCCGGGTCGGTGGGCGAGAACTGAACGTGATTCAGCCAGTTGGTGCTCGGATGAAACGTCTTCACGTCGCCCGTCCGGGTGTGGATCGTGAAGAGCCGCATCGGCACATGCGCGGCCCAACGCTCTTCCAGGCTTCGGCCCCGGCCGCCGGGACCGCGCGGGCGAACCGCCGGCACGGGTGGGGCGTTGGTGCGCCGCCCGCCTTCCACGTAACTGCCGGCCAGGAGCGTCTCGTCCGCGTTCACCGCGAAGCCGGAGGGGAAACGGATGTCCGGCGGCAACGTCGTGATCTCGCGGGTGGCGCGAGTGTCGAGGTGCGTGGCAAACACCGCGCCGCTGCGGGTGTAGAAAACTTGGCGCGTCTTGCGGCCCACGATGGCGTTGCCCGCGCGGCCTTCGACGAGCGGCGTGATCTCCCGCGCCGCCGGGTTGCGCAGGTTCACGACCGCCAGCCCGTCGCGGGTGGTGACGATCATCTTGTCGCCCTCGGCCGTGTAGGCGTTTTGGTGGAAGTAAAGGCCGGTGGTGCCCGGCTCGCGCGAAAGCCGGATCACGCGATGGCCCGTGGCCGGCTCGATCCAGTCGGTCGGCGGCTCGGCAGCGGAGACGTTTCCAGACAGGAACCACCACGAAAGACACGAAACACACGAAAGCAAGACGGGCCAGAGCGTGCGGGTCGAGGGCCGCTCCCGAAAGGCGATTTTGAAACCTCGTGGCCCGGATGGTTCCACCGGCTTGTCGTAGCGCCGACTTTCAGTCGGCAGGGCGCGGGGCCGCACGGAGCACTCGCAGGTTGGAAAACCTGCGCTACGGCAGGCTGGAAAGCCGGCGCTACGAAGACGTGGTTCTCTCCAACACGAGGCGGTATGAGACATCCGGGGTAGCGGCGTCTTAGCCCAGCGCCGCCATTCCCCCGCGCCGTCCTGAAGCCAAGAACTCCTCCAGTCTTTTCGTGTGGTTCGTGGATTTCGTGGTTCTCTCGATCGCATGATTGGTTCCTTTCTCATCGCGGCGCGGGCTGGCTGGCCCATTTCTTCTGCCATGCCGGGTACTCTTTCTCCAGCACAGTCCGTGGCCAGTCGCCGTGCCAGGCGTAACCGTTGCGGCGTTCGTAGCCGATCTCGGCCAGGCGGTATTTGGGGACGCCGTCACGGTCCACGAAGAGCGGACGGTTGGAGCCGATTTCGTAGAACCGCGCCCAGAGCGGCGGCGCGGAGGGATCGTTCACCACGACTTTGTTCTTTCCCTTCGGTGCCTTGTCGTCCGGCACCAGGTCCACCCGGATGCCCGTGAGCTTGGCCGATTCAAACCACGCTATCGCCGCTTCCACCGCGCGCACGACTTCAGGACTGGGCCGCTCCAGACTCATCAGCAGGCGCACGATGCCGGCGGACTCTGCGCCGCTGAGCGACGCCAGTTCGTAAGTGCGGGCGGGCCGCGGGCTAAAGTCCTTTTCGTCGTGCTGGGCGCACCAAGCGGTGGGCTGGCCGTGGATTTTGATCTGGCATTTGAGGATGCACTGCACGCCACGGTCAAACGCGGCGCGCGCGGCCTGCTTCCGCGCTGGATCGAGGAAGGCGCAGTCCTCCGAACTGTAGCTCTCGCGCAGGAACTCCATGAGCCGGATCATGGCGTGGTCGTTGAAGGTGATGTGCCGGTGGTATTGCGGGCCGGACGGATGCGACTGCGGCCAGCCGCCGTTGGGATACTGGGCCTGGAGGATGTAATCGTGCCCGCGCTCGAAGGCCGTGCGGTAGCGGTCGTTGCGCGTCACCTTGAAGAGGCGCGCCAGGAAACGGAGTTCGTCGGTGGTCGCGCCGTTGTCGAACGTGGGCTTCAGTGCCCTGCGGTCGCCGGCGAACGGAGCGGAGGTGGTGTCCGTGTTCTTGGGCCAGCCGCCGAGTTCGGATTGAAAGGAGAGAATGTTGGCCGCCACACGCCGGGCCTCTTCGCTCGTAAACCAACTGTCCGGCCGGTTCGAGAACTGCGACGGCCGGCCCGCGGCGGCCAGGGTGGTCGCGGTGGAAAGCGCGACCAGCCAGACGGCGTGAAGAAGGCGTTTCATGCGCGGGGGATTCTTCGCCCCAACCCCGCCTTGCGGCAACCACGAACGCATGAAACCTATCGCCCTTCGCCCGGCTTCGCCCACGAGGCTTCGATCTCTTCGAGAGACTTGCCCTTGGTTTCCGGGATCCAGAGGACCATCACCAGCAGCAACACGACGCAGAAGCCGGCATACGCGTAGAACGGGAAGGCGTGGTTAAACTGCCGCACGAACCACGAGTCCTTCGCGTCCATGATCGGGAACGACTGCGTGACGGCGTAGTCCGCCATCCACAGAAAAAACGTCGCCAGGCCCAGCGCGCGTCCGCGCACCGCCGTGGGAAAAATCTCGGAGAGAATCACCCACGTCACCGGCCCGACCGACAGGCCGAAGCACGCGATGTAGAGAATGATGAGAAAGAGCATCCAGCCGCGCGCGGCTTCGGGATTGGTCATGGACTGCGCCATCAGGCCCATGACCACAAGGCTGAGGCCCATGCCCAGCGCGCCGATGTTCATGAGCGGCTTGCGGCCCCAGCGGTCCACGGTGGCGATGGCGATGAACGTGAACAGCACGCCGGAGCCGTTGATGATGATCTGTTGGAGCAAGCCGGTGTCCACGCCCGTCTTTGCGCTCATGCTTTTGAAAATCGTCGCCCCGAAATACATGAAGACGTTGATCCCGGTGACTTGTTGGAGCACGGCCAGCGCGATGCCGAGGAACAAGGGACGGCGGAGCCGGCGGGAGAAGACTTCGCCCCAGGTGCCGCGCTCTTGGGAAATCGCGGCCTGGATGGCGGCCACTTCGGCGTGGGCAAAGGCCCCGCCGCCCACGCGCGTGAGGATGGCTTTCGCTTCGCCTTCGCGGTGCATCTCGACGAGCCAGCGCGGGCTTTCCGGAATCATGAACAGGAGCACGCCGAAAACCACCGACGGCACCAGACCCGTGGCGAACATCCAGCGCCAGCCGGTGTCGGTGAGCCAGCGCTGAACCTCGGCTTGCGCCGGATCGCCCTTGGCGTGGGCGATGAAGTAGTTGATGAAGGCCGTCGCCGCGATGCCGCTGACGATGGCAATCTGGTTGACCGAAACCATCCGTCCACGGATGCGGGCCGGGGTGATCTCGGCGATGTACATCGGCGTGGAGATCGAAGCGATGCCGATGCCCACGCCGCCAAGGAAGCGAAAGAGAATGAATGTGGTGATGTCCTGCGGCAGCGCCGTCCCAATGGCGGAGGCCAGAAACATGAGCGCGGCGAGGAACATGGCCAGCCGGCGCCCGAACCGGTCGGAGATCGGCCCGACGAGCAGCACGCCGGCCGCGCAGCCGATCAGCACGCAGCCCGAAGCCCAGCCTTTCATGAAGTCACTCAGGCCGAAGCGCGCCGTGAGCGGCTCGATGGCGCCGGAGATGACGCCGGTGTCGTAACCGAAGAGCAAGCCGCCCAAAGTGGCGACAAGGCAGATGGCGGTGACGTAGAGGCCGCTGCCCTTTTCCGAAGTGGCGCCTGAAGTGTTCATGGTGAAATCGTCCGCAGAGGACACCTTGCCGGCGGGGCGCTGTCAAGGCAGACGACGGAAGCCAACAGAATTCGCGGGGCCGCCTCAAGCTCGGTTTGGGAACACTCGTAGCGCAGACTTTCCAGTCTGCCGTAGCGCCGGTTTTCCCACCGGCGAGCGTCGGAAAAGGCCAGCCGGCTGGAAGTATCACGGCCTTGCCGACTGCAAGTCGGCGCTACGGCAGGTTGGAAAACCTGCGCTACCCAGTGCGTCGGGCGGGAGCTTGATGCAACCCTGCAGAATTCGGGCGCAACCGGACATCTCCGCCGCAGCTATACAGGCTTTCCAGCCTGCGGGTGTTGCGGACTTTCTCGTCCGCAGCCCCCCGCTGCTCGCCGAACTGGGAAGTTCGGTGAACCCGCAGACAGGAATGCCTGCGCTACCGTGGGGCTAAACCGAGGCGTTGCTTCGGCCCTCCGCGGCCTGAAGTCCCTTTTTTGTGATCTTCGGGTTCTTTGTGGCGATTCAACTTCAGGTTCAAACGGAGATCGCGTTGTTTGCCCAGACCACCCCAAGTTCTCGTTACGGCCGGCGGAGACGGAAGAACTGCGGGCTGTTCGTGGCTGGAACGGTCACCGACTTGTTGGTGCCGTCGTCGGTGATGCTGGCGGCATTCGTGAACCAGCTTGGCGGAGCGGCCAGCGTGCCGGCCTGCTCCAATGCGAAACCAGCCGTATCCGCCGAGGGCCAGGAAAGCATGACCTCCGGGCCGGAACGAAGCACCGAAAGCGCAGGACGGGGCAGGAGGGCACGGGCAATGTAGCCAGATACCTTGCCCCCCGCTGTCGTGAACGCCCCTCCCACATACACGTCGCTGCCCGACACCGCCAGCGCATACACAACGTTGTTCATCCCGGACCCCAGCGCCGACCAACTGCTCCCGTTCCATTTGGCGATCCCATTGACCGTGATGCCGCCCGCCATCGTGAACCCGCCCCCCGCATATAGGTCACTGCCCAACACCGCCAGCGCCAAGACATTGCTGTTCACCCCCGAACCCAGCGCTGACCAACTGCTCCCATTCCATTTGGCGATCCGGTTGGCTGCACTGCCGCCCGCTGTCCTGAACTCGCCTCCCGCATACACGTCGCTGCCCGACACTGCCAGAGCCCAGACCGAGCCAATGTCATATGGAAAGACGCCCAACCCCGAACCGAGGTTCGTCCAACTGCTCCCGTTCCATTTGGCGATGTTTGTGGCCGCGCTGCCGCCCACCGTTGTGAACGAGCCCCCCGCATACACGTCGCTGCCTGACACCACCAGCGCATGCACAATGTTGTTCATCCCGGACCCCAGCGCCGACCAACTGCTCCCGTTCCATTTGGCAATGTGACTAGCTGCGTTGCCGCCCGCCCTTGTGAAAGCGCCCCCCGCATACAGGTCACTGCCCGACACCGCCAGCGCCAAGACATTACTGTTCATCCCTGAACCCAGTGCTGACCAACTGCTCCCGTTCCATTTGGCGATCCGGTTGGCCGCATTGCCGCCCACCGTCGTGAAAGCGCCCCCTACATATACGTTGCTGCCCGACAGCGCCAGCGCCCAGACATTGCTGTTCATCCCCGAACCGAGCGCCGACCAACTGCTCCCATTCCATTTGGCAATCCGGTTTTCCGCGCTGTCGGCTGCCGTCGTGAAAGCGCCCCCTGCATATACGTTGCTGCCCGACAACGCTAGCGCCCAGACATTGCTGTTCATCCCAGAACCCAGAGCCGACCAACTGCTTCCGTTCCACTTGGCGATGTAATTGGCCGCGCTCCCGACCGCCGTCGTGAAATGGCCCCCCGCATACAGGTCGCTGCCCGACACCGCCAACGCAGACACACCGTAGTTCATCCCCGAACCCAGAGTCGACCAACTGCTTCCGTTCCACTTGGCGATGTAATTGGCCGCGCTCTCGCCCGCCGTCGTGAAAGCGCCCCCGGCATACACGTCGCTGCCTGACACTGCCAGCGCATGCACACCGTAGTTCATCCCCGAACCCAGAGCCGACCAACTGCTCCCATTCCATTTGGCGATGAAATTGGCGGTGCTGTCGTCCGCCGTCGTGAACTCGCCCCCCGCATACAGGTCGCTGCCCGACACCGCCAACGCAGACACACCGCAGTTCATTCCCGACCCCAGAGCCGACCAACTGCTCCCGTTCCATTTGGCGATCCGATTGGCCGCGCTCCCGCCCGCCGTCGTGAACTGGCCTCCCGCATACACATCACTGCCCGACACCGCCAGAGCCAGCACAAAGGGATCAGTGCCGCCCATCCCCGAACCCAAGGCCGACCAACTACTCCCGTTCCACTTGGCGATCCCATTGACCGGGCTGCCGCCTGCCGTCGTGAAAAGGCCCCCCGCATACACGTCGCTGCCCGATACCGCCAGCGCATTCACGTCGGAAGAAGTGCCGCCCATCCCCGAACCCAAGGCCGACCAACTGCTCCCGTTCCATTTGGCGATCCCATTGGCCACGCTGCCGCCCGCCGTCGTAAACCTGCCGCCCACATACAGGTCGCTGCCCAACACTGCCAACGCAAACACAAAGGGACGATTATAGCCGCCACCCACCCCCGAACCCAGAGCCGACCAACCGCTCCCGTGCCATTTGGCAATGTTAGTGGCAACCACATCTCCGACGATTGTGAACCTGCCGCCGATGTAGAGACTACCTGAGTCATCCACGACTGCTGCTAGAACTGGGCCGTTCGCCCCGGGAATACCGCCCATGCTGATCCAGTTGGCATCGCTGAAGGTCGGGTCAATGCGCACGGGATACACCGCGTCCGCATCCTGCACCACTACGGCGAGTCCAGGAGCACACGCGCCCCGCGTGTTGTGTCCGACACCCTCGCCGGACACTCCTTCGGGCGCGCGGCCAGTATCGGGATGCAAGTCATTTTCGCGCGTCCCTCCGGTCAACGAGGCGTTGACCGGTGCAGCCGGGGCGGCTGCGCTCCCCATCACTTCCATCCGCGCGGGCAACTCTTTGCCCGTCGCATCGGTGACGCGCAACCGGCTGTAGGCAATCTCGCGTCCGGAGTGTTCCAGCACCAGCCGCGCGCCAAACGCCGCCGGCTCGACCTTGGCGCCGCTCACGGCCAGCCACACCACCAGTTCGCCCGCTCGTTGGTTGAGGGTTGAGAGTTGAGGGTCGAGAGGCGGCTGCTCAACGATGAAATCCTGCCGCACTCCGTCCAGGCTCGCGGTGTATTCCTCCACCAGCCCCGGCCGGCTGAAGCGCACGATTTGGCCGTCGCTGGACACGTTGCCGGTGCGCGCGAGCGCCCCTTGATCCGTAGCCGCCGACGTTAGGCGGCTCTGAACTTCCTTCCAAGTATCGGGTCCCAAGTTTCGAGTGGAAGTGAGCCTCCTCACGTCGGCTGCTACAACGCGGAAGCGGTCCTTCCCCGCGTTGGTCACGGTCGAAGTGAGCCACAAGCCTTCGCGGGTGGCCTCGCCTTCGAGCCGCTGGAAATCGCAGCGCAATCGCGCGCCCTCAGTGGTGGGAAGAACGGCCAGCCCGTCGCCCCGGTAATTCGCGCCAGCCTTCGCGCCGAGCTGCGACCAGGGAATGGCCTGCGAAGTCTTGGCAGGCGCGGAGTCCGCCGCCGCCGCCGCGGCCAGATTGAGAGACAAGCCCATGCCCAGCGCCACGGCGCTCAGCATCCGAACTTGAAACAGGGCGAGCTTGGTTTTCATGGCAGAATGGGAAGTGCTTTCTCCGACGCTCCACGGTTCAGGGAGAGTTGCTTTTCCATTGGGATTCATGGCCGGAAGATTGCGTCTCGATAACGGGGCGTCAAGCACTGTTCTCCGCTGCGCTACCCAAGCCGCAAGGTCCTTGAAACTTGAGCCTCGTTACCTCGGCTGCTACGGGCATTTGAAGTCGCCTGTCACGGCAGGAAGTAAACCTCTTTCGTATCCGACCAGATCTTTCCCTTCGCGGCCGCGTCGGGCAGTGGAAGCTGGCACGGGTCTGTCTCTTTCCACCATCGTTGCGTCTCCGGGTCGGCGGCCATTCTCTTCATGTCGGCGTCGAAGTCTTTCCCGGTGTATTCGAGGTAGGCAAAGAGGTAGAGCTTGCCGTCGATCTCCTTTTCGTGGATCGAGAAGTTCTGGACGTGGCACTCCTTGAGCATCCGGTTCACGCTCGGCCACGGATGGGCGTGGAGATCGCGGTAGCGCCCGGCCTTCTCCGGACGCAAGCCGGTCACCCACGCGAAACGCTGCACCGGTTTCTGCGCGGCACAGCCAGCCAGCAGTGCGGCGAGCAACAAACAGAGGAGGTGTTTCATGGTGGTTCCTTTCTTGGTCAGCGGAAAATCACGTACAGCACGGCGAAGGTCACGAGCACCACGGCGGTGAGCACGCGGTAGTTCCCCAGCCCGTGGCCGTGGGCCTCGCCCCGGAGCGGTTCACGCCAGTCTTCCCAAACGAGCGTCCTGGCCTCCTCTTTGAGCGGCTCCGGCATCAGCTTCGACGCGACGAACATCACCGCGCAGCAAATCACCAGCAAGTAAAACGCCGTCAGCATGAAGTCGCTCAGGACGTGTCGCGAAAAGGCATCGTAGGCTGCCGCGAGCGATGGATGGTTTTGCGTCAGCCACGCGGCGAGGTCCTTCTTCCAGAAATCCAGCGGGAAGATCACTGCGCCCATCGCCGCGCCCGCCACTAACGTCAGAAACGCGGCGCGTCCCGACGATCCTTTCCAGAACACGCCGAAGAGAAACACCGCCGTGATGGGCGGCGCGACGTAGGCGATCAACCGGTTCAGCCCTTCGAAGATGGTGTTGTAGTGCCCGAACAGCGGCGACATGACGATGGCGACCGCTGTGGCCACGACGGTGGTGGCCTTGCCGATGACGACCAGGCCGTGCTCTGACGTCGCGGGCCGCCATCGTTTCACGAGATCGTAGGCGACGAGTGTGGCGGAGGAGTTGAGCGCCGCGGAACACGTCTGCATGGCCGCCGCCAGCATCGCCGCGGCGACCAGCCCCTTCAGCCCGATGGGCAACAAGTGAATGAGCAGGAAGGTGTAGGTGTCGGCGGCCTTCGCCGGCGCGGCCCCCGCGAACGCGCCCTGTTGCACCAGCGCCACGCAGATGACGCCCGGCAGCACGAAGATGAACACCGGGAGGATCTTGATGAACGCGCAGAACAGCGGGCCGAGGCGCGCTTGCTTCTCGTCGCGCGCGGCCAGCACCCGCTGGACGATGGTTTGGTCGCAGCACCAATACCAGATGCCGAGCACCGGATAGCCGAGCAGGATCGAATACCACGGCAGCCCGCTGGGATCGTTGGCGCCGCGGGCCATGTTGAGAAAGTTTGCCGTCGCCGCCGGGATGCCTTCGCCGCCGCTCAGCGGATGCGGATGCGTGGCCAGCGTCTGCGCCAACGCGGACCAGCCGCCGACCTTGAAGTAGCCCGCCACCGTGATGACCACCGCGCCCACCAGCAACAGCACGGTCTGGATGCTCTCCGTCCACACCACCGCCAGCAAGCCGCCCACCATCGTGTAAATGCCCGTGAGTACGCCCAGCGCCACGACGAAAAACATCATCGCGTCCAGACCGAGGATCGTGGCGTCCGGCGCGATGCCGAGAATCCCGCGCAGCACCCACGCCGCCGTGTAGAGCGCCACGCCAATGTGGATCACGATGGCCGAGAACAGCGACACGAACGCCAGATAGTCGCGGCACCGGCGGTTGAAACGGCGCTCCAGATAGTCCGGCAAGGTCGGCACCCGCGAACGCAAGTAGAGCGGCGCGAAGAACAGCGACAGCAGGACGAGCGTGAAGCCCGCCATCCACTCGAAGTTGCCGAAGACGAGGCCGTACTTGTAAGCCGCCTCCGCCAGGCTGACCAGATGGACGGTCGAGATGTTCGCGGCGAACATCGCCAGACCGATGACCGGCCAAGTGAGGGTATTGCCCGCGAGGAAATAGTGGCGGCCTTCTCCGCCGCGTTGGCGCAGAAATCCCGCAGCGACACCGATCCCCACGACCACCAGCATGCAGAGGCCAATGATCGTCCAGTCGAGATGACTCATGCTTGCGCTCACGGCGGCATCCTCTCATGTCCGTCCCAGGACGTGAAACCGAGAAATCGGATTTCTCTCGGGGCGACTTCAAAACTCAGTAGCAGCCGACGTGAGGAGGCTCAAACTTCAAGGGAATCAGAGCCTCCTCACGTCGGCTGCTACAGTTTTGAAAGAAGCTCTCTCGGGTTCAATTCTCCGCCGAATGCAGCCCGCCGGTGCCGCCGCGAAAGGCGAGGTTCATCCGCTCCCACTGGCTGGCTCAGCGGACTTCAACCAAACGCTCCCCTTGCTGGAGTTGGCGAAGCACGCTCGGAAGAAGCGGCCCCAGCCAAGCCAGTAACGCTCGCTTGGAACAGTCGCCTATTCGTAACCAGACAACCGAGGGGCCGGAACGTCCGCGGCGGACCCATTCCGCGAAATCCTCGTCCTTCGTGATCACCGCGGCTTGGTGCTCCTGGGCGTAGCGCCAAACCTGCGTGTCTTTGCCCTGGGCGAGGCCGAGTTCGAGGACGTGTTCGGCTTCCTGCCCGCTCTCGCGCAACCACGTCGCCAGAGCTTGGGGAAGTTGCGTGTCAACGAGGAAGCGCACGGTTCACGCGGCCATCAACACGGGATGATTCACCTGTTCGGCGGCATACTCCAGGCAGGCCCGAATATCCTCCGCCTGAAGAAATGAGTAGTCCTCCAGAATCTCCTGTTCGCTCACGCCGGCGGCCAGCAAGTCCAGCACGTCCTTCACCCGCAGCCGGTAGTGCCGGATGCATGGCCGTCCGCCGCACTGTTCCGGGTCAAAAGTGATGCGATTCGCGTATTTCATGGGAGGACCCTATCCGAGGACAGGCAAGTTCACAAGCAGTCCGGCGTCGTTCCGCTTCACTCTGATTCATGGCACTCAAAGCTAGTCAACTCGCGTCAATTCTCCGCCGAATGCAGCCCGCCCGTGCCGGCGCGGAAGGCGATGTTCATCCGCTCCGGGTTGTCCGGCAGGGGTTGCGCGCAGTTCCAGTAGCAGGCGCCGCAGTGGACGCATTTCTCGCGGTCGAACGCCGGCACGCCGCCCTCACCCGGTGCGATGGCTTGGCCGGAACACAACTCAATGCAGATCTTCGTGCCGCACTGTTCGCAGAGGTTCGGATAGAGGAAGACCACGTGGTCGGCGTAACCGTGCGGGGCTTGGACCTTGCCACCCATGAGCAGCGCGTCCTGGTGGGAGACGAGCAACTGGCCATCGAACGGGATCGCCGGCCAGCCGGATTTCTCCATGAGCGCGCCGTGGAGGGACACGCCCTTGGCCCGGCACTCCTCGCGCAGTCTTGCGATTTCGTCCGGCGTGATGCGCCCCCGGTAGTAATCCTCCATCGTCGGGAGGCGCTTCCAGGGCGGCACCGGCTCGCCGCCGAGTGAGAAGCAACCGTTCGTCAGCCACGCCAGCGCCATGCCGGCCATGCCGCGCACTACGCCTCGCTGAAAACCGTCGCGCGATCTCTCGGCAACGCGGCCTTCTTCTTCCACCCAGCTTGCGCGGCGGCGCTTGAGATAGGTGGTTTCAAGGTTCTCCTTCGTGAACGGCTGGCCGGCCTTGAGCAATTCCAGCACGGCGGCGGCGAGTTGCGTACCGGTGGCCCAAGCTTCGTCCACGCCGGAGCCGGTGAGGACATTGGTGGTGCCGGAGCCTTCACCGATGCGCGCGTAGCCGTCGCCGGCGAGATGCGACTCCCCGCGGCGGCCGGATTCGCCAAGGGTCTTCGCGCCCCAGGAGCGGAGCTTCGCGCCTTTGAGGTAGCGCCAGAGCGCCGGGTGCAGCATCCAGTGTTGGAGATAGCGGTAGGCCGTGCGCGCCGGGCTGTCGAACCACGACGGCACGAAGACGCCGAACGAGGCGACCCGATCAGGATGAACGTAGAGGAAGCCAAAAATCTCCGGCTCCGGAAATCCGAACGTGTGGAGCACGGTGCCCGGCTGAAGCGGCGTGTCCTCCGGAAGATCCACCACGAACTTCATGCCGACCGCCCAATCGCGCGTGTGGTGGCCCGGGGGCAGGCCGAAATGCGTGTCGAGTTGCTGACCAATCGAACCGATGGGTCCATCGCCAACCACGGTGAGCGCGGCGTGGATGTCCATCCCCGGCATGAAGCCGTCGCTGGGCTGGCCTTGCTGATCGACGCCTTGGTCAAGCAGGCGGACGCCGACGACTTTGTTCTCCTCGATCAGCGCGCTCGCCACCGGCGTGCCGGGCCAGACCTGCACGAAACCGCTGCCGGTGACTTGCGCCCCGACCCACTGCATGAACTGACCCATCGAGAGCACGAGGCCCCCGTGCTTGTGGAGGAAGTTCGGCGTCCACGGCAGGCGCAGCGCGTCGTGCTCAACCGGCAGCGCCCACTTGAACGCGCGAATGAGCGAGTCAGCGAAACGGAGAGCCGGCGAGCGGCGGCTGGCGCCAATCGGATCGAGCAGATACAGCACCTCTTCCTGGCCGACGGGCGCAGCCATCGGAATCTGCTTCGGATCGAGATCAGGGAAGCTGGCGCGGAGGGCGCGGGCTTTCGTCACGACGCCCGACACGCCAAAGCCGATGTCGTCGGCGCGTTCGTAGCACAGCACCTGCGGCGGCGAGCCAGGCATGACGGCGCTTTCGACGGCCGGCGTGCCGTCGTCGTTGACGAGGTGCTTCGCCAGCGTGGAGAGGAACCCGCCCATCGCCGGGCCGAACCCGACGCAGACGATGTCCACATCCATGCGCTGACGGTCGATGGGAGCCAGCGAGGGGGCACTGTTCTGAGAGTTCGTGGACACGGGTTGCAGCGGCTAAGAGTTCGGGAGGGGAGAATTGCTCATTTCGTGACCAAGAGCGGACGGATCGCATCACAGATGCGCTCGGCAGCCGCGACGGCATCGCGTCCGATGGTGGCCTCAATCGTCAAGCCAACGTCCGGGTATCGGACATCCACAGCGCATTGGCTGAGGTGCTCGCAATCGTCCCGAACCGTTTCCAAGCCGGGTTCAAACTGCAGGCACAGATCGAGCAGGCGGGCCAGGTCATGGACGCGCGGCGGAAACTGCCCGTGGACCACCAGGAGGGCCTTCAAGGTTTTTTCCGCCGCTTGCTGCGCGTGAAAGGACACCACAGCCCAGGGAGTTTGCGCCGCTGCCATCTCGTTCCGCACGCATAGCCAGTCCTCCTGGGCCTTGTCGAGCCAGGCTTGAAGGTCAGACGCTCTGCTCATACAGCACACGGCCCTCTTGCTCGATCACAGGCACGAGCGACGCCAGGGAACGGCGGCGCTCGGCCACTTCAGCAGGCGTGTAAACCAGAATGTCCATCGCGCAAGGCGAGGGCCGGAACAGCCGGCGAATCTTGACTCGCCGTTCCAAGGGAGGATCCGGGGTTTCCATCTCCACAAACAAATCCAAGTCACTGTCACTGCGCGGCTCGCCCCATGCCCGGCTGCCAAACAGAATGATCCGGCGCGGGTGGAACGCCGCGACGATCCGCTGGACAATGGCGTGAATCGTCCGCTCATCCAGAGGCGTGGCTTCAATTGGTCGGAGCACCGGCTCGTTCATGTCGGAGTCATTTAACCGCCTTGAGCCGGGACGGGAAGCTCAATTCTTGCTCACTTCTCCACTTGCGCCGCCTTGACGAAGTCAAAGACGAAAATGCCATAGCCCACGCCCGCCGGGTCTTTGGATTTGGCCATCTGGAAGGCCATGAAGCGCCCATCGTCGCTCACGACCGGGTTGGAGGCCTTGTAGCCAAGGTAGTCGCTGAAGAACGTCAGCCGCTCCAGCGCGCCACTGCCGTCGAGTTTGAGCTTCCAGATGTCGATGTAAGAAGCGCCTTTCCCACTCTGGCGGTCGCACTCCACCAGCGTGTGCAGGCCGTCGGGAAAGATGCCTTCCGGCTCGTCGTACTGGCCGGCGGCGTTTGAGTAGTTCGTGACCTTTTTCGTCACGAGATCGATTCCGCAAACGTCCGTGCCCTGGTGGCCGTAGGCGCTGAAGGTGAGTTCGCGCTCCTGCGGCGGACGGAAGTTCTGCGTCTCCATCGTGCATGTGAACGGCAAGTCCCGGCTATCGATGATGAGCCTCTGGTTGGCGAGCTTGGGCTTCCCGTCCTCATAGACGAGGTCCGCCTCCCACATCCGCGACGAGCCTTTCGGCATTTCGTCGGGGTATTGTTCGCTCACGTGCGTCCAGGCCATGTGCATCCGCCGGCGCGACACGGCGGGGCCTTCGGAGCATTTCGAGCCGAGCGGGACCGGTGGCTTGGTGAAGCTCTTGTCCAGCACGTAGAGGAAACACTGCACGCGGCTGACGTGCGGGGCCTTCGGGTTGAAGGCCTCCGGGCCGGAGAGAAGGAGGTCGCCGTTTGCCAGGTAGAGGGCGCGCGTGAAACCGAGATGATGAAAATGGTGGGTCACCGGGCGAACGACCTTCGTCGCGACCTCCACCTCGAAAGCGTCGCCGTAGGTTTTCTCGATGAACAAGATTCTCCGGCCGTCGGGGGACCAATCGGCCCGCTCGCCGAACCAAGTCAACCGGGAGAGGTGCGGCGGCAGCTCATCGACGGGGGACTTTCCCGCCAGCGGGGAAACCGGACTGTCGGCGGCCACGGAGATCAACGGGAACAGCAGCAGGCTGAGCAATTTCGTTTGCATAAGCTGCCACCGCTTATCGTCCGGGAGGCCGGGGCTGTCGAGCGAATTCCGGCTTCCCGAGGCAATTGCAAAACTGTAGCAGCCGACGTGAGGAGGCTCTGTTTTCATTGAAGTTGGAGCCTCCTCACGTCGGCTGCTACAGTTTTGCAGGAAGCTCTCCAAACGGGCGTTTTCAACAGGCTTTGAGCCGCCTCCAGCCCGCGCTAAAGCTTCTCGCCCTTCCTGCCGATAGTTACTCCGAGCGCCCAAGCAGCATGGGGCGCCCTGAACTGTTCGGCTCTGAGATGGACCTGGTCTTCAATTCATCGCCGGAGAGCCTGCGAGCTGGGCTGCTGGTCTCCTTGTTGAGTGTGTGGCTGCTGGTCGGGCTGTTTGCCTACCTCAACCACTACACCAAGCGCCGGTACTTCACCATGTGGACGGCCGCCTGGCTGTTCTACGCCCTGTGGCTCACGCTCAATTTCGTACAAGAGGATTTCCGGGACAGCCACTTCATCCGCATGGCGCGCCAATGGTGCGTGGGGACGTCGGCGGTGTTCTTGTTCTGGGGCAGTCTCGTGTTCATGGGCCAGCGCGTGCGGCAGACGATGCTCGGCTTGTTCATGGCCTTCCTGCTGGCCTGGAGCTACGTGAGCATCTACCACATGGACAAATCGATCTACGCCCAGGCGCCGATCTTCGCCATGCTGGGTATCGCCAGCTTTCGGACGGCCTACTGCTTTTTCAAGTATCAATGCAAACGCCGCTACATCGGCGCCAGCCTGCTCGGCATCGGGCTGGTGATGTGGGGCGTGTATCTGGGCGGGTATCCGTTTTGGGAAGAGCAGGAGTTTCTGCGCGCCGTGAGCTTCTTCCTCTGCGGCGTCCTCCAGTTGTTCATCGCGGTGAGCATGATCATGCTCGTGCTCGAAGAGGCGCGGGCCACGCTGACCCGCGCGATCGAAACCACCCGCAGTAGCCGCCAAGCCTGCGCCGGGCTGAAGGCCCAGGTGCGCGTCACCGAGGACCGCTATCGCAAACTCTTCGACCAGGCCAGCGACGGCATCGTCATCACCAACACCAGCCTCGACATCCTGGAACTGAATCCGTGCGCCCGGCGGCTGCTGGGCTTGGCGCACTTTGAGCCGGGCCACTCTTCGCTCAACTTGTTCATCGAGGACCAAGGCGGGGTGTTCTGTCCGCCGATCGGTCCCGCGCGGTTCGAGCAGATCCGCAGCCAGCGCACGTTGGGTTTGGTCGCCACCAACGGCGCCAAAACCCCGGTCGAGGCGGAAGCCACGGCCATCGAATTCGAGGGCGAACCCGCCTACCAGTTCGCCTTTCGCGAACTCACGGAGCGCGTCCGCCTCGAACAGCAACTTCGCCAGTCGGAGAAGCTGTCCGCCTTGGGCCAGATGATCTCCGGCATCGCCCACGAGCTGAACAACCCCCTCGCCGTCATCAAGGGCTACCTCGACCTCATTCTCACGCGCCACCGCCTGCCGGACGGCACGCGCAGCGACCTCGAAAAGGTGGCCCACGAAAGCAGCCGCGCGGCCAAGCTGGTCCGGAACTTCCTGTCCTTCGCCCGCGAACAACCCGCCCAGCGCACCGAGGTGAACATCAACCAGGTCGTCGAGCGCGTCGCGGAACTGCGCAAGTTCGATCTCCGCTCCGCGAACGTGGAGATGGAGGTGCGCTTGTCGCCCGACGTGCCCCTCACCCTGGCGGACGCCGACCAAGTCCAGCAGGTCCTCGTCAATCTCGTCAACAACGCCTTGCAGGCCATGACCCCGCAGGCTTGGCCCGGCCGCCTGCGGCTTTCCACCGAACGCTTCAACGGCCTCATTCGCGTGGCGGTGGAAGACAGCGGCCCCGGCGTGCCCAAACAGCTCGAATCAAAAATCTTTGAACCCTTCTTTACCACCAAGGAAGTCGGCAAAGGAACCGGACTGGGCCTCAGCATCGCACACAGCATTATGTCAGAACACAACGGGCGCATTTACTACCAACCTTCGGTCTTGGGGGGCGCGGGGTTCATCATCGAATTCCCGGTGGTGCCGGTCCGTCCGGCGTTGACTCCTTGCCCTGAGCCGCCGGTGGTGGTCGAGGAGGACCACGCCTCTCCCCCGTCCGCGCGCGCCGCCAAAGTTCTCGTCCTGGACGACGAACGGGCGCTGGCGGAGATGCTCGGCCAGATCGTCACGCTGCTGGGCCACGACTGCACCTTGTGCCACTCGCCCGTGCAGGCCCTGGAGCACCTCCAACGGCGGGACTTCGACCTGGTCCTCTCCGATTACCGGATGCCGGTCATGGACGGCCAGCAGTTCTACAAGCGGGTCGTCGAACTCAAACCGTGGCTGGCTTCGCGGATCGTCTTCCTCACCGGCGACGTGGTCAATGAGGACACCCAAAGCTTCCTCAGTTCCATCGGAAATGCCTGCCTCACCAAACCGTTCCAACTCCAGGTGGTCGAAGCGACCATCAACCGCACCTTGATCGAGGTGACGGAAGAAGCCGAACGAGGACCCCACGGCCGAGGCGTGTTGACCGCGGCCTGAGAGGCCCGCGCCTCGCGAAAATTCTCGCTGCCAGCCGCCTCGTGGCTAATTTGCCCCCTGTAGTCTGCGCAAGATGCCGATTCACTTCGAGTGCCAGCGTTGCGGCGCCTGCTGCCGCATTGAAGGCCAGGTCCGTCTGACGGACGTGGACCTCATGCGGCTCTCGGTCCTCCTTGGCCTGAGCGAGCCTGACTTCATCCAGCAGTACACCGAACTTGCAGCGGATCGGCGCGGACTGGTCCTGAAAGACCAGCCCGACGGCGCGTGCGTTTTCCTCAAAGGTTCCGACTGCCGCGTGAATCCGATGAAGCCGCAGCAATGCGCCGAGTTCCCTCAGGCCTGGAACAATCCAGGATGGGAGCGCCTCTGCAAAGCGGCGTCGGCACCGGCGATCTCGCACCCGCGTCTCGGTCTGCCCCTGAACTCCTGAAAGTGGAACCGCAAGCCAGCAGCCTGGAGGGCTTCCCGAAAACAGCCGAGGGTTGAGGCGCAGCCGATATCCCGGGAAAACGCGCAGACCATTCGGCCCCCAGAAGGCTACTTGTCGTGATCCGTGAACTCGCCGGTACGGGTCTGAAGGTCGTATCGCCCCTTGTCCAGCCCGGTCCCGTCGGGCAGCGGACAGACGACATTCTCCTCGAACGGGTGGAACCATTGCTTCCCAGAACTTCTGCCTTTTGCCTTTATCCGCAGCGGGAATCTCGTCGGGCAACGGACGCCAGCCGTGCCGGTCTCGGAGCAGGACCACGAAGTCTGTCTTCTGCCTTCTTCCTTTCCCCACGGTTCCGCTCCGCCTTCTGGTCGCTGAAGGTTGAACTGATGAAGACCCGGATGGTGCGCGTGGTGGTTAGCATAGCGAGGTTCCCCTTCCTCGTGCAGCCTTCACAATTCATCCTTCCCCCTGGTGGAGGAGATGAAAACAGGGAGGCGGCGGTGGTAACTGAACTTCACATTAAGAACTCAGCGGGGTTGGTAAAGCCCAGCACCAGGCCCATGATTCCCTTGGTGCTGTAAAAGGCCGTCATGAATATGCAAATGAGTTCGGCCCGTTCGGCGAGACGATGCCACCGAAGAACGGACCACCACTCGGAAAGGTTCGCGTGGGGAAGAGCGGCCGACATTGCACGGCGAGAGGCCTTCAGCTTGGCCACGAACACGAGGGTATGAAGGACCATAGGAAAAAAACTCCAATTCACCCCCAAGTAACTCAAAAAGCGATTGCCCGCCACCATCCAGAACCCAAACATCAGCAAGCCGGTGGCCCCGGCGAGTGTGAAACCGGTCAACCATGCGTCCTTTGAAAGCAGCAAGAGGTCCGATTGGGGCTGGCACTGTCGCCACAGGCGAACCGCAACGGGTCCGCTGACCAGGCACAAGGCCAGCCCCAGGCCCAAGTCCGGCCGATTGATGTCCTTGATCCCGGCGCGTAGCCAGCCAGCGACCGCGAAGGCAACCACCATCAGCGAGGCGGCCAAGATTACCCACAAGAACATCCGGCCTTTTCGTTTTTGACGCCGCTGGGATTCACTAACGAACTCCCTGGCGGTCGGGTCGAGATCCTTTTCCCGGAGTAAACTAAGCGTCTCTGCCTCCTGGAGGGATGCGGTGTCCTCCAGGAGCAGGGCGGGATTCCGATTCTCGGAACGCCACCACTGCGCCCGCTCGGTGATGCGAGCCCGGCTTCGCAGCACCTCCATTTCCTCCCCAATCCACTCGCGCAGCCGTGGCCAGGCATGAAGAAAGGCCTCATGGGTCAGGCCAACCCGCGTCTCATGTCGGACATCGTGGTCAACAACGAGAAGCCGCGCAGCGACAAACGCATCGAGGGCGAAGCTCTCTTGGGCATCTGAGGCGAGCTGGGCCTTGGGAAGACGCCGTCCGCTGAGTCGCTGAGTCGGATCCACGGTCGCGAGGCTCCGGAATAACGCCGGTACTCCGCGTTGGACCGCTGTCGGCAGGCTTTGAAACACTTCCTCCGCTCTCCGTCCCAAGGCTCCTTCGAGACCGCCCAGTTGGTGGTAGGCGGTGAACGTCAGCAGCCTTTGGTCGCCGCAGCGTTTGAACAATTCGTCCAGGGTAAACTCGAGCAGCGGCAGGGAATGGGGGTGATTGCAGGCCGTTTCTTGCAGGGCTTCTGCCAGGCTTTGCCCGGTATCCGGCTGAACCTCAAAGCGCAAGCCTGCCGCCAGGGCAGGGTGTTGAATCATCCGCCCCACCTCACCGGGAGCAGGGGGCAACAGATCGTATTGGCCGGAATGACCTTTCAACTTAACGAACTCCGGCATGGCGGCGAAGGAGGGATAGAAATCGCTTCGCAGGGTCGCGATCACCCAAACCATTCCGGACTGCGAGAGAGCGGCCAGAGCGGTGACAAACCCTCGTCGCAGGGCTTCGTTCATGTTCTCCGCGGTAAACAGCTCCTCGAATTGGTCCACGCCCAGAACGAGCCTCGCCTCCCGCTGCGTTGCGCTGGAGGCGCCGGCAGGGCCTTTTCCGCGCTCCAAGGCCGCGCGCAACACGGGAGCCAGATGCTGAGGAGCATCGCGCAACAAACCCGCCAGGGCGCCGTGGGAATTGTAACCGATTTCGCGCAGACCAGGCAGGGCCGAGAGCAGCGCTGTGGCAAGCGCTTCCATGGCTCCCTCGGGAGCGGAGTCACCCGGACGGAAAACCGCGGAATACCAGTGGCCGACTTCTTCGATTACGCCGGGGGTGGTCAGCGTTGGAATCAAGCCCGCGCGAAGCAAGGAACTCTTCCCGCAGCCACTGGCTCCTTGGATCACCAGGAAAGCATTGCCGCTGGCGGCCTGGCGCAGCAGCAACTCTTTGGCCTCGCTGATGGCCTGCGTCCGGCCGAAGAAGATGGCCCGGTGCGCAGCCTCAAAAGGCAGGAGACCACGAAACGGCGAGCCACTGGTCCAGATCACCGCCGGAGCAATCTCGCCCGCCAGGGAGGAAGGTAGTCGGCCTTGCAGCAACTTGCTGAGATGCTGCTCCAGCTTGAGTTCAAAATCGGCCGTGTCTTTGACCTCATGAAAGAATGCCTGGAAGGAGCCATCCCCGGCCCTGCACCAGCGATTCGTGAAGTAGTGCAACGCGCGCCGTTGAGCCATGCGTTGCTGCACGAGCGCCTCATCTTCCAACGACACCAACGCTTCGCTCGTCTTGCGATAGACCAGCAGGTCGGGGACGCCGCGTTCTCGGTGCGCCCGCAGCGCATCTTCCAGCTCGAACTCAGTGCCGGAGGCATAGGTGGTGCCATCGTCGCGGCGAAACTTGTCCGGCAGCGGTGTGCCCAGGCGGGACCAGAGGATGCAGATCACGATGTCGGCCTGACTGGGAAAGACGATTTGCGACTGTGGATCAGCCGTGGCCAGAATCGGTTCCCATTCCCAGAGAATCGGCTCAAGCCGCAGAAAGCCTCCGAACTGCCCTTGCAGACGATCAACGACCTGCCTGGCCACCAAACGCTCCTCACCCACATCACCCGGTGAGGAGACAAAGATTTTGATCGTGTGCGGGCTCATGGAAGGCTGGACGCGTGCGTCATCAATCCGTCATGTACCGCCGGCATGTTGCGTCAGGTAGACGAGAGGCGAGTTGGAAGGCGAGCTTGCGGACGACCCGCGGCGCGTTGCGGTGGTCGGGCTTGTCCCATTTCGGGGAGTCGTGCATGTCGAGCCACTGGATATGACCGATGTTCACCGGCGGCTGCACCTCCTGCTCGCTCTCGACGAGGATGGTCTGGATGTTCCCGCCCTTCACGCCGATGGCGATAGCGATCTCGTCGCGGCAGACGCCGGCGTCGCGGGTGGAATGTTTCGAGAGGAAGGACACGACACGCTGGCTCGCAGAATTTGCCCTCACCCCTGACCCCTCTCCACTCCCCCGCACCCTCACCCTTAATCCCTCTCCCATCGGATGGGAGAGGGCGATCCGATGGGCGAGGGGAACCGAGCGCCACCACTCGTCACCGAACTTGATCTCGTTCTTGTCGAACCAGATATCGTGCTCGGGGCCGATCCAGTGCTTACCAGCCTGAGTCAGCAGTTGGCTGCACTGAGGGCAGAGCGCAGGCGAATTCTGATTCATAGCAGTGTGGTTGATCTCCGGCTCGCCCGGCTCAGAGCTTGTAGAGTTCCAATCCCGCCTGGCGCAATGTCTTTGGCAAGCCGGCGATGGCTTCGAGGTCAAATCTCTGGATCTCGGGCGGTACCTCGTGCCACGGGATCAGCCAAGGCGAAAGCTTCTTGGCCACGTCTTTCTCGGGTGCGTAGCACCATCCAAAGCTGAGGCGCTCAACATTCCATCGGCCGTGTTCCAGTTCCGCCAATTCGGTGACAGGATCCCGGCTGTTGTTATGGGGCAACACCGCGGCCATGACCAGAGGCGCACGGGCCTTGTCCGCTTCGTTCAGCGGACGGACGCTCAAACCGTATTCTCGCAACGTGTTCTCCCAATAGGCCACCTGGCAATAGTTGGAGAGTTGCAACGATTCGCTCAGCTTTTCCCACGGTTGCAGCGACGCATCCTTGGGGGTGGCGGATTTGACATACTCCTGGTGGGCCAGCATGGCGGCCGGTTTTAGTCGGGCCTTGTCGTCGTCGCTGAGTGGCTTGCGATCGATCTGCAGGAAGGCACGGATGGTCATGGCGTCCTTGGGCAGGAGGAGCAACTCCGGGCACCCCTTCCACGCGCCCGCATCAAAGTACCGTTCCTTCGGAAGCGCGGCATCCATCACGATCCCCACACGAGCTCCCAAGGTGAGGGCGATGTCACATTCGGCGCGGGCAATGTCTCCGGGCGCGTAGCAGAGCAGCCGGACATCTGGCGGCATAATCCCCGCCGCAAGCAGGTCCGTCCAAGCCTGGAGCGGATCGAGTGGAGTGAAGTCCATGGTCTTTGGGGCGCTGAAGCGTTTTACGAACCGCTCGGTGTCTTCCGATACTCCCCGCGGCGGGTGGCTGGGAAGATAGCCGAAGGCCTGAATCCGTCCGTTCGAGGCCGCAGTCACATCACCGGCTACGCCGCTGACGCCGGATCGGGTGCCACCGCTGATGAGGTCCAATACCAGCTTGTCGCAGGCGCGGAGCAATTCCCGTCCGAAGCGCTCCATGAAGGGCTGAACGTCGGGATCGCAACCGCCCGCCAGAACGAGGATTTTCCGCTCTGGTTTGAAGTGAGGCATTCCCTCCTTTGCCACGCTTTTCTTCCAGGAAGCGAGGTTGGCGAGTTCCCTCTTGGCCCGTTCGTCGCGCAGGCGAGTCGCGAGCGCCAGGAGCAGGAAGCGTTCAAACCAGTCGAATCCTGACAGCTTCTCCCGGATGCCGCGGAGGCGTCGAACGGTTTCACGGAGACGAAGCAGGGAGCGTCCCGCCGCGCAAGGACAGGGATGTTGCGCGGACGCTCCGGCCTTTGCCTCGCAAGTGCCACAGAGGCGTGCAACCTGGCCAAGTCCGTGCAGAGCCTGGAACGGTTCGTTAAGGAAAAGATGGGCGATGGCAACCACCGACCACGCCGAGGCGAGGTTGGCGCGGCTCTCGATTTGGCATTGGGCGCGCGTCAATGCAGTTCGGATCATTGGGGTAGCCATCCGCAGCGGGTTGTCGCTGCTGACGCTGGCGGCCTCGAACTCCAGGTATCGAACCAGTGTGAGCGGTTCGGCTCCATCCGCTGCGACCGCTTGCGCGAAAAGCCTCCGCGCCTCCACGTCGTCCCCGGTCTGTGCGGCGCATTCCGCGCGCAAACCAAGCGTCTCGGCATCGGTTGGAGCGAGTTCGCCGGCTTTCGCCAGATGGTCCTGACCTAGAGCGAAGTCCTCGTGGCCGGAGTCGTGCCAGTGCAATTCTACCAAAGCTTGGCCCAGGATCCGTCGGACGGCGGCCTGGTGTTCCGTTTGGAACGGCTTCAATATCTGAACTGCCTGGTGATGCTCGCCGATGGCCAAGGCGAGTTGGGCGGCGCGCACTGCCACGGGAATCTTGGCTGTCAACGGAAGCCTTTCATCCGGCAGACCCAGCAAAACGCGAGCATAAGAAATCTCCTTCTCTACTTCGGTCTTCTCGTGCCAGGCGCCAAAGTTGGATCTAAACTCACCGAGCGCTGCGACGAGACACTCAATCTCGCGGTCAGCCCCTTCGAGCACGGCGGCCAGGTTGGCGTATTGGCGTTGGATGCGGTCGGGCACTTTCAGCTCCGTTTTGTAGATGGAGTCGTGCCCAAGGTTGGAGGAGGCGTGTTCGAGGAGCGTGCGGACCTGAACTTCCGCCTTGAGCGGACGGTGCGCAGCTTGTGGCCCGAGAACCTCCGGCAGGAACCCGAGCAAGACTTGGGGAACGGGCGTCCTGATGCCAGCCTGAAGCAGCAACTTTGGATCGACCTGCACGATGTAATGCATAGATCGGTAGCCAAACTCCGCAGTCCGGAGTCGGCGGCTGACGTCTTCACTGTTGGGCCAGTCAATGACGAAGGCCTTTTCAATGAGCCGGCAGACCGCCTGCACTTGCCCCGCCGTCTGGCAGATAATGCGTCCTCCGCACAGATCCGTCAGGCGGACGAGCGGATCAGGCGGCAGCGGATCCTTGGGATCCTGGTAGGTTTGACGCTTTCGCAGAATCTTCTCCGCGAAACTGGCCACGCCTTTGGCACGCGCCTCGACGACCGCGAGCGGTGCAACCTGACCGGCCAGTTCTTTGAGGGCGCTTTTCAGGAAGGTTTCGCATTCGGCGTAGGCTGCGGCAGTGTGGGCGAAGCGTGGCACATGCAGTGCGACCCATTGCTCGTCGGTCAATTTGCTGGCAAGGGCGGGATCGTTCAGGGGGGATTTGGTATTCATGGCAGGTCCTTTCGTTCAAGCAGGTTTTTCAGCACAGGTTTCATCGGTTCCAAAATCTCGCGCTGCGCCACATCCTCCAGCCCCACCCACGCGAAGTCATCGTGCTCTTCGCTCAAGTGCACCTCGCCGGCGATCACCCGCGCTTCCATGCACAGGAGGACGACGTGCAGCGCCGACATCTCGAACGTCGTCGCGCCGGCCAAACCGGTGATGTCCACCTCCAGCGAAGTTTCCTCGCGGACTTCACGCACCAGGGCAGTGGTGAAATCCTCGCCCGGATCAGGCTTGCCGCCGGGCCATTCCCATTGGCCGGTGAAATGGCGACAGTGTTGGGAGCGTCGGATGAGCAGGCAACGGTCTTCGCCATCGAGGATCACTGCCTTGACCGCCAGTTTGAAGGGCTTCTTCATTGGGATTGCTGGCGGAGTGTGTCCGGGGCCGGCTCGCGATTCAAGATTTTCCTGGCGCCTTTCCGGCTGAACAAAGGGTTTGACTCCGTTCGTTGCCGGCGCTATGCGCTGGTCCACGAATTCGGCCACATGCAACATCACCAGATCGCCAGCAGCCATTAGTATGAACCGTTGCCATGTTCGGGAAACCACGGTGGCTGTTGTTCGCAAGAACCGTGCTCACCCGGCGGAGTTGGCCAACGCCTGACCTCGTGAACGCGACCACCATTTCCAGCCTGGACCGGGCGCTGGCCCAAGTGTGCGCGCTTTGTCCGGTGTGCCGGACGGCGCGGCGGAAGCAGGCTGGCTCGGCATATTGGCTCGTGCGAAGAGTCGAAGGCGGCGTATGTCCGTTCTGCCGCGCGTACGAACGAGTGCATGGGCGCAAGGCACATGAACCTGAAATCCAAAATCCGAATCTCGAAATCCGAAATCCGAAACAAATCCGAATTCTCGAATGACCGAAATCCAAAACGGCGCGGCGCGGTCACGCGTCAGGGCCGTTTTGAACATTCGGATTTTGGTCCTTCGGATTTGTTTCGGATTTCGGGATGAACCGGTCGCGGCTCGACAACTCAACCAGACACCCATCAAGACTCCATGAAAGCAATTCTTTCTCTTTGCCTCCTCCTGTGTGGCCCGCTGTGGGCTGCGGACTTCAAAGCCGGCGTCGCCCGCGTCAAGATCACGCCCCCGCTGCCGTTCTGGCTCACCGGCTACGCTGCGCGCACCAATCCCGCGCCCACCGTTCGCTCCGAGCTTTGGGCCAAGGCCCTGGCCTTGGAAGACGACCGCGGCGGGCGCGCCGTGATCGTCACCACTGATCTCATCGGCTTGCCGCGCGAAGTTTCCGACGTGGTGGCCGAACGCGTGCAGCAGCGGCACGGCCTCCAACGCTCGCAGCTCCTGCTGAACTCCTCCCACACCCACTCCGGGCCCGTGATCTGGCCGAACTTGCGCGTGATGTTTGCCTTCGACGCCGCCGAGACGGAGCGCGCCGCCCAATACGCCCGCAAGCTCGCCGATGACCTGGCGGCGCTGGTTTCCGCTTCGCTGAGCAACCTGGCGCCGGCGCAACTTTCCTGCGGCCACGCCACCGCGGGGTTTGCCATCAACCGCCGCCAGCCGACGACCAACGGCGTCCGCCTCGGCTTGAACCCAGGCGGGCCGGTGGATCACGACGTGCCGGTGCTCAAGGTTGCCGCGCCCGACGGCTCTCTGCGTGCCGTGCTCTTCGGTTACGCCTGCCACAACACCACCCTCGGCGGCGACTTCTACCAAGTGGACGGCGATTACGCCGGCTGTGCCCAGCGCGAACTCGAAAAGGCGCATCCTGGCGCGACCGCCCTGTTCCTCATCCTTTGCGGGGGCGACCAGAATCCGAGTCCGCGCGGCAAGTACGAGAACGTCGAGCAACACGGCCAAGCTCTGGCGCGCGCGGTGGAGGGCGCACTCGGCGAGAAGCTGAAGCCCGTCCGCCCGCCCATTCGCACGTCGTTTCAGCGCGCCCAACTGGACTTCGCCGCGCACACGCGCGAAACCTTCGAGAAGGAACTTCAAAGCAACGACAAGTTCCGTCAGCGTCGCGCTCAGTTCATGCTGGAGGACTACGACAAAGGCCGGCCCATCCGCAACCTGTCCTATCCCGTGCAGGCGATCCGGCTGCGCGACGACTTCACCATCCTCGCCCTGGGCGGCGAAGCGGTGGTCGATCTCGCGCTGCGGGCCAAGCGCGAGTACCCGCGCGAGAACCTGGCCGTGGCCGGCTACTGCAACGAGGTCGCCTGCTACATTCCGTCGCTGCGCGTCTTGCGCGAAGGCGGCTACGAGCCGGACATCAGCATGATCTACTACGCCCAGCCGGGGCCGTTTGCGGAGAGCGTGGAGGAGAATGTCTTTCGCGCCGTCCATGCAGCCATGAAGGAAGCGGGGGCGGAGCGGTAACCGCCGCGGTTCGCAATGAGCAGAATGAAGCTGAAACGTCTGGCGCTTCTCTTGTTGCTTGTCGGGCTGGCCGGTGTAGCCAGCGGCTGCGTCTGGCTGCGTCTGCTGTCCTTCAAGAATCAACTCGCCGATCTGGACCGCACAACTCGCGTGGACGAACGGAACGGCTTCACGCTCCAGTTCCTCAAACCGGTTTTGTACGGCGAGGACCTGTTTGCGATCTCCGGAGACAAACCCACCTCGCGCACCACCAACCAGAATCGGCAGACCTGGTTCTGGACCTACGAGAAGCTGCTGCCGTCCACCAATGCCGAAGCGGGCAACTTCGACCTGACCTTCGAGGTGCTCCTGGAGAACTCGAAGATCACCGCGTTCCGCTTCCCCGATCGGTTTCTGCAGGTCCTGCCCAAACCGATGATCCTGGGTTTCCTTCGCTCGCTGGGCCGCGCCCGCATCGATCGCAAGGGCGGCGGGCTTCCGCTCCGGTTCAACGCGGCCGACGTGGACCAGAAGACCGATGCGCTCGCCTTCACGTGGGGCGGTGGCCCCCAGGAGAAGTTTGAACCCGTCGTCCGCGACCAAGTGACCCGCTTGCTGGGAGTCCCACTCTGCGCGGTGGAGTCCAACCGCTCCTATTCGTGCTTCTACAAGTACTGCTTCAAGGGGGCGGCGCCGGATTCGGCTTGGGCCAAGTTCGTCTTCGCAACCAACAGCGACCAGCTTGCGTTCAGCGAGGGCGCGTTCGGCAACGTCGGTTGGACGTTGACGGCGCTGCCCGACGCGCAAGGAATGCGCGGCACGCTCTTTTTCCTCCCGCCGGTGCGACAGCCTGCCACCGTGAAGCTGGAGGCCCAGATCGCCGACAACTATGTCGGGCGCTACCGGGATGCCAACGGCCATGTCCTCACGATTGGCCGCGACGGCGACCAGTTCGCCGTGGAAAGCGGACTCGCGATCGCCGACGTGGCGAAGAAGGGGTGGTGGCGGATTTTCCCGGAATCGCCCGCCCATTTCCACGGCCGGAACATGCGGTTCTCCTTTCCCCGAGATCAGGAGGGAAAGGTGAACGGCCTGCTGATTGGCGAGCACGGCTTCGATCTGCGCTACACCAAGTTCTCGGACGAAGGCCCGAGGAAGCCCACCGCCGTTCAGATCGATCCCCGCCTCTGCGATGGATACCTTGGGCGCTACAAGGCGCGGTGGTCGTCGGAGGTTTACACCGTCAAGCGTGAAGGCGATCAGCTTCGCTGGGCTGGGATCAACATCTACCCCAGCTCCGAAACCGATTTCTTCTTCAAACTGGTCGAGTCCCCGCTGAGCTTCGTCAAAAACGCCCAGGGAGAAGTGACGGGGTTCGTCCTCCATTACGGCGGCATGGACTTGAAGGCGGACAAGCTCAAGTGACGCCGGGGCTGCCTACTTCCACTGACAAATCCATCCGCGCGCCGCGATCGTCTGCGCTGTCCCGTTCCACTCCACGTTGACCGGCTCATCGTTGAAATTCTCTGCGATCCAACTCCCGTCACGGAACAAATACAGCGCCACCCGCATGGGCGCGCGGAAGGTCGCCTTGAGCGGGCGCAGCAGCAGCGCGCGCAACTCCTCCACTTGGTTCTGCGGCAAATCCAGCAGCGACTTGGGCGAGTTCTTCACCGGGAGAAGGTGAACGTTGGGCACGGCGAGATTCACTTGGTTCGTCAGCCGCCGCGCCAAGCCATCGGTCAGCAGCACCGGCTTGCCGGCTTTGAGAAAGGCGGAAAGCTTGGCGGCAAATTGCGCGTCCTTCAGCGCGTGGACCGAGAAGAACGCGGCGGGCGCATTCGTCGGAAACTCGTGGCATGGCGCCAGCGGCAACCCCATCATGCCCACGAAATCAAACACGCGTTTCTCCTCTTCCGGCGGGCTGTTGGCCGGCTTGTATGCGGCCACGCCCACGATCTCGCGTTGCCCGACTTCTTTGGCGACCGCGAACAGTTCCGGGATGTTCGTGCGCAATGCCTCGATGTTCTTTGGCCCGGTGGTGCCTTGCAGACCGCCGTAGCAGAACAGAAACGATTCCCGTGCGCCGCCGAGGATGGTTTGCCGCGCTTGCTCGATGTAGGTGCGCTCAGTCGTGCCGAGCCAGTCATACCAACCACCGCCGCACTTCGCGCCGCCGATGCCGCCGAGCCAGCGCATGATGAAGTAAGCCTCGTACTGGACCGTGCCGCCCCAGCGACGGTCGCCGTAGTCGCGGGTCTCCGTGCCCACCCAGATGCGGTCGAAGTCCGCCGTCTCACGCACCACCTCGTAGCCGCGCTCGTGGAAATTGTCGTACCACTGCGGATACTTGATGATGAAAGTGGCCTTGGGGTTGACGCGCTTGGCGGCTGCCAAAACGCACTCGCGCGACAATTGCACCATCAATTCACAGCGATAGTCCGCCCAAGCCGTGCCGGCGACGGGGAACGTCTTTTCGCCAACCGACACTGTCTGCGCCTTGCGGGCCGCCTCGCATTCCGGGCACGCGCAGTCGGTGAACCAGAAGTCGTCGATCATGGTTTCATCGAACAAGCCCGCCGCGTACTCGAAGATGCCCCGCAGCTTCTGCTGGGTCGGCCGGTCGGTGTAGCAGGAGATCGTGTCCTTCCAGCCCGTGGACGACTTGCCGACCTTGGTGGGGGTGACGCAGCCGGAAACCTCAAAGCCAGCCTTGAGAAACCGCTCCTTCGCGTGAAGCAGCGCGGCCCGTTCGGCCTGATAGCCGTCGCGGAACACTTCGACATAGACCTTCGTCACTGCCGTCTTGCCGCACCAGTCGATAGCGGCGTCCAGGCCCGTCTCGGTGGACAAGTATCGCCGAACGTCTTGGGCCGTGAAGAGAGTTGAGAAGCGATGAGTCTCGAGACTCTTTCTGGCCAGTTCGCGCAAGTCCGCAGTGACGGCGGGCTGCGATGCAGGTTGAGCAGGGACGGAACAAGCCAAGCCGACCAGGAACACAGTTGATATCAACGCGCCGCGATGTTGCATACGAATTCTGATGGCTGGACGCCAGGGGTTATTCATCTGGCGGCTGCGGACCCCAGGCTCAGTGAGGCAGCGCGGCCAGACGATGCGCGGCTCTCTCGTTGCCCAGCCGCGCGGCTTCCGTGTAGCAGGAATGCGCCTCGGTCCACCGGCTTTGATACTCCCAGGCCAGCCCCTTGGCGTACCACAAGTCCGAGCGCTGGCCGTCGGTCGCGAGCAAATGATCCCAGACTTGAATGGCCTCGTTCAGCCGGTTCTCGGCCAGCAACTGCACGGCGTGACAAGACCAAGCCAACTCACTCTCCGCCTCCAGTCTCAGCGCGTGGACATAACACCCCAAGGCCTCGTCACTCCGCCACAACTCCACCAGCGCCATCCCTTTGGCCTGCCAGGCCCATCGGTTTTCAGGCTGGAGGCGCGTCAAGATGTGGTCAAAACAAAGGAGCGATTCTTCCGGGCGGCTGCGGCGTCCCAGGTAAAGGCCCTTGTAGAACCACGCTGCTTCGAACGCAGGATCCAGCTCAAGAGCGCGATCAAAGCAGGCCAGCACCGTCTCAGGTTCGTTCCGCTCCTCGCCCTCTGACTTCGCCAGAGCCAGACCACACCACGCGCGCGCGGATTCTGGATTCAGTCCCGCAGCATGCTCGAAGCAGGCCAGAGCTTGGTCGTACAAGTCCAGTTCCAGGAACGTTTCGCCCCGACCAAGCCACGGCTGTTCGGATCGCGGCTGCTCCTTAGTGGCTGCGTCAAACCTGGCTTCGCTCGCAGTCAGCTCGGCGAGATTCCGCGTCGCGATCGCCTTGCACTGGACGTAGCACTCCTGGACGTAGCACTCCTGTTCAGGCGGGACGCACGACCGCATGGCTTCTGCGACCTGGATCGCCTCGGCGTATTGACCCATTCGGACCAAGTTCCGCCACTCCAGGTAAAGAGCGGAGAGGCTTGTTGTTCTGGCTCACGGGCGCAGTCTGGTGAGCGAACCGGGTAAAGTCAATCCGGCGGCGAGACGCGCTTCGGAGCCGCGATGGCCAAGCCGAAGCGAGTATTCAAACTGGACGCTGGACTTTTGGCGCCGGAGCACCACGATGTCGCCACTCAGGCACCCGCGGCGGAATTGTGGCAACGCGATGGTCCCGCGTGCCCTCGCCGCGTCGCCGAATCGGACATCAATCGACAGACATCGCATGAAAAATCAGTTCACCCGACGCAGCTTCTTGCGGAACTCGGCGCTGAGTGGTGCCGGACTCCTGATTCTCTCAAACAGCCGGCTGGCCTTCGCCGCCGCCGCCAACAGCAAGCTCAACGTGGCCGGCATCGGCGTCGGCGGTCAGGGTCGGAGCGACTTGGATAACGTCGCCGGCGCGGGAGCGAACATCGTGGCGCTGTGCGACGTGGACCAACGGCACGCCGCGGACACGTTCAAGAAGTATCCGCAGGCCAAGACCTACCAGGATTTCCGGCGAATGCTCGACGAGATGGACAAGGAGATCGATGCCGTGGTCGTGGCCACGCCGGACCACACCCATGCCGTGGCGGCCGTGGCGGCGATGAAGCGCGGCAAGCACGTCTATTGTGAGAAGCCCCTCACGCGCACTGTGCAGGAAGCGCGCGTCATGCGTGAGACGGCGCTGAAGACGAAAGTGGTGACGCAAATGGGCAACCAAGGCTCGGCCTCGGGCCGGCTGCGGCGTGCGGTGGAACTGGTTTGGGGCGGCGTCATCGGCGAGGTCCGCGAAGCCCATGTGTGGTTCGACGGCGGCAACGGGCCGATGCAGCGTCCGAAGGAAACCCCGCCCGTGCCGGAGTCGCTGAATTGGGGCCTCTGGCTGGGACCGGCACCGGAGCGACCGTTTCACCCGTGCTACCTGCCGGGGAGTTGGCGCGGCTGGCGCGCGTTCGGCAGCGGCATCGTGGGCGACTTCGGCTGCCACACCGGCAACCTGATGTTCCGCGCGCTGCGGCTGGAGCAGTTGTGGAATTTCCCTGATGGCAAGAAGCCGCGAAGGCTTGTGGTGCGCGTCGAGGCCAAACCCTCCGAAGTGGACGAGGAAGGCTACCCGCGCTCAATGACCGCGGTGCTGGCCCTGCCCGCGCGAGGTGAACTGCCGCCCGTCAAGCTGACGATCTACGCAAAGGAGAAGCCGTCCGAGGACTTGATGCTCGGCTCCGCGCTGACCAAGTGGGGCGATTTGCTCGTCGGCGCCAAAGGCACCCTGCACTCCGAGTGCCCCTGGAACACGCGCTTCGTGCTCCTGCCGGAAAGCCAGTTCGGCGACTTCAAGGGCGGCCCGCCGGAGACGCTGCCGCGCACCGACAGCCACCAGCGCGAATGGGTGTTGTCCTGTCAGGGCAAGGGCCGGACGTTTTCGCCTTTCGAAATGGGCGGCCCGCTCACCGAACTCATGCAACTCGCCAACCTGGCCACACTCGTCGAAGGGCCGGTGGACTACGATACGATCAGCGGCCGCATCCTGAACAACGAGCGCGCCGACCGGCTTCTCCATCGCGAGTACCGGACAGGCTGGAGGCTTTGAGGCGAAGCGCCGGCGCGCGGCTGTCTCAGCCGCAGCAACCTGAACCAGTGTCACGGCCCTCGACTTTCTCAGCCCCGCCTTGCTCTCCATATCGCTGCGGCTAAGACTGCCGCGCGCCGGGGGATTCTGTGGGCGCAACTTGGCACTGTCGCCGTGGCGCTGAGGTTCTTGTCTGCGGGTTCGCCGAACTTTCCAGTTCGCCGAGCGGCGGGGGCTGCGGACTGGAAAGTCCGCAGAACCCGCAGGCTCAGAGATCCTGACCTGTCCGCACGGTTCTATGGAGAAGCAGGAAACGAGTTGAGTCGAAGCTCGCCGGGTCAGGGGACCCGGCCTACAGGAAAGGCGTGCCTTGTAGGCCCGGTGCCCTCACCGGGCGGCCCAGGCGCGTTCCATAGCTCAGGATGTCTGAGGCTGGGAAGCCTGCGCTACGACGCTCGCCGGACAAGACTGAGACCTTATGGGCCGAACCCGTCTTCATGTGACTCTGCTTGGGCAAACGCGTTGTCCCTTTTTGCGTTTCCCTGAGTTCTCTGTGGCCAGTTTCGGTTTGGGGGTTGAATTGGCTCGCGAGTTCGGTTCCGCCCGAAGTGGAACAGGTCAACTCCCGACCGGCTCAGGCCGCTGCCACGGCGCGCGGTAAGGCCGGCGCAGGAGTTTGTTCGCCGCCGCGTCTCCGGCGACCTCGCGCTGCTTCGGATCATAGACCAGCGGGCGGCCGAGTTCCATGGCCACGTTGGCCAGGATGCAACTGGCGGTCGAGATGTGGCCTTGCTCAATGTCCGCCACCGGGCGGCTGCGCTTTTCGACGGCGGCCAGGAAGTCCAGCATGTGCCGGCGCGTGGCCGGAGCGGCGTTCAGCTCAATGTCCTTTTCGGTCACGTCCTCGGGATATTTTTCGCGTTCGTAGAAGCAGTCGAAGTGGATCGGCTTGGCCTTCTTGTCCAGCGGGATGAAGTCCGCGCGCATGGTGCTGGCCTTGAGCGTGCCTTTGTCGCCGTAGATGAAGAGCGCCCACGGATAATCCGGGTCGGGCGACGCGCCCCAGGTGCGATGCTGCCAGACGCAGTTGAAGTGGTCGTACTCGAACGTGGCCGTCTGCGTGTCGGAGATGTTCGACTTTCCTTCCTTCTGCACGTAGATGCCGCCCGCCGAGGTGATGCGTTTGGGCCAACCCAGCCCGAGCATCCAGCGCGCGGTGTCGAACATGTGGACGCACATGTCGCCGACGATGCCGTTGCCGTATTCCGTGAAGGTGCGCCACCAACGCTTGTGCGGCAGGCCGTCGTAGGGCCGCAACGGCGCGGGGCCGGTCCACAACTCGTAGTCGAGGAAGTCAGGCACGGGCTGGAGCGGGGGATTGCCGTTGGCGCGCATGTGGAAGTAGCAGCACATCTCGACGTGCCCGATCTTGCCGAGCAAGCCGGCTTCGACGACCTGCTTCTTCGCGTCGATCAAGTGCGGCGTGCTTTTGCGCTGGGTGCCGATCTGGACAACGCGGTTGTGCTTTCGGGCCACGTCGAGCATGGCTTCGCCTTCCAGCACATCGACGCTGATGGGTTTCTGACAATACACGTCGGCGCCGGCTTCAATTGCCGCCACGCAATGCAGCGCGTGCCAATGGTCCGGCGAGCCGATGAGCACGAGGTCAAGGTCGTTCTCCTTGAGCATCGCGCGGTAGTCGGTGTAGGTGCGCGGCTTCTGCTTCGATTTCTGCCGCTGGCTGGCGATCTCCACGGCCTCCGCCAGCATGTTCTTGTCCGGGTCGCAGAGCGAGACGACCTCGACGGGCGCGACCTGGATAAGACGCCACAGGTCGCTCTTCCCGTACCAGCCGCAGCCGATCAGGCCGACGCGTCTGGGTTTCTGGTTGACGAGGTCCAACCCATACGCGCCCAGGGCCGACAGGGCGAGCGACGCGGAGGCGGTTTGGAGGAAACGGCGGCGGTTGATGGTGAAGGTCGCGGGTGACAACGAAGTTTGCGATGGCTGCATTTTCATGGCGCCAATGTGCGAGGGGTTCGTCGTGGAATCAAGACCAAGGAATTAAGTCACCGCCAAGTTTTTGGTGGGTCAGACACCGGCGCCACTGGCCGCTAAGGTTCGACAACTTCCAAACCACGGACATGCCGGAACTCGGCCGCGTTGAACGTGCCCACCGCCCACCGCCGATGCCGCGCGGTCGCGGCGACAATCAAGTCGTGAGGCCCAATCATCTGGCCCGTGAGCCTCTTTCAAAACCGTAGCAGCCGACGTGAGGAGGCTCTGATATCCTTGAAGTTTGAGCCTCGTTACCTCGGCTGCTACGAAGTTTTGAAATCGCCTCCCATGCTTGCGAGTTCGGCCCAGAGACGGGCATGGACTCGCGCCAGTGCGTCGTCCAGCGGCACGATTTCGAGACGGCGAAAGGTCTTCTCCAACCATCGGCGGCGACGTCTGGCACGAGTTGCGTCGGTCTCGACTTCGATGCCAAACCAAAGCTCGGCGAGCGTGATGGCACTGACGGCGACCGGTTCGGGCGGCCGGGAGCGCAGCCAGGAAGACAGGTTGAGCTGCTCGCGCTCGTCGGCGATGAACAGGGAACTGTCGAGGATCAGTCCCACGGGTTCGTGAGTGGCTTGAGGGCTTCGCGGCCTTTGCGAAGGGCGGCCGCGAAGGAGCGCCGGTCACGAGCAGTCAGGCCGGCGTCAGCGAGATCGTCGGCCAGTTCGTGGCTGCTGACGCCGCGCTGGATTGCGGGAACGAGGTAGGCGCAGGGGACGCCTTTTTGGATGATCTCAAACGATTCGCGCAGCGAGTGAACCTCATCGAGCACTCGCGTGAAGTTCGCCGCCGCTTTGCCTGCTTCCAACGTTTTCACGGTTGCACTCTAGGCAAGGCCATTGCCGGGTCAAGCCACATGCTGACGCCATGAATCCCCGAATACGCGCCCGCCAGCCCGCCGTCCAACAACGCATGAACCGAGACACGCACAGCCTGCATCGGAGAGATTTTCTCAAGACCTCGGCCTTCGCCGGCCTTGGCTTGGCCGCCGCTCTCGCCCCGGCGGCCGACGAGCCGAAGCCCCAACGCAAATTCACCCTCTGCTTCGCTCCCGGCCCCATCGGCGTGCCGGGCGATCCGCGCAAAGCTGTCGGCTGGGCGAGCCAATTCGGCTTTGAAAGCATTGAGCCGGCGGCCCAATTCCTCGGCAAGCTGTCCGACGCGGAGTTGCAGGATTACCTGGGCGAGATGAAGACCCGGAAGCTGGCCTGGGGATGCGCGGGGCTGCCGGTGGAATTTCGCGGTGCGGAGGCGGCATTCGAGCAAAGCATGAAGGCGTTGCCCGAGTTCGCGCGGGCGCTTCAGCGCGCGGGCGTTACGCGGGTGGCGACGTGGCTTTCGCCTGGTTCGAAATCGCTCACCTACGTCGCCAACTTCCGACAGCACGCCAAACGGCTCCGCGAAGTCGCGCGCGTGCTGGGCGAGCACGGGCTGCGCTTGGGCCTGGAGTACGTGGGGCCAAAGACTTCTTGGAGCGCAAGCCGGTTTCCGTTCATTCACACGATGGCGGAGATGAAGGACCTCATTGCCGAGATCGGGCGCGACAACGTCGGCTTCCTGCTCGATAGCTGGCACTGGTACACGGCGCAGGAAACCGAAGCCGACCTGCTCACGCTCAAGGCCAGCGACGTGGTGCTGTGCCACTTGAACGACGCGCCCCAAGGCGTCGCGGTGGACCAACAGATCGACAATCGCCGCGGTCTGCCGTGCGCGACCGGGGTCATCGACGTGAAGACCTTCCTGGGCGCGATGGTGAAGATCGGCTACGACGGCCCGGTGGTGTGCGAGCCGTTCAGTCAGGAGTTGCGGAACCAGCCGCCGGAGCAAGTGCTGGCAACCGTGGCCGCGGCCATGAAGAAGGCGGTGGCGTTGCTTGATCTGGCGTGAAACGCGAATGACAAGGCGACGGCAAAACTCCGTAGCGGCGTCTCGGCAGAGCGCCGCACTTCTTGCCCAGAATCCGAGAATGGCGGCGCTCTGCCGAGACACCGCGACGTCGGCCAGTTTCTGAAGATGGCGCTGACGATGAATCCTTCAGGGCCGCGCTGCCGGTTCCTCTTTCCTGCCCTTGTCATTCTGTTGCTCTGGGGCGCAAGCGAGGCAACACTCCACAGCGCGGAGTCGCCGTCGGTGCCACGTCCGTTCGGTCAAGCTCGCGGCCTGCGAGTGCATGACCCGTCCACGATTGTCCGCAGCCAGGACGAATGGTGGCTCTTCACCACAGGGATAGGCGTCAGTTCGCTACGGTCGAAAGACTTGATCGAGTGGAAACCGGGGCCGGCAGTCTTCACCAAGCCACCGGAGTGGACGCGGCAGGTCGTTCCCGAACATCGCGGCTACTTCTGGGCGCCGGATGTGATCCGCGTCCAGGGCCGCTACTTTCTCTACTACTCCGTCTCGAGTTGGGGGAAGAACAACTCCGCCATCGCGCTGGCGTCCAACGCCACACTTGATCCGGCCGATCCGGCGTTTCGGTGGAAAGACGAAGGCATCGTGATTCGGTCCCAGCCGAGCGACGTGTTCAATGCCATTGACCCCTGCGTGATGCTCGACGCGGACGGGCGCCTGTGGATGGCCTTCGGCTCGTTCTGGAGCGGCATCAAGCTGGTGGAACTCGATCCCGCTACGGGCCGGCGGCTGATGCCGGAGTCGCCGTTGGTGTCGCTGGCGCACCACGAGGCCATCGAGGCGCCGTTCCTTCACCGGCACAGCGGCCAGTACTTTCTATTCGTGAATTGGGGGCTGTGCTGTCGCGGGACAAACAGCACGTATGAGATTCGCGTCGGCCGCAGTCTGAGCGTCACCGGGCCGTACTTGGATCAGAACGGCGTGGACTTGTTGCAGGGCGGCGGCAGTTTGCTCCTGGGCACCCGCGGCTCAGAGGTGGGTCCCGGACACGCCGGCATCGTCGAGGCAGGGAACGAGAAGTGGTTGAGCTTCCACTATTACGACGGCGCACACGGCGGCAGGGCGACGCTCGGCCTGCGCAAGCTGAGTTGGAGCACCAACGGCTGGCCGGTTGTGGGCGAGTCGAGGGAGATCAAGCTGGCGATCCAGACGGGCGCATTCTGAAGTCGCCACTAACAGGTCGAGTGGAAGTGGATGGCCACCCGTCGGCCCTCTTTCTTGAGCCGATTGAACAACTGCGCGGCTTCCTTGCTCTTGAGAATCTTCACCTCGACGCTCTTCAACTTCCAAATCCTCTCGTCGGGTTCCACAGCTCCGTTCCATCCAATGCTGACAATCAACGTTTCCGGCGCTGAATCCAGCAACCACTGGACCTGTTCGAGCGGAAGCTCGTGCGTTTTCGGAACCTTCCGTACCGCCCCGTCCGCCCGGACCTGGATGTCCGAGACGAGGCGCGGCATCGCGCCGTAAGTGGTCAGGCCAAAACGGCACCAGCCAAAGCGGCGAGGTGGATTGAAGCACAGCCAGGCGACCAGCGCGCCAGCCACCAGAATGGTTATCAGGAGCCACTTCTTTTTCATAACGCGATCGCCAGAACCAACTTCCCCATCTGCCCTTTCGCATCGTCACCAGGCAATTTTCAACAGCGGCACTCTCGCTCGCCGAGTCAAGACTTGCCAGCCTTGGCCTTGGGCCGGTCGAGAATTTCCACCCGCGAAATGTGCTCGCCTCCGCAGATCACAAACGAAGCGCCAAAAGCATGTCCCGGCCCCGACGCCAGCAGCACGGCGTTCGGCGCGGCCAGGGCGAAGTCGGGATGCGCCACGGTGTAGGTCTTGCCATCGTCCATACAGATGCGGACGGAACGCTTGATCGAGTTGCGGATCAACTTGCGAATTTCGTTTCGCTTCATGGCGGTCGAACCTACTTCTTCCGGCTTACGATGCCAAGCCCGCTGGCTCCATCTCCGGCTCCGCCCACTTGCCGTGTTCCTTGATGAGATCAACCAAGCGGTCCACGGCCTCGGCTTCGGGGATGTTGAACTTCACCGGTTTCCTGCCCACGTAGAGGTTGATCTTGCCGGGCGCGCCGCCCACGTAGCCGAAGTCCGCGTCGGCCATTTCGCCGGGGCCGTTCACAATGCAGCCCATAATCGCAATCTTCACGCCCTTCAGGTGCTCGGTGCGCGACTTGATGCGGGCCGTGACCGTCTGGAGGTTAAAGAGGGTGCGGCCACACGACGGGCACGCCACGTAATCCGTCTTGAAGGATCGGCAGCCTGCGGCCTGAAGAATGTTGTAGGCCAGCCGCAGCGATTGTCCCGCGCCTGGTTCTCCACGAATGAGAATGGCGTCGCCGATGCCGTCGGCCAGCAGCGAGCCGATGACGACCGAGGCGCGCAGCAAAGCGATCTTCGGCTCCAGCGGAGTTGTTTCAAAGTCCAGGCAGTCCTTGAGCAAGATCGGATTGTTCAAGCCCAGCCGTTTCAGTTTCGCGACCAGCAGCCGGAAAGCAGCGATGGCGGGCAGCGACACGCCGTCCTTCACCGTGACAAGCTGCGTCTCGCAATTCACCGCGAAATCAGCCAGCGGATCGACCTCGAACACGTTCAGGTCTTCATAGACGGCTTCCGGCTTCACGTCGTCGCGCGGACGAATCCGCGGCGCCACTTGGTCGAACGTCGCACGGGTGACGACGACGCGAACGGTTTGTTCGCCGCCGCACTTGACGTCGGGAGCGAGTTCGATCTCCGGGGTTGGACGGCGCGTGAAGGTAAAAGGATCGAAGGGCCAATCCGTTGAAGGGTTGAAGGGTTGAAGGGTTGAAGCGGCGCCAGCGGCATCTGTGAAGCTCGCTTCAACGCTTGAACGCTTGAACGCTTCAACGGTCAACACCGGCACCTGCTCGATCAAGTCGCGGCACACCGGAATCTCGTTCGGCGAGTCCTCCGTGAGCGAGACACGGATGGTGTCGCCCAAGCCGTCGCACAGCAGCGAGCCGATGCCGATGGCGCTCTTGATGCGACCGTCCTCGCCTTCGCCGGCCTCAGTCACGCCGAGGTGAATTGGATAGTTCCAGTCCGGCCCCAGCGCGGCGAGTTTGGCGGCGAGCAGGCGGTAGCACTCGATCATCACCTTCGGGTTGCTGGACTTGAGCGAGAACTTGAAGTTGTGGAAGTCGTGCTGGCGCGCGATGCGGGCGAACTCCAGCGCGCTTTCCACCATGCCCATCGGCGAATCGCCGTAGCGGTTCAGGATGCGGTCGCTGAGCGAGCCGTGGTTGGCGCCGATGCGCAGGGCGCGGCCCAGTTCCTTACAGCGTTGCACCAGCGGCGTGAAGCGTTCTTCGATGCGCTCCAGTTCCTCGCCGTATTGGTCGTCCGTGTACTCCTTGGTGGCGAACTTCTTCGAGTCCGCGTAGTTGCCGGGGTTGACGCGCACCATTTCCACCCAGCGCGCCGCCTCCATCGCGGCTTCGGGCTTGAAGTGGATGTCGGCCACAATCGGCACCCAGCAATCCCGCCGCCGCAACTCAGCCACGATGTTCTTCAGGTTGGCCGCGTCGTTCACCGTGGGCGCGGTGATGCGCACGATCTGGCAACCCACCGCGACGAGATCGAGCGTCTGCTTCACGCACTCCGCCGTGTTCATCGTGTCGCAGGTGAGCATGGACTGCATGACCACCGGATGGTCGCCGCCGATGATGACGCCGCCCTTGGCCGGATCGCCGACGATTACTTCGCGGGTCTGGCGGCGGCGATAGGAGAGCGGAGACTCGCAGTAGCGCATGACGGTCACCTGGCGGCTTCCGGCTTTGGCGCGAACCTCATGGCCGGCGGTTCCTTTTCTTTGCTGCGCTTCCACGGCAATTCCTGCACGTCGAAGAAGGCGATGTAGAGCATGTAACCGATCAGCAAGACGGCGCAGGCGGTCTGGAGGGCGTTGAGCAATTTCGCGTGGACCGGCTTGCGGCGGATTGCTTCGATGGTGGCGAGCACGATGTGGCCCCCGTCCAGCACGGGGAAAGGCAGGAGGTTGAGCAAGGCCAGATTCACGTTCAGGACCACGCTGAACCAAAGCGCCAGCCGCCAGCCTTGCTCGCTGTCGAACAGCGTGTAGTACACGTTGATGATCTTGACCGCCCCGCCCAAGTGTTGCGGCTTGATGTCGGACTTGCGCGAAAACAGCGCGTCGAAGGTCGCGACAATGACGTTGACGCTGTCCCGCATCTGGTCGAAGGCGCCGGGCTTGATGAGCTGATACCGGGAGAGGTCCCAGACAAGGCCGACGCGCGGGCGGTCGTTGTAGTTGCGTTCGATCTCCCCAGGAAACGCGTCTTCGAGCAGACGGCGGTTGAGGTGGACGAGCTCGGGGCCTTGCGGCTGCGTCTGCAGGAGTTGGCGCGTCTGCTCGGAGAGCGTGATGCCGGTGAAACGCTGGGGTTCGTAGAGGGAAACGCCCAGGAGGAATCGGTTCAAATCCTGCGCCAGGGCGGTGGCCAGTGGCCGTGGATCGGAGTCGTCGCTGCGGAAGCGCGCCAGCAATTGCCGGGTCTTGTCCGACAACGGCGCCCGCAGCGCGGCGGCCAGAGCGTTGGAAGAGCCTTGAAGCTTCGCCGCCAGCGCAGGCACATCCGCGAGGTCGTCCGGGAAGAGCATCCACGGCTCGCGATTGGTGGGGCTGAGGGCCAACTCCGGCAAGAGGGTCACTTCCCGTTTTTCGCCTTGGCGTTCGTACTGGAGCGTGAGCTTTTCGCCCGGATGCTTCTCGATGAACTCACCGAGCGCGGTGACATGATAGAGAGGTTGGCCGTTGACGGCCAAGATGCGGTCGCCCGTCTGCAAGCCGGCGACATAGGCGGGCCCGTTGGTCGCCACCTCCGCGACGATGGCGCTCTGGGCCGGACCGATCCGGATTTGCCGGAGGCTCTTTCGCTCCCAAGCCTTGGTGGCTTCCTTCATCGGGGTAACGTCGAAGTTCAAGACTTCGGCGCCGCGCTGGACTTTGACCGGAATCGTCTGCCCTTCACTGCGCACCACGCGCCAGGTCACGCTGCTGCCCATGCCGCCGAACTTGGTCACGGGCTGGCCGTCCACTTCGAGAATCCGGTCGCCGGGGCGCAGGCCAGCCTTGTCCGCGGGGCCGTCTTTTTCCACGTAGCCGATCACCGTGGTCGCTTCGCTTTCCGTCACGGGCCGGCCCACCACCATCACCACCACGGCAAAGCCCAGGGCGAGCAGAAAACTGAAGAGCGGCCCGGCGAGCGCGACGATGATCTTGTCCAGCGCGGAGATGGGCGGGAGTTGCTCGGCTTGGTCTTTGGTCTTGCCCTCGATGGCTTCCATGCTGGCCATTTGCGGCAGTGAGACGTAACCGCCGGCGGGGATGCAGCCGAGGCAATACTCGACCCCGTTGACGGTAGTTTTCCACATCGGTTTGCCGAACCAAATGGCAAACCGCTCGACCTTCAAGCCGCGCCAGCGCGCCGCCAGGAAGTGGCCCAACTCGTGGACAAAGATGAGCAGGTTGAACAACACCAGCACTTCCAGACAGATGAAAATGACTTTCAATACGTACATAATGGCAATCTCGCCGTCAAAACCGGCCCGGAATATAGTCGGCCAAAGCCGTCTGGCAATGAAGGTTTGCGGCGGGGTGGCCCAAGGATTCGATCAGGGCTGATTCAAGAAAGAGTAGCAGCCGACGTGAGGAGGCTCTGTTTTGATTTCGGATTTGAGAACAGAGCCTCCTCACGTCGGCTGCTACGATCCTGGGATTCTCGAATCCACCGTGAGGATTCGATAATGGCCGCCAGAACTTGCTTGCATTTTCTTCGGGAATTCCTCTTGCTTCCTGGCGTCGGCACGAAGCGTTCAAGGACGGGCGCATTCGCTGCTGGCGAGAGAAAGGCAAAGATGGAGCGAGCAGCCCGCGCGGGTGGCCGGGAGACTCGAACCGGAGACGCTTCGTATCCGCCTCTGGATTCGCGTGGGAGGAGTGTCGTCCCCAGCCTGTCTAGGAATGCGTTGCCAGCGCCCGAACGCAAGCGAGGAACACCTGTGATCTGTGGGCGCCTGCGCTGGGCTCTTGCTGCCTGCTTGGTTTTGGTCCTCTTGCTGGGATCAGGCTGCTCCTGGACAGATCGTCGCGGCACGCATCACCTGATTCTCGGGATCGGTTTTGGGATCATCACCTCGACCAACCGCGCTGGCGTGGAAGTCCGGGACTCGCGCGTGTTGGGCGTTTTAGCGGCGCCTGATGGGAGTGGTGTGGGCTATCTGCAACGCCACCGCGTGACCATCGATCCGGACCTGGCCTCCAACGTGGTGATTTCCATCCGAGCGACTCCCTGTTCCTTGTTCGTCTCCAACGCTTGCACCCCTGCAAGCCAGCAAACCAACAGCGAACCATCAAAACCAAACCCCCAACCATGAAACGCATCCTCAACCTCATCCTGCTGCCAATGGCCTTCCTCGGTCTGGTCCTCACCCAAACCGGTTGCAAGACCGTCGCCAGGGAAAACATCATCTCCACCATCAACACCGGCATCGGCATTACGCTCTCCGAAAACCCGCGCACCGAACTCTACGAGGTGAAAGCGGGCTTCATCCGCGACCAGTTCTACTCCGTGCCCACGGGCAAGAAGGTGGAAGGCACCGGCCAAAGCAATGCCGCCAACTGGACGCCTGAAGTCGTTTCCGGTATCCGGGCCCACTCCGGAGCGGAGCATTTGTTCATCGGCATGGACGTGGCGGAGAACTTCGCGGTCGGGGCCGTGGCCGTTCAAAGCGAGGCTGCGACGGCCATGTATATCGCCAACGCCAAGAACTCTGAATCAGCCAAGGCCGCCGCGGGAGCGGTCGATGCCCAGGCCAATATGAAGCGCCAGCAGCGCACCAAAATCGCCATCCAAGGCGCTGACCTCGCCTCGCACATCGACACAATGACCGACGCGCAACTACAGGACGCCGGCAAGAAGGCCACCGAGGCAGGCTTGTTCGAAGCGGACTACCTGAAGGCCTTCCTGAAAAAAGACCCCGCCGAGAGAAAGACTCTCCTCAAGGATGCGCTGGACGGGGAAGGCACCCAACACCTGGAAGCCCTTCAACGCTTCAAGACTGCCTTGGGCCTCAAGTGAACTTGAACCAGACGAAAACCCATCACTCCATGAAACGACGCATCGAATTCGTGCTCTCCCAGACCACCGACCAGGAACTCAAAGACGCCTTGGAAAGGCTCCAGCGCTTCAAGGACAAAGGCTGGACTCTTATCGACCTCCAGCGCGAGGAAACCACAGACGACAACGGCGCTCCGTTGCGACTGGGCCTGATCATCGTCGAGAAGAAATCATGACTTCCGCCTGGCTGCCCGGTGACGAGGAAAACGGGAACAACATCTGTCAGCTTGCCCATGCTGCTGCGTTCTGGCGCACGAAGGCTTCGAACGCGATTGGCTTTCTGCCCGTGACGTTTTCGACGTCCTGGGTCACGGTCGCCATGTAGCCGGCCCGGACGGCACGGGAGAGAACGCCGACATACTGCACGGCGTTTTCCGGCATTCCGGTGCCGCGCAGACCGCTGAACATCGCCTCTTCTGGAATGGCTTGATAGGTGACCGCCTTGCCCGAAACCTCGGAGATTACGGTGGCAACTGTGGCGTGATCGAGAGCGTCCGGTCCGGTCAGGTTGAATTCTTTGAACGCAAGGCCCTTCACGAACGCGACGGCGGCGACCTCAGCAATGTCCACCACGGAGATGAAACTGGTCTTGCCGTCGGCGGCCGCCAGAAAGATGCCACCCTGCTTGATCATGGGGGCGAGAAAGCCGGTGGAGAAATTCTCCATGAAAAAGTTCGGGCGCAGGATGGTAGAGGGCACGCTGGAGGCCATCAGATGGCGTTCGATAATGCGCAGCGGCGCTTGCTCGACCGCATCCACGCCCAGCGCGGAAATCATGACGATATGGCGGACGCCCCGTGCTTTGGCGAGGTCGATGACGGGATGCAATTTGACCGGTGCCTCAGGGTCGAGCGGCGGCGCGACCAGGACCAGGCCGTCCACATCCTGCAAGGCGGCAGCGTGGGTGGCCTGGTTCGTGTAGTCGAACAAGACGGGTTCGATCCCTGCGCCGGGGGCAAGTTTGCCCAGATCGCGCGCGGCGGCTCTGACGTTGATGCCTCTTGTTTTGAGAGCGGTGGCAACCGCCCGGCCGAGATTTCCGGTGGCTCCGGTCACTAAGATTCTTTTCATGGCGGGAAAGAGAATGCAGAATCAATCGGACCGCAAGATGGCACCTTTTTGATACTTGGTATGCTCGAAGTAACCGACTCGATACTGGCAAACGCCGGGACGTGTCCGATTCGGAACGTGCTCGACAAGGTCGGCAACAAATGGAGCCTGCTTGTGATGCTGGCCCTGCAAGGGCGGCGCCGGCGGTTTATGGACGTGAAACGAAGCATCGGCGACATCACCCAACGGGTGCTAACGCAGACGCTGCGGAACCTGGAACGCGATGGCTACGTGGCCCGCAAGGTTTATCCAACGGTGCCACCGGCGGTCGAATACTGGCTGACACCCTTGGGCGAGTCGCTCTTGAAGCCGATGGGAAAGCTGGTGGAGTGGGCGAACACGCATTTCGACAAAGTAATGAGTGCTCGCCGGCGCTTCGACGAAAACATGGCGATTTCCCCCAACAACACGGCAGCAATTCACAGCAAGAAAGCAAAGGCATGAAACCTATAATGATCATTCCACTGGCCGTCGTGTTGGCGATTGGCAGTGCAAGTGTCTCCATTTCCGATGCAGCAGCGGCTCCGGACTTCGGCCCAAACGTCCTGATCTTCGACCCGGCGATGACGAACATTCAGAACCAGATCGACGCCATCTTCCGTCAACAAGAGCGCAGCCAGTTCGGCACGAATCGCTATGTCTATCTCTTCAAGCCGGGCAAATACGAGTTGGACGTGCAAGTGGGCTTCTACACGCAAGTGCTAGGTCTGGGGAAGTTGCCTGATGATGTCGCCATCACCGGCGCGGTGCGGTGCAAGGCGCGGTGGATGGCCAACAACAACGCCACCTGCAATTTCTGGCGCTGCGTCGAAAACCTCTCGGCCACGCCCACCCAGGACCAGAACATCAATATCTGGGCCGTGTCCCAGGCCACCGCGATGCGGCGCGTGCATGTCCGAGGCGACGTGAACCTTTGGGACGGGGGGTGGTCAAGCGGCGGGTTTCTCGCCGACTGTCAGATCGATGGCCAGGTGAATTCCGGCTCGCAGCAGCAGTGGCTCTCGCGGAACTCGGCCTGGGGCCGCTGGCAGGGTGCGAACTGGAACATGGTCTTCGTCGGCGTCTCCAATCCGCCGGCGGGCCGTTGGCCTGATCCGCCTTACACGGTCATCGACCAGACGCCCGTGATCCGCGAGAAGCCGTATCTCTGCCTCGACGAACGCGGCGGCTACGTCGTCATGGTGCCCAACTTGGCCACCCACGGCACCTCTGGCACCACTTGGCGCGCCGGAGCCACGCCGGGCACGGCTTTGCCCCTCGAGCGGTTTCACCTCGCGCGTCCGGAGAAAGACAACGCCACCAGCTTGAACGCCGCCTTGAGCGCGGGCCGGCATCTGTTGCTGACTCCGGGCCTGTATCCTCTGGAGAAGCCGCTCCGGGTCACGCGTCCAGGCACGATCGTGCTGGGGCTGGGCTACCCGACGCTCCAGGCGGACAACGGCACGCCCGCCCTGGAGATTGCCGACGTCAGTGGCGTCAAGGTGGGCGGCCTGCTGATCGAAGCCGGCGCCACGAACTCCGCCACGCTCGTGCAGGTGGGAGAGCCTGGCAGCCGGACTTCCCACGCGGCGGACCCCATCTTCCTCTGGGACCTGTTCTGTCGGGTGGGCGGCGGCCGTGCAGGCCAGGTGGACTGCATGGTTACGATCCACAGCCACGACACAGTCGGCGACAACTTCTGGCTCTGGCGCGCCGATCACGGCCGGGGCGCGGGCTGGACCTCCAGTCCGAACAAGCACGGCCTGATCGTGAACGGTGACAACGTCACCCTCTACGGCCTGTTCGTAGAGCACTGTCAGGAGTATCAAACGATCTGGAATGGCAACGGCGGGCGGGTCTATTTCTACCAATCCGAAATGCCCTACGATCCGCCGAGTCAGGAAGCTTGGCGGCATGGCGAGGTCAACGGCTACGCTTCCTACAAGGTGGCCGACGCGGTCACCAGCCACGAGGCCTGGGGTTTGGGAGTTTATTGCGTCTTCTATGCCGCGCCGGTCGTGGCCGAAAACGCGATCGAGACACCGGTGACGCCCGGAGTGAAAATGCGCCACATGGTGACCATCCGGCTCTCCGGCCGCCCCAACAGCGGCATCAAGCACGTCATCAACGGCACCGGCGACCCCGTGATCACGACCCGAAAGGCGATGGTTGACTGACGGGAAGAAGCAGGAGCCTGATGAGGCATCCCGCCCGCTTCTGCGCCGCCTAGCTGAACAACCGAGGACCGTTGCCGCTCTGATGACGCGGGTGGACGAAGGCGGCCTCAGGATGGGTTCAGGTTGGCGGCGATGGAGAGGTTCGCCAAGTCTGGAGACGACCGTGAATGCACACGAACGAGTTCTTGCGAAGAGCCTTCACCGGTTCGACCTGTGGCAGGGCGTGGCGACGCTGGCAGCCTTGCTGACGGCCTACGCGGCGCCGGCTCTCGAGATCAAACCCACCCGTAACGAACTACGAGCAGAGCGGCAGTGGCTCAAACAGCATCTGCTGGAGTGCCCACTGAAAGCACCCCAGGATTCCCGTGGGTGTCGGCTTGATGCTTGTTTTCTGACCTCGTTCCAATGATAGTCCTCACATGGAAATCGTGATTGATGTGCCGGAGCAGGTGCTGCTGGCGGAGAAGACCGACCCGCGCAGTTTTGGCCGGGAAATGCGGGTCCTCTCGGCCGTCAAGCTCTATGAACTGGGCCGGCTGTCTTCCGGTTGCGCGGCGGAGTTGGCCGGCCTGTCGCGGTTGGAGTTCCTCCAGAGACTGAGCCGCTACAAGGTATGCCCCCTCGAATCCGAGCTTCTTGACCTGGAGCGGGCGCATGGCTGAGGCCATCTCCAACACTTCGCCGCTCTTTTACCTGCACCAGATTGGCGCGCTCAACTGGCTGCCCCGCCTTTTCTCAGACGTGTGGATTCCGACCTCCGTCGTCCAGGAACTGGCAGTGGGGCGGGCCCAAGGCTGTGCCGTTCCCGAGCCAACCGGGTGTTCCTGGATTCGAATCGTTGAACCGCAACGTCTGCCGTCGCAATGGCTGGCCTTGGACCTGGGGCCGGGCGAGTTATCGGCGCTGGCTCTGGCGTTGGAGAATCCGCATCGCATCGTCCTGCTCGATGACGGATTGGCGCGTCGCATCGGCCAGTCGGCTGGGCTGACCGTGTGGGGGACCCTGCGGGTCCTGTTGGAAGGTAAGAAGCTCGGTCTGGCGTCCGCGATTGGACCGTTGGTGGGCAAGCTGGAAAACTCCGGCATGTGGCTTTCCGCCGACCTCCGCCGTCGCATCCTTGCGCTGGCCGGCGAAACGCTCCAATGATCACGACCGTGTCAGGCATCTGCGGCCCACGAGCCCTGCAAATCTCCGTCTTGCCTGGCACTCCGAGATTCGCCATGCTCACCGCCGATTTCACGATGCACCCGACCGGCCACAGACCGTCCGCCCCTCGTAGCCGCTGAGGTGACGAGGTTCTGTCTCTTCAATCCGCGCGCCGCATCCCGCAATTGCCCCGCTGTCCCTGCGCGCTTGATCAATGCCTCGCTGTCGGCGAGACGCCTTGGCCTCAAGGCAACCGACGATCGAACCGCAGGTTCCGGACCCGCCCGGTGGTCACCTTGAAGCCATTCACTTTTCCGCCGGAATCCCGCTCAAACTGGATCAAGCCCATGTCCGTGGCGTCGAATCGGTCCCGCGAGGCCGGGCGCAACGGGATTTCACCCTGCCGACGGTGCTGAACGACCAGCCGTCCCTCCTTGAGTTCAACCGCACAGACCAGGTCCAGTTCTTCGCTGCGATACTTGCCAACGTAGTCCGGCAGGTTGGGCGGAACATCGTCCGCCGGGGCGAGCCGCTGGTAGGTTCGCTTCTCGCCGTCCAGCTCCACGGAATACTGGCCCGCCTGGCCAGATTCGAGCTTGGCGAACACCACCCGCGCCTTCGTCTCGGCCACGAGGAATTCGTGCTCGGCGGTCGGCGTGAGCGTCTGCATCGAACCGGCGGAGATGTTTCCCTTCAGCACGTCTCCCTCACGCACGACGGAGATCACGCGCCCGCTGTTGCCGCGGTATTTGCCGACGTAACGGTCCAGCGCGGCGGGGGGCACTGGGTAGGCGGCTTTGGCCTGGGCCGCGGCTGCGGCTGGCTGAGTGCGGGTCGGGAGCGGCGCCAGCTTCCCCTGAAGGAAGGTTTCGGCCGCCACCTGGGCCATCCTCCCGACGTTCATTGTCCCCAGGTTGCTCAGCAGGGCCACGCCCAGGTGATGCTCCGGCAGCCAAAGCAGGTAGCTGCGATAACCCGCGTCGCCCCCGCTGTGCGCAATGGTCCGAGCCTGGCGCAACTCCCCGATCGACAGGCCAAACCCGTAGTCAATTTCCTTCCCGCTGTTCAGTTTCCCCTTCTCCTGCATCAGCCGCCGCACCTCGGGTCCGCCGACCTTCGCGTCCTCGAAGTTGGCGATCCACCGGGCCAGATCTTCCACCGTGGTGAACAGGCTGGTCGCGCCCACGTTGGCGTAGCTCAGCACGTTCTTGCGATAGCCGCCTCCCGAGCGCGGAGCGTAGGAGTAGGCCATGTTCCGGACGACCTGCTCGTGGTCGAGGTGGAAATGGGTGTTGGTCATGCCCAGGGGCCGAAACATCGCGTCGCGGGTGAACTCGACGAACGGTTTGCCCGACACCCGGCCCGCCACTTCCGCCAGCAGGGTGTAACCGCTGTTGCAGTAGAGGTGCTCTTCCCCAGGCTCGAAGTTCAACGCCCGCTGACGCCGCAGCAGCGCCAGGATGTCCTCCTGCGTGATCACATCGTCCATGCGCCACCCCGCCAGGACCAGCAAGTCCCATTGGTCCCGCAAGCCGCTCGTGTGATAGAGCAGGTGCCGCAGCGTGATCGGCTTCCCGAAATCGTGGAGCTCAGGCAGGTGCTTTCGGACGTCGTCATCGACCGAGAGCTTCCCCTGCTGCGCAAGCAGTGTGACGGCAAACGCCGTGAACTGCTTCGACACCGAGGCCACGTGGAAGACCGTGGACGGCGTGATCGGCACCCCGTAGTCGAGGCTCGCCAGTCCCCAGCCCTGTTTGAAGACGACGCGGCCGTCCTGCACCACAGCCAGAGCCAACCCAGGCCCGTCCGCCGCCACCTGCTGGGTCACGAACCAATCCAGCGTCTTCGCAGGGCTGGGGAACGGACGCTTCGGGTCGGCGCCTTCTTTCTCCAGACGTTGCGCAGCCTCGGCGTGACCGCGAATCTTCGCCGCCTGCCACGCGGTCAGGCCCGGGCCTACCTTGGCCTTCACGCTGGCGCCGTTGGTGAGCAGGAGCGACAGGCGGTCCATCGCTCCGTTCATCGCGGCGCTTACTAGTTGCTCGTTGAGCGCCGCTTGGTTCAGGAAACGGCAGCAGAAACCCCAACCCGCCGGTTGCCCGCCCAGCTTGAGCAGGAGTCGATTGACCCCTGGCTCCAGCCGCACCGGAATCAAATCGTCGTCTTTGCGCAAGGCCCGCGCGCTGCGCCGCTCCTGGACCAGTTGCCCGTTGAGCCACACCTTCGCCGCGCCGACGCTGCCCAACCCCAGCAGCGCCGACGTTGCCCGCGGCGCCACGACTTCCGTCCAAGCATAGGCCACGATGGTGTCCTTGGTGCCGAGCCAGGCGGCCAAGTCCACGGTGTCCTGCTCGGACTGAATGGCGCGCCAGAGCAGCGGTTGACTCCCGGTTGGCACCGCGTCACCCGCGCGCGGGCGCACCGCGGCCTCACCGAGGTGGTCGCGGAGGAAGTCCGTCTGCATAGCTTGCCGTTGGCTTGCCTCTCCGGTGGTATTCGTCCAACCCGACTCGGCGCGCAGCGGCCCCAGGACCAGCCACTGTCGGATGAAGTCACCTTTCTGGGGGCGCAGGGTGAAACTGACTTCCAGAGAAGGACGATTCTGGAGCGCCGACGGCTGATCAGCCGCAACGGCGATGGCGACATTCACGGCGGCTGCCAGGAAGCAGACTGCTGCTGGTCGTGCTGGGAAGAACCTTCGGAGAGGCAGGAGCAGGCGTTTCATGTGATGATCTGGCGCCTTGCATAGCAGGACCGCCCCGCCTGTCAACGCCCGACCAGCCCTGAACGACCTGGATTCGCAAGTCAACGGACGACCTCGATGACGGCCTCGGCCCATTCGCGCAGTTCGGCGCCCTCCCAGCTCACGTCGGCCGTAATCACCTGGAGGCCGGCGTGAGTGTCGCGGGGAATCTCCGCAGTCAGCGTGAGCGCCCCGTCCGTGTGGGGCGCAATGCGCACCGTTTCGGCACCGGTGACGCGAAGACCTTCCGGCGTGCGGACGACGGCGTGGAAGGTCCGCGCGCGTGGCGAGTGGTTCATGATTCGCAAGGCGATCTGCGCGGATTCGCCGGCGCGTGCGCTGCTCCTGTATGGGTGCAGGACGGCCCAGCCTTCATCCAGGCCGTAGTTGGGATCATCGAACGGGAGTAACTCGTTCAGGAGCGGAATCCGCTGACGGAGCGTCTCGCGCATCCGCGACACTTGCGCCGGCGAGAAGCGGAAGGCGGGATCGACGTGTTGGTTGAGCAGGAAACAGCCGGCCGGCAACTTCTCCAACAGATCAAGGCAACGGAAGAAACCTTGGCCTTCGTGCAGGAAGTTCCGGTTTTGCAGGCAGTAATCGTCGAGGCCCGAGGGCGTGAACGAGTCGCCCACGAAGAACGCCGCCCAGCCGCCGTCTCGCTCGACCAGCAGGGCGTTGTGATGGAGCGTTTGGCCGGGGTAATCGTAGATCGTGAGCTGATGCTCCTTCCACCGCCAGGTATCTCCGTGGCGGTGCTTCGCGGTAACCGGGCTTGGGTTCTTCGTCAGGCAGGGCAACCGGTAGTCGCCAGGCCGTTCCAGGAGGTTTACCAGACTGCCGCAAGCGTGGACCTTCGCGCCGAACTCCGTGACCAGCGCCGGCAAAGCGTCCGTATGATCGTCGTGATAGTGGGTCACAAACGCATGCTCGATCGAAGTCAGCTTCCCTGCCGCGCGCAGCTTGCGCAGTTCGTCAATGATGCCGGTCCCGCCGCAATCCACCAGGAAGCCAGAGCGGTCGTCCGCCAGAATGAGCCGCGAGTTCGAGATGGCGATGATCGCGGGGGGCAGCGGCAGCGTTTCCGCCATCGGCATCCAATCGATCGCGGCGTCCGGTCCCAGAACGCGGCGGGCCTTGATCCGGATATGCTCGTCCTTGAAGTACCACCGCAGCGCATCGACCGAGAGGTAGTTGGCATAGACCGCGCGGATGCGCTGCTGCAGTCGGCGGATGGCGGCTTCTGGCTCACGGATGACGGGTCCGCGGAGCGGCACCAACAGGTCCGGCTTTTCGGCGGCCACGCGGTCCAGGCTGGCGACCAGTTCGCCCAGACGCCCGGCCCAACCATGATAGCCGCCGATCTTCGCCTCCCGAATGGCGTCCTGGAGACTGAACAGATCCTGGAGCTTCCCGTCGTCTCGGATCAGGTCGCCGGTGAACGCGACCTTCTTGCCTCCGATTTCCATCAGGTAACTCACCGCTCCGCGCGTGTAGCCTGGGGTGTCGAGCACGCGGATCGAAAGGTCCGTCCACGGGATGGTGTCGCCCGACTTAACGGTGCGGCTGACGTTGATCGCCTCCACCGGCATCTTCGTGGATTGTTGCGCATAATCGTGGAAGCGTTTCTCGCGCAAGTCGGCCCAGAACTTCTCCGGCTGCGTGAGGAACTCCGCCTCCTTCTCCGGGGCAACGACCTTCGCTCCGCGTTGAGCCAGGCCGCGCGCCGCCCAAGTGGCGTCCCGACGGGCGTGGGTCAGGAGGACCATGTCGGCGGTCAGATGTCGGCCAGAGGGATCGCCGTACACGGCGAGATACTTGCCCTCCCGCTCAATGAGGACACCGTTCACCGGACCTGGAATCAGGCTGAGGCCCGCCGGGAGCGGTTCGCTGGCGCCGGCGAGGCCGGCAGTCAGCAGGAGGGAAGCGAGGTTGCTGGAGACTTTCATAGGTTCGTTTACTTCTTCAGTTCGCCGATGGTTGCGCCGGAACACGGTATTTCGGGCCGTAGCTGTGAAGGATCGCTCGCCTGCGGCTCTCCCAGCCCGGTGGCTCCAACACTTCGAGGATATCTTCGGTCGTCATCACGCAGACGCCTTCATATTTCCAATCGACGAGGTTTGTCGAGCGGCAACCGTTGGGCCTGTTCTCCAGCGCCACAACTTCGCGTCCTCATGGGCGGGCCTTGCGCAAGGCGCGAATTCGCTCGGAGAGTTCTCTCCCCGATTGAGGCAGGAGGGCGAGCGCGTTCGACCTTCGCACTTCCCCGGGCTCGCTCGCGTCAGATTGGGAGGTGCTGGCGCACGGCCAGAATCTTCGAGATCCTGCCGGACGCGCATCGCGTCTTCCGGGTGCGGCGCTCGAATCAGCGGCCTTAGCGGGAGATGTCTCGTTGCGACAGGATGAGATACGCCAGGATGTATCCGGTCGTGGCGATGGCCCAGAGCACCAGGAGATTTTCCGGGTGCAGCGGGTCGCCTGCGACCAGTTCATACGGCTGGAAGTAGGAGAACGGCGAGAGCCAGGCGATCCATTCGAGGGGCGGCCAGAGGCGGTGCGCCCAGTCCATGAGCAACGCGGCGAAGGCGAGCAGGGACGTGACCGCGCTGGCCACGCCACGTCGGTAAGCGGCGCCGAACGCCAGGGCCACGCCGCTCCAGGACGCCACCAGCATTCCGAGACTCAGCGCCAACGTGGCGGTCTGGCGTGCCGAGGGCCACGGGACATCGGGCGGAGCGAAGATCGCCAGGCCGGCCCAAGTGCCCATCATAATCGCCAGCAGCATGAACAGGATCGAGAACAAAACCAGCGCGATGGTTCGGGTGATGAGCCAATGGCGCGGCATCGGTCGGGCGAGGATCAAGTCCGCGAAACCGGTCTCGATTTCAGAAGCGGGCAGCGTCGCCACCGCGATGGCCACCGCCAGCAGTGCGATGACGAAGCCGGTGTCAAAGTACACTCCGCAGACAATGCCGTTGAACGTCATGATGCTCGTCAGCGAAGGCCCGACCAGGTCGCGGACGAAAGGCGGCAGCAGCGCGCTGATCTCGTCGAATTGCCCGGCCTTGTGCAACGAGGCCGCGAGGAGCACCCGCAGCGCCTGGACGGCCGCCAGCACGAATCCGGTGGCGCAGAGCAAGAGCCTGGCCCGCTTGAGCGAGAGCCGGAACAGCAGGAACGCGCCGGTCATGAAGCCTCCTCGCGGTAGTATTTCAGGACCACGTCTTCGAGTCGCGCCTCCTCCACCTCCATATCTTCCACCGGCAGCCCTTCGAGCAGACCGGGCAGGAAGCCAAGCGGCCCGGCGACGGTCAGCCGCCAGAGCCGGGGAGTCTTTTCCGTCAGTTCGTAGCCCGGAGGAAGTTCCGGATGGGCACTCACGTCCTTGCTGAAAACGACGCGCACACGCCGCGGCGCCAGGCGACGGATTTCCTGCACGCTGGAGAGGAGAACCATTTCGCCCTTGCGCAACAGCGCAATCCGGTCGCAAACACGCTCCACTTCGGACAGCACGTGGGAAGACATGAAAACGGTCGTGCCCCCGCGTTTGACGTCCGCGAGCAAGGCGTAGAACGATTCCTGCATGAGCGGGTCGAGGCCCTCGGTGGGTTCGTCCAGAATCAGGAGCGGAGGGTTCGCCTGGAAAGCCTGGATGATTCCCAGTTTGCGCTTCATGCCGGTGCTGTATTCGCGCAACCGCCGTCGCAGGTCGTGGCGGGACAATTCCAGCCGGTCACAGAGTTCTTGTCGGCGGCGTTTATCCGGCGGCTGTCCGTTGAGGCCCGTGAGGAAGTCGAGCGTTTCCAGCCCCGTCAGGTCCAGATAGAGGCCCAGTTCGCCAGGCAGGTAGCCGATGCGCGCTCGCGCGTCGAGGCCCTCCGTCCAGCAGTTGTAGCCGAAGATGAACGCCTGGCCGCGGGTGGGCCGGAGCAAGTCGAGCAGGAGGCGGATGGCCGTGGTCTTGCCGGCGCCGTTCAGCCCGAGGAAGCCAAGCGTCTCCCCGCGTTGGACGTCGAGGTTAAGCTCATTCAGGGCGGTGAGCGGCCCGTATCGTTTGGTCAAGCCGCGCATCGAAATCGCGGGTGGCGACGCGCGATCCGCGCTCACCGGCGGATTCTGGCCGGAATCGTAGGGCATGGCTTCTGGATTCTGCAAAGCGTAGTGCTTCGACAGGGTTAAGGCCTGAGTGTCACACTGTCGAGCAATACGCCAGCAGAATAGAGCCGGGGTCAGGAGGATCAACCTCAGCGCACGGCCGAGTCCGCTCGCCTCTTGCCGCGATTGGCCGAAAGGGGTACAAAACCAACGGCCCATGATCCGGATCGCCCCAACGAAAAAGGACACCGCCGAGCAGGCAGAGCCTGCAGTCGGCTTCGCCGCGAAACGCGCCCGATTGAAATCCCCCTCAACCGTCCTCCGGACACCTTCTCCCCCACCGAGGGAGAAGGCTGGGATGAGGGGGCGCGCTCACCCGGCAAGTGCTGGCGGTGAGGGCACGCCCCGTGTGTCCCGCCGCACCTCGCGCTTGGATCAGCCCGCAGCCCATCACGTCGCCGACACGCTCTGCTCATGAACGCCAAAATAATTCTCCCAGCTTGCCTGACGCTCCTCGTTGCCACACTTCCCGCATCGGCGCAATCGGCTGCGCGCCCCGCGGATGCCGCGGGTTACTCGGCTTACCGCTCCTGGTCCGACATGGACGAGGCGACGGATGCGAAGTATGCGACCGTCACTCGTGTGTCGGGTGATTCGGGCTACACGGGGTTCTGGTTCTTTGGCGCCGAACAGTCCGACGTGTCGAACCGCTACGCGCTGGCGATGACGGTCTATTTCAAGGATCGCAACGTCACGAAGGACGACGTGGCCGACATCGGCTACTTCGATCTGAAGCAAGGCAACCGGTGGACGAAGATCGGAACGACCACCGCGTGGAACTGGCAGCAGGGGTGCCGCCTGCAGTGGCGCCTGAATTCGGACGAGATCGCGTGGAACGACCGCGCGAGCGACAACTCCCACTTCATCACCAAGCTCTACCACTTTAAGACCAAGGCCACCCGGACGCTGCCCCGGCCCATCTATCACATCTCACCCGATGGCAAGCTCGCGACTTACGAGGATTTTCAGCGGATTGCCTGGGGCGGCTGCGATTACGTCGGCATTCCGGACCCGTGGGCGCACCAGAACACGCCGGCTGGCACCGGCATCTGGATCGTGGACATGGACACGGGCGCGAGCCGGCTCGTCATGAGCCTGGAGAAACTGGCCCGCATCACCACTCCCGACGGCTGGCCTTCCACGTATGGCAAACTCTACGTCTTCCGGTCGGATTGGAATACCACCGGTTCCCGGTTCATCACCTACCTGAAATCCACCGCCGGCAAATTTGGAAGCAAAGCCTACAGCATGAAAGCCGACGGCACGGACATTCGTTTCTTCTACGACGATCCAAGCCACTACGGCTGGCGCGACGAGATGACCCTGGTGGAAGGCAAGGGTTGGTGCCTCGTCAACGATGACGGGAGCGGGAAGCAGCACAAGCTTCCCGGCGGCGCGAAACTCAATCCTGATCCGACCTGGATCGGCCAAGACTGGATTCTCGCCGACTGCTATCCGACTCCTGAGAATTACCAGCACGTGTATCTCTTCCACTTCCCCACCGGATCGTACATCCCCATCGCGAAAATGAAGAACACGGCGCCCAAGGGAACTTTCCGCGTGGACCTTCACGTCCGGCCCAGCCGCAACGGTCGCACCGTGTGCTGGGATGCCTCGGTCAGCGGCGGTCGCCAGATGTACGTCGCGGACATCGGCTACATCCTCGATCACCCGCCCGGCGGCAAGAATTCAACCGTTCCTTAGTCTCTCATAACCATGTCTCTCAACACTACGACCGTAAAAGGCATTTGGTGGCTGGCAGATCAGCCCGACAGACGCTTGCAGGGCGAGGCAACATACGGTCCCATCTGCGGAGGAGAGATTGATTTGTTTGGCCATCTGTACGAGTCGTTCGATGACAGGAAACTCGCCGAACGCTTCACGCTTCACGGGCTGACCTTCAAGACCAAACCGGTGAGCTTGTTCGAATGCCTCATCAGAGGTAGCGAAATGAACTTGCCAGGGGGAAGCTCATGCAAGATCACCAGCGCGTCTGGTATCGTTGGAGGCCATTTTCGCTCGTTGAACGAAGTCGCGTTCAAGGAAATGCAAGTCCAGTTCAAAGGATTAGGCGAATGGGTGTGGACTTCCGGACTCACCTTCACACCTGGGGAAGACCGCCGAAGCTTCACAGCGTCATACTGTGTTCCGGAGACGATCCCGCTGGGACGGTTTGGCCCGTTGTCTCTTCGGATTGAGTTCTCCGGGAATGTTCAACCAGACTACCACTCTTTGCAGGTGACTGAGGACTGCGTGCTCATTATTGAGGCCGATACCATGCAGCCCTACGCGACCTTTGAGGAGATTGCCAACACCTTTCAGCGGTTTCTATGTTTGGCGCTCCAAGGACCAGTTTACGCCTTGAACCTGACAGGGCGTATCGACCAACCAAAGAAGGTGGTCCAAAACACTCCAGTATTTGAGGACTTCCTTATTATCCGAAAACTCTCGCTCGACAACTCAAGTCACAAAAAGCTCCCGCAAGACCTGCTTTTCACCTGCCACGAACTCGGCACATCGCCTGCCAGCGCGTTTGGAAAGTTTGTTGAGCGGCAGAACAAGTTGGAGGCCGCAATGGATTTGTACCTCTCCACCATCTACGGCGACAACCAACCGCCACGAGTCACATTCCTGACTCTGGCGCAGAGTTTGGAGGCGTATCATTCGGCAACGAAACCTGGGAAGTACATGGACGACGGACACTACGGAGCCGGACTGCGCAAAAGGCTCTGGGACGCCATCCCCTCTGACGACGATCCCATCGACTCGGATTTCCGAGAGAGCCTGCGCACGAAGCTCGATCATCTTCACAGGTTTTCCCTGAACAAGCGGCTGAAGGATCTGGCAATCCAGCACAGAGGCATTCTGGAATCGTTGATGGGAGACCCAAAAGAATTCGCAAAGACAATCAGTGACTTACGGAACAAGCTGACGCATCCGAGCGACGCCACCGCCGCTGTCGAGCAGGATTGGCGGAGGCTTTGGCGGCTCTCAGACATGATGGCGCTGCTTGTTGAGGTCTGTTTTCTCGACGATATGGGCTTCACAGAGGAAAGCATCAAGCGCATGGTCCTGAACCGTAGCCGCCGGGCGTATCGTATCCACCGAGGATGGGTGTAGCCTCGCGACCAATTGGCTTGCCACAGAAATTATCGTCAAAACAAACAGGGTCCCCATCGCGCGCCTCTTTGTAGGCGGGAAGGAAAACAACAAGGTATGAAATCGAAATCAACGGTGGCGGATGCGGACAAGGCCAACGCGGGTCGCGTGCTCACGGCGGCACGGGCGCAAGGCCACCGGGCGATGGTTTCCAGGGGTTCCGGCCTTTCAGGCCGGGAAGGTGTTTTGGTTGGGATCGGGTCTTGGGGCTTTCACATTACGGGCTTTCAGCCCGCAAGGCGGAGGTGCGTACCGGGATTGCAGTCCTTGCTTGGGGGGCCTTGGGCCGGCGGCTTTTTTCTCAAACGCACGGGCAACCAAACGCCATGCTTCCGGGGCCGAAGGCCCGCCATGTGATAGCCTGGGCTGAAGGCCCAGGAACGCCAACCCCACAAATCTCCCGAGCCCTGTAGGGGCGACACCCACATGTCCCAATCCCTCGCCAATATCGTCGTCTGCCTCGTGTTCAGCACCAAGGGCCGCCGTCCACTTCTGCGCGACGAGGAACGCGGCCAGCTTCATGCCTACCTCACCGGCATCCTCAAGAACCACGATTCGCCGCTGATTGAAATCAATTCCGTGCGCGACCACGTTCACATCCTGCTCGCCCAATCCAAGAACCACGCGCCAGCGAGGATTGTCGAGCAGGTCAAAACCGCGTCGTCAGCCTGGATCAAGACCCTCGACCCGGGGTATTCGGATTTCGCGTGGCAGACCGGTTACGGCGCGTTCAGCGTCAGCCCGATCCACGTGGAGGCGGTGCGAGAATACATCCGCAATCAGGCGGAACATCATCGCCAGAAAGATTTCCAGGCCGAGTATCGCCGGTTTTGCGAGAAGAACGGCAAACCATTGGACGAACGCTACGCGTGGGATTGAGCGAACAGGATTCTGAGGGGATGCGGCGAGGAACTCCGCCGTCTGTTCCGCCCTGACAGGGCGGGGGGTAGGGTTGGGCGCCGTTTACCTGGGGCTTCGCTCGACGCTTCACCCCAGGCTGTCACATGGCCGGGCTTTCAGCCCTCACCGGGCGTCTTTCTGAAAGACTTGCGTGGCGGTTTTGAGGAACAAGCCGCGGGCGGCCCATTGGTCGGGGCCGGGGCATTGCACCATGAAGACTGCCACCATTCCGTTGGTCGAGTTCACCGACAAATCGGTGCCATAAGCGCCATCGTGGCCGAGCATGCCGTTGCGCAGATGATAGCCGGACCTGTAATTGACTCGGGCTCCGCAGGCCGGCATCACAGCGCGAAGATCCGGTCCATCCGCTGCGCCAGGTCGCGGGCGGTTTCCACGTCGGCGGCCTGGGTGCCGGGTTGCTCGGAGGTCGCCCAGCCGGTGTAGCCAGCGTTGTCCAGGGCCTTCATCACCGCGGGCCAGTTGGTGTCGCCCTCGATCAGTTTGACAGGCGGTGTCTTCCCCTTGGCGGCCGGGTCCGCGGGTTTCGCTCTGAAATCCTTGATGTGAATGCGGAAAATGCGTTTGCCCAGCACCTGAATCCAGCGTTCGGCCGGCCCGACGCGGCCCGCGTTGCCGATGTCGAAATAAAACCCCACCCACTCGCTGTTGATGGCGTCGAGGTATTCGACCGCCTGCTCGGGTGACATGATGAAATTGTTGCCGACATTTTCGAGGGCGATCCGCACGCCGGTCTCCTTTGCCACGGGAATCGCCTTCTTGATCTCGGCGATGGAGCGTTCGAAACACTCCTGATAAGTGACGCCATTGCGGGCGACGCCTGGCACGAACAGCACGCAGGTGGCGCCGTAAGCGTGCGCATCGCGCAGGCTGAGCAGCAGCCCGTCCAAGCCGATCTTGCGCGTGGCTTCATCCGGGGCCGAGAGGGGCTTCTCCCAGTGCGTGTGGCAGCAGACGCTCGCGGCTTGCAGGCCGGTGGCCTTGAACGCGGCGAGCACTTCGTCGCGGTTCATGCCGCCCATCGGCTCCACGCCGTCGAACCCCGCTTCCTTCATGGCACGGAATTTCTCGAGGACGGTGCCCTTTATGCCGATGGTCGAATACATGATGGCCATGCGGAGGTTGCGCTTGGATGCGGCAGCCTGGGCGTGCGGGAGAAAAGCGGCGCTGGCCGCGACGCCCGCAGTGATCTTCAGGAAGGAACGACGATTCATGGTTTGCTGGATGGTTGAGAGTTGATGGTTGAGAGTTGATCGCTCCAATGCCTGACGGCTGTCACGCCTTGAGAATTCCCTCCCAACCTTTGCGATACGCCGGACGCTTGATGAAGGGCGCGGCAGCCGGCGCGTTGGTGGCCCGCATCGCCTGGTAATTCCATTCGAGCCTTTTTCCCGTGCGGTAAGCCACGTTGCCGAGGTGGTTCGCCTCGGTCGTCCAGCCGGAATACTGGAAGTTGGAGCCCGGCACCGGACCGTTGCCCTTGGCGTAGTTGACCCATTCCACCCAATGGCCCGGCGAACGGGGCAGCGTGGCCGGGGGCGACTGGAAATCCTGGAAGCGCTCTTCGGGCAGGAGCTTTCCGTTGCCGAGTAGCTTTCCTTTTTCGCCCATGAACACGCACGAGCGCTTGCCCCACGACTCCATCCAGCCCGGCGGCTTGCTGTCCCCCTGATGCCACACCAGCTTGAGCGCCGGCTGCGCCCCGACGGCCGCAAAATGGAAGGTCGCCTGCAGCGTCGCGGGCGCCAGCTCCGAATGCGGCACCGGCACGTTGGGCGAAACCGCCTCGACGGTGAGCGGGGCCAGCACGCGCCCGCCCTTACTGTCCGGCCGCCAGAGATCGAGTACGGTGAAGGGCACGTCGTTGTCGTGGCTGCCGAGGTCGCTCATCGTGCCGTTGCCGAAATCCCACCACCGATACCACCGCGGGCCGGGGAAGTAAGTCGCATGGTACGGCCGTTCGGGCGCGGGGCCGAGCCACAGGTCCCAGTCCAAAGTGGGCGGAACGGGCATCGTCTCCTTGAAGCGCTCGACGATCTGGATGCCGTTGTAGAACCCGTGCGGCTTGTCGAATTTCTCCGCCGACGCGGCATCCTGCAGCCCCCAGGCGCGGTCAGCCCAGACATGGACTTCGCGCACCGGACCGATGACGCCCGTGTCCAGGATTTCCCGGATGGTGCGCCGCGCCGCCGAGGCGTGTCCTTGGTTGCCCATCTGTGTGGACAGCTTGGGATGCTTCGCAGCGGTTTCGCGGATGAGGCGCGTCTCCCAGATATTGTAGGCGAGGGGCTTCTCACAATAGACGTGCTTGCCATGCGTCAGCGCCAGGTAGGTGGCAAACACATGCGTGTGCTCGGCGGTGGACACCACGACGGCATCGAAGTCGTTCGGCCGATCGAAGACGCGCCGGAGGTCTTTGAGTTTCCTCGCTTTCGGGTAACGCTGCGACGCGGAATCGAGCGCGAGTTGGTTGATGTCGCAAAGCACAGTGACGTTCTCATCCGGATGCGGCGCCTGTGGGCCGCCCGCGTCCGAAACCGCCTTCTTGCCCTTGGGCGCCGGGCGGCCCGGAACGACGGTGAGTTCCGACAGGCTGGCGTTGCCGCGGCCGCCGCAAGCGATGAACGCGATGTTCAGCTTGTTGTTCAGATTCTGGCCGCGCAGGAACGCGGGCGCGCCGGCAAGGACAGCAGTCGCCGCCATGGTCCGGGCGGCAAATTCACGCCGCGTCATTGGTTTCGGTGATGTCATCTTCGCAAGAAGTTTCATGTGGTCAGCTCTCAACGGATAACAGCCTTTCAAGAATGAGTCCAACATGATTTACGCTGGGACCGACTCGCCGACTCGCCCATTCACCCGCGCCGCTTTCTTCGCGGAGTTCGAGGAGCTGGTTGCTGCATCGGTCCAAGGAATCCACGATCGGCGAGTCGCGGCCTCCTGACCGCGCTAGTCGGCGACTGGCTGGGGAGGGCACGCCTTGCCTTTCCGGTCTTTGGCAGGCTCTGACTTTTTTCGTCGGAAGCAGAATGAGTCTCCTTATGTTGGCTGCTACGAGGTTCATGGGGGGCGGTTCATGCCGGACGTTGCCCGGTTCGGGGCAAGTATCCGCCTCACCGGGCGTCTTTCTGAAAGACTTGCGTGGCCGTTTTGAGGAACAAGTCGCGGGCCGCCCACTGGTCGGAGCCAGGGCATTGCACCATGAAGACGGCCACCATGCCGTTGGCCCGAAAACCGAGATGGACCACAAAGAACGCCAAGAGACGCAAAGAGGGGCCACCGTTTTGGCCGCTTCATCCTCGAACAGAAACCGATTCCGCCTCCGCTTTCTGAACTGCCCTCTTTGTAGTCTTTGTGTTCTTTGCGGTGATTCAACTTCGGACTTCGGGTGTGCGCCGGTGAAGCTGGCCGCCACGCGGGTGTGAGTCCCGCCGGTCGAATTGGACTGTTCACGACCGAAAGCTGGGTCTGGGAAGAGGCCGCGAGGCCGAACCCGAAAGCACGACCCCGTCTGAACCGTCCGGT
>JACRJZ010000099.1 GCA_016219875.1 Verrucomicrobiota bacterium | reverse complement strand
TCTTGGCCAGCACTTCCGTTCGTGTTGTTTGACTCATTGTCTGTTCCATAGCTCGGTAACACCCCTTTTGAGTCAACGTATGGTTTCCTCAAACCATTTCTCCCCGCCTTCGGTAACAATCTTTTTGAGTCAATTCGCCCCCCACGCGTGCCCTGTGGGCCGGCAAAACACCTCTTGCCTTTGCCGGGGAAAACGCTATCTTCCGCGCGCCTGTTAGATCGCTGGCCACATGCGAGGCATGGTGAATCTTCAGTGAACGTGATTCAGTGATGATTTGAAACCCGATGGTCGGGAACAGTCCGCCGAAGTGGCCGTCAGTCTAAGTCAGTAAATCATCAATGAGCACAAAGCTGTTTGTAGGAAATCTTTCCTTCAAAACGACCGAGAATGACCTGCAAGACGCCTTCGCGGCGCACGGCACAGTGGTGGAAACCAACCTGATGCTGGATCGAGCCACGGGCCGGCCCCGCGGCTTCGCGTTTGTGACCATGGGCACTCCGGAAGAAGCCCAGAAGGCCATCGAGGCCATGAATGGCGCGCAACTGGACGGTCGCGCCCTCACCGTGAACATCGCCCGGCCCAAGGAGGAACGGCCTCCGGGCGGCGGCGGCGGTGGTGGCGGCGGACGGGGTCCGCGTCGTGAGTTCCGCGGCGGTGGCGGGCGGGACCGCTATTAAGTGTTTGTTTGTTCGATGGGTGCGGAGGCCGGTGATGCCGGGTTCCGCACTCGTTTCATTTTGCCATCTTGGCGTGCTGGCGGACGGGGTGGCGGGTGTCAGTTGGGGCCAGCGTGGTTTCTCTCAGAATCAGATGGAAGAACACATTGAAGTCGAGGGCCGGATCATCACCGTGCTGGCCGGAACCATGTTCCGCGTGGAACTGGACAACGGCCACCAAGTGTTGGCCACTATCTCGGGCAAGATGCGCAAACGCTTTGTCCGCCTCACCGCCGGCGACCGCGTGAAAATGGAGATGTCCCCCTACGACCTGGACAAGGCCCGCATCGTCTGGCGGCTGGGATAAACAGGGCTTCGTCGTCGTCGCGCCCTCTTCGCAAACCGGCTTGCAGCGTCAGTGCCGCCAGCGTATGTAAGAGCCATGACGTGGACTGAAATCTGCGAAGACAAGTTGTTGGCGGTGCTGCCGAACCGCATTGAGAGCGACCGTTGGGGCAACATCGTTATGAGTCCTCCTCCGAGATTCCGGCACGTCGAGTTTCAGAATGAGATCGCCGAGGCGCTGCGACGCCTGATACGCGGCGGGAAGAGTTACACGGAGTGTCCAGTCCAAACGTCCGAAGGAGTCAAAGCGGTGGATGTGGCGTGGATCTCCCGGGAGCGGCGCCTCTCCAAGCCGAACGATCCCATGTTGTTGGTCGCTCCCGAAATCTGTGTCGAGGTCGAATCACCCTCCAACTCCCCCGACGAACTGATGGAGCGCAAACGGCTTTACTTCGAGAAAGGCGCCCAGGAATTCTGGCTTTGTGACCAGAATGGGGGAATGACGTTCTTCGACCACGCCGGCGAGATTCCTCAGTCCAAGCTCTGTCCAGATTTCCCGAAGCAGGTTTTACTCGACTGAGCCGCGGGCCGCTTCAGAACAGACTCGGCTGGCTCCCCTTGACCACTTTCAGTCCCAGTTTCTTGTAGCTCAACTCCGTCGCCACCCGCCCCTGCGCCGTGCGTTTGAGGTAGCCTTCCATGATGAGGTACGGCTCATAGACTTCCTCCAACGTGTCCGATTCCTCGCCCACCGCCACGGCCAGCGAATTCACGCCCACCGGGCCGCCGGCGAACTTCGTGATGATCGTTTCGAGGATGCGCTTGTCCATCTCGTCGAGGCCGTTTTGGTCGATCTCCAGCATGGCCAGCGCGAGGTCGGCAAGATCGCGCGTGATGCGGCCGTCGGCCTTGACTTGCACATAGTCGCGGACGCGGCGCAGGAGGTTGTTCGCAATGCGCGGCGTGCCCCGGCTGCGGCGGGCGATCTCGAACGCCCCCTCCGTTTCGATCTCAACCTTCAGCAGCCGCGCCGAGCGCACGACGATTTTCTGCAAGTCCTCCGCCACGTAATAGTCGAGCCGCTCGCGCACCGCGAAACGCGTCAGCAATGGCGCAGTGAGCAACCCGCTCCGCGTCGTCGCGCCGATGAGCGTGAAGCGCGGCAGGTTCAGGCGCACGCTGCGGGCGTTCGGTCCTTGGTCGATGATGATGTCCAGCTTGAAGTCCTCCATCGCCGGATAGAGGTATTCCTCGATCGTCTTCTGCAGGCGATGGATTTCGTCGATGAAGAGCACGTCGCCTTCTTCGAGGTTGGTGAGCAGGCCCGCGAGGTCGCCGGCCTTTTCGATGGTCGGGCCGCTGGTGCTCTTGAAGTTCGCGCCCATCGCCTTGGCGAGGATGTTCGCGAGCGTGGTCTTGCCCAGTCCCGGCGGGCCGTTGAGCAGGATGTGGTCGAGCGCCTCGCCGCGTTGTTTGGCGGCGGCGACGGCGATTTCGAGCCGTTCCTTGACCTTGGGCTGGCCGGTGAAATCGGAGAAGATCGACGGCCGCAGCGTCATTTCCAGCGCCACGTCCGGCTTGTTCAAAGTTGAAACGGGCCGTTCAGCCATCGGCGGCGAAGAATGCGGAAGGTCCTCAGGAGCGACAAGGGAAAACGCTGGCGCAGCGCAGTGAAACGTAAAACGTGAATGCGTCACGCCGCGCCAAGAACCTATCGCGGCCCGGCGCCGTTTTACGATTTACGTGAGCCTCTTTCAAAACCGTAGCAGCCGACGTGAGGAGGCTCTGTTTCCCTTGAAGTTTGAGCCTCCTCACGTCGGCTGCTACGGAGTTTTGAAATCGCCTCACTTTTTACGTTTTACGTCCTCCGGCTCGCCGCTCGGCCTCCAGCCAGTCCGAATCTCGGTCAATGATTGAAGCGCGCTTCAGCCAGGCGCCGCTTCGAGAACGGCTTCGTAAACGCACTTTAGTGGCACGCCGGCCTGCGCGGCGGCCCGATGGCAGGACTCGAACTCCGGAGCGGCCTGCACGGTCTTGCCGTCCAGCCGTCCCAGCTTCACTTCGATCTCTCCGAACGGGGTCCGCACCGTCACGATTTCGCGGCGGAGCTTGCGGCGTTCGGCCACAGTGCGACGCACGCCGAAGGCGCTGGTTTCGCACAGCAGCATCTCGGTGAAACGATCCGCGTCACTCTCCGCGCACAACACGGTGAGCAGCACGCCGGGCCGGTTCTTCTTCATCTGGATCGGCGTGTGAAACACGTCGAGCGCCCCTGCGGCCAGGGCTTTCTCCACGAAGCTCCCGAGGATCTCACCGCTGATGTCGTCCAGGTTGGTTTCCAGCACGCTGATGGAGTCAGTCTCCCAGTCGTGCGGTCCGCCGGCCACGGCCTCGCACAGAATGGCGCGAAGCACATTGGGACGCGTCCGGTTCTCGCGGGTGCCGAGACCGAAGCCCGTCCGCAGCGGCTTCAAGTCCCGCATCGGACCGAAGCTTTCGGCAAACTCGGCCAGCAGCGCCGCCCCGGTGGGCGTGACCAGTTCGTGCGGCTCGTCGCATTGCTGAACGCTCGCGCCGCGGGCCGTCAGGATTTCCAACGTGGCCGGCGTCGGCAAGGGCAGACGGCCATGCGCGCAGTGGACGGACCCAGTGCCCTCGACCACCGCGGACGCCAGCACGCGCGGCCGGCCCAGCAGGTCGAGGGCGACGCATCCGCCGACGATATCGACGATGGAGTCCAGAGCGCCGAGTTCGTGGAAGTGGACTTGCTCGGCAGGCTGGCCGTGGATACGGCCTTCAGCTACAGCCACCCGCTGAAACACCGCCACCGCTTTCTCCTTCACCCAGTTGGAAAGCGTGCTGCGGCCAATCAGGTCGCGAATGTCCGCGAACGTCCGCGCGTGTTCGTGTCCGTGATGGCGATCGTGACCGTGGTGTCCGTGGACCGTGGTCTGTGGTCCGTGGTCCTCTTCATGGTGATCGGACTCCAGATGGACATCGAACTTCACTCCAGCGATCCCCCCTTTGGTCTGCCGCGAGACGTGCAGGTGGTAGCCGTGGACGCCGAGCTTCTCCAGTTCGTGTTCGAGTTGGCGCGCATCGACACCGAGATCGAGCATCGCGCCCAAGAACATGTCCCCGCTGATGCCGCTGAACAGGTCGAGGTAAAGCGTGTTCATTTCAACTCGCCGTTCGCCAGCGCGTTGATCTGGCTGGCCGCGTAGCCGGCGCCGAAACCGTTGTTGATGTTCACGACCGTGATGCCGCTGCTGCAACTGTTCAGCATGGCAAAGAGCGCCGACAACCCGCCGAGGTTCGTGCCGTAGCCCACGCTGGTCGGCACGGCGATGACCGGCTTGGCCACCAAACCGCCGATCACGCTGGGCAACGCGCCTTCCATGCCGGCCACAGCGATGATGACGTTGGCCTTGCGGATGCCGTCGAGCCGGCCCAGCAACCGGTGCAGGCCGGCCACACCCACGTCGTAGATGCGCTCCACGTGGTTGCCCATGATGTCGGCCGTGACGGCGGCTTCTTCGGCCACTGGCAGGTCGCTGGTGCCGGCGCAGACGACGGCGATGGCGCCAGCACGTTTGGCCAGCGGCTTCTCGTCCAGTGTCAGGCAGCGGGCGGCTTCGTGGTGGACGGCGCGGCGGAACTTCTTGCGGAAAGCGCGCGCGTGATCGGGTCCGATGCGCGTCACGAGCACGCGGCGCGAATGGTCCACGATCTTCTCCGCGATGGCGGTGACCTGCGCCGGCGATTTGCCTTCGCCGTAGATGACTTCGGGAAAATTCTTCCGCAATCCGCGGTGCAGATCAACTTGCGCGAAGCCGAGGTCGGCCAGGGGCTTCGCCTGGAAGGCCCGGAGCACTTCGTCGCGGCTGGTGGTGCCCGCGCGAAACTGTTCGAGCAAATGAATGGCTTCGACCGTTGTCACGCGGGGAAGATGCCGGAGGCCCGGAGAATCTCCAACCGGAAAGTGCAGTTCGAAAGGTTCAGATGTCCGGCGCCGACGACACCTCCGGGTCCGGCTCGTCCTGCACCGGGTGATGATGCCGGAAGAGCCGCTCGCGGTTTTTCACGAGGTACCAGACGATGATGTTGTTCAGCAGCAGGATCACCAGGACGACCCAGGAGAAGTGCTCCAGCAGGTCCATCACCTCAAAGGGGATGAAGAACGCCGTTTCCCCGATGGCCAGCCAGACTGCCCACCACGAGCGGCGTATCAGGCCGGTGCTTTCCACCAGCAAGAGCATGCTGTAGAGGAGCGAGCCGGAGCCGAGCCAGCGCAGCTTGCTGGGCGTGATCCGCTGCAGTTTCTGTCCGAGGGCGGCGAGGAAATGCTGCTCAGGATTCAGGTAAAGGAGCCGCAGCAGACGGTCGAACTGCGCGTCGATGTCCTGCCCGATCAAGCTGAAGAAGCCCAGCGCCAGCGCCAGCAGCAGCAGCGCCTTGCCCAGCTTGAGGACAATGATGACGTAGAGCGCCGGTGCCCGCCTCTGGGGGAAGGTCGTGTCGAGCCGGACACTCATCTACCGCACCTTCTGGAGCAGCAGCGGCACCAGGTCGCTGATCTTCACCCGGTCCTGCTTGCAGGTGTCGCGGTCGCGCAGGGTGACGGTGTCGAGCAGTTCCGGTTTCTCGCCCAGCGTGTCGAAGTCGATGGTCACTCCGAACGGCGTCCCCGCTTCGTCCTGACGGCGATAGCGGCGGCCGATGGCGCCGGCTTCGTCGTAGAAGACGGTCATGTGCGGGCGCAGCAGGTCGCGGACTTCCTTGGCCTTCTTGACCAGGTCGGGCTTGTTCTTGAGGAGCGGGAAGACGCCCACTTTGATCGGGGCGATGCGCGGATGGAATTTCATCACCACCCGTGTTTCCGGTTTGCCCTTCTCGTCGGGAACGGTGTCTTCGGTGTAAGCGTTGCAGAGCAGCGCCAAGACCAGGCGGTCCACGCCGGCGGACGGCTCGATGACGTGCGGGACATACTTCGCTTTGGCTTCTTCGTCGAAATACTCCATCGACTTGCCGCTGTGCTTCTGGTGCTGCGTGAGGTCGAAATCGCCGCGGGCGGCGATGCCTTCGAGTTCCTGCGTGCCGAAGGGGAACTTGTACTGGATGTCCACGCACGCTTTCGCGTAGTGGGCGAGTTCCTTTTTCTCCTGCCAGTAAAGTTCGAGCGTGTCGCGGCCCAGGCCGATGCTCTCGTACCACTTGAGGCGCTCTTCGACCCAATGGCGATGCCAAAGTTCCCAGCCCCAGTTCGCCTGCGGCGCAGAAGTGTCCATGCCATCCGCGTAGGTGGCGACGTTGCCGGCGATCTTCTGGACGACTTCGTCCGGGCGGATGAAGAACTCGATCTCCATCTGCTCAAACTCGCGCGAGCGGAACGTGTAGTTGCGCGGATTGATCTCGTTGCGAAACGCCTTGCCGATCTGGCAAATGCCAAACGGCACCTTCTGGCGGGCGCAAGCGTTTACGTTCTGGAACTGCGCGAAGATGGCCTGGGCGGTTTCCGGACGGAGGAAGGCCACGTTGTCCACCGTCTCAATCGGGCCAACGTAGGTCTTGAACATCAGGTTGAAAGCGCGTGGTTCGGTCTTCTCGCCGTCGCACTCGCAGACCATTTTGCTCGGCTTCACCGGGCAAGGCGTCGAATCAAGCTGGTCGGCGCGGAAGCGGCCTTTGCAGGTTTTGCAATCGACCATCGGGTCGCTGAAGGTCGTCGTGTGGCCGCTGGCCTCCCAAATCTTCGGGTGCATGATGATGCTGGCGTCGAGCCCCACCACGTCTTCGCGGTATTGCGTCTGCGCACGCCACCAGTGGTCACGGACGTTGCGCTTCAGTTCCGCGCCCAGCGGGCCGTAATCCCAAAAGCCGTTGATGCCGCCGTAGATTTCCGACGACTGGAAAATGAAGCCGCGCCGTTTGCAGAGGGAGACAATTTTCTCCATCAACTCGTTGGTTTTCGGTTCTGCCATAAAACAAGGCGCGGAGTGTTGGGGATGGGGGAAGTGATGTCAAGGAAGGCGGGAAGGAGGAACAAAATGCCTCAATCTTTGGCGAATCGCAGCGAACTGCGGCTTTGCGTGAACGCCGGGTTCGGGGACCCGGCCTGCACGTTCACCTTGTAGGCCGCGTGCCCTCACGCGGCGGGTCGGGATTTCGCTTGGATTGAGCCCGAACGCCGAAGTTGAATCGCCGCCAAGAACTCAAAGATCACAAAAACAAAGGGCTTCAGGCCGCCTGGGCCGAATCCGTTTTCAGGCGACTCCGCTGTTGGCACTCCCGTGGTCCCTCTTTGCGTTTCCTTGCGTTCTTTGAGGCGATTTCAAAACTCCGTAGCAGCCGACGTGAGGAGGCTCAAACTT
>JACRJZ010000102.1 GCA_016219875.1 Verrucomicrobiota bacterium | reverse complement strand
GCAGAGCGCCGCGCCTGTTGACCTCATGTCGGAGAATGGCGGCGCTCTGCCGAGACGCCGCTACGCCCGCGAGGTTTGGAAATTGGCTCGCCTGAAATCCCATTCTTCTCTGAATCCGATGGCCGCTTCAGAGTTATTTCCCCGCTTTGGCGATCTCCGCCTGAATGTCTTGGAGGAACGCTTCGCCCGGCAGGTTCTTCTCCTTGGCCTGTTTGAGGAAGGCATCAAGAACCGGCTTCACGGCTTCCTTCCACTTGGCCTGTTCGGCGTCTGGCAAGGTGATGGTTTCCTTCTTCAAGCCCGCCACGAACTCCTGCCCAGCCTTGTCTGCTTCGTCCCAGGCCGCGCCGTGTTTGGCCGCCCACTCCTTGCTCACGTCGGTGAAGACCTTCTGCACGTCCACGGGCAGCTTGGCCCATTTGTCCTTGTTCATCACGACGAACATCGCTGTCGTGTAGCCGATGGCCTTGGAGTCGATGACGTACTGAATCACTTCGCCTTGCTTCCAGCCCTTGAGCGTCTCAACGGGGCAAAGCGTGGCTTCGACGACGCCTTTGGCCAGCGCCTCGTAGGTCTCCGGTTGTGGCATGGCGACGGGCGTGCCGCCGAGCGCTTCGACGATGGATTTGGACAGGCCGGTGGCACGGACCTTGAGGCCCTTGAGGTCGTCCATCGTTTTCACCGCCTTCTTCGAGGCCAGGATGCCGGGGCCGTGCGCGTGAACGTAAAGGGTCTGCACGCCTTTCAGTTCTTCCGGCTTGTATTTTTCGATCATGGCGTTGGCGATGCGCGTCGCGGTCGCGCCGTTCGGATAACCGAGCGGCAGGTCCAAGCCCTCCAGCAGCGGGAAGCGCCCGCGCGAATAGGCGAAGCAACTCATGCCGAGGTCGGAAATGCCGTCGAGCACGCCCTGGTAACACTGGTCGGCCTTGGTGAGCGAGCCGGCGGGATAGACGGTGATCTTCACGCGACCGCCGGTGCGCTTGGCGATCTCCGCCGCCCAGTTGGTGGCCGCGATGCACTGCACGTGCGTGGGCGGAAAGAAGACGCTGTAGGTAATGTTGATCGGATCTCCTGCTGGAGCGCCCGCCGGCGTGGTGCCCTGGTCTTTGCAGCCGGTCAAGCCGAGGATCGTCGCGCCCGTCAGCGACACGGCGCCCAGAATTCCGAGCCAAGAGTTTCGCTTCATAATGTTTGCCTTCGATTGTCTGTTTTCGGTTTCGAACCAAAGCGCCGTCCCAAGCCGAGTGCGGACGGGCAAGTTGTGGAGGTGTTGTAGGCAGGCGCTTTCGCGGATGCAACAGATTAAACCGGCAGCGAGGCGCAATGTCGAACACTGGGCCAATTGGTCAAATCTCCCAGAGCGGGCCGGCTCGTCGCTCGTGCTCTGTCGAAGACAACGGGCCGCTGAAGTCCAGAAGGTGCTGGCTCAGACATCCTGAGCCGTCCGCACGGTTTTGTGGAGGCCAGGAACGAGATGAAGCGGCGTTCACCGGGTCAGGGGACCCGGCCTACAGGAAAGGCGTGCCTTGTAGGCCCGGTGCCCTCACCGGGTGGCCCAGGCGCGTTCCACGGCTCAAGATGTCTGAGGCTGGCACTGGACGCTCGCGCGGATGGCTAGCGCATTCCCGCGCCTCGACGCGCGCGCGGCATCAAGCAGACGGAATCCCGGCCGGCCGCCGTGGGTCGGCCTCGTACTCTTCTCTCAGCGTCGCGAAATGAACCGTGTTGACCCACTCGCCTTTCACGAAACGGTCCTTCAAAAACTCTCCTTCGCGGCGCATCCCCGCCGCTTCACACATCTGCCGCAACGCGGCGTTGCGGCTGTCGCAATGGGACGTCATGCGCAGCAGGCCCAGACCGCGGAAGCCAAACTCAAATGCCGCGTGCAACGCTTCCGATCCGATTCCCTGGCTGACCGCGTCGCGGCTGAGAAACACCCCGACAGAGACTTGGCGACGGGTGTCGTCCGTGAAGGACTGCGAGAGGTAGCCGACGAGTTTGCCGGAGCCTTTCAGTTCCACACCCAGATTCAGCGCCTGTCCGGCGTGCGTGATTCTCACGGCTTGGTCGGATTCGAGCCAGTGGAGAAGGTCTTGTTCCTCCAGCGGATACCAGGGAACAAAGCGGAAAAGCTCGTCGTCCGACATGAGTTCCAGCAAGTCCTTCCAATCGCCAGGCTGTAACCGGCGCAGGACCAGCCGGGGTTGGGAAACCGGCAGAGGCAGTTGGCCGCCCGCTTCACAGCTCTGCGGAGGCACGATCACGGTTTCCTGGCAGATTGGGCAGGCCTGGGCCGTGCCGGCCATGTCACTCAAAAAAGAGTTCGGTTGCTGGCAATGCGGACACCGGAAGTCGATGAAGTCTTCCTCAGTCATGGTTTCGAGAAGGTCAGAGGTTCAACATTTCTTCCTGCGTGAGCACGCGCAAGCCCTGCTTCTCCAGCACGGCGCGGGCTTTCGGGATGTCATGCGTCTCCAGCACTAGCACGGCGCGTTTGTTCGCCACGAAGCCGGAGACGTTGTCCACGTTTACGCCATGACTGCCGAGGGTTTCCGCCACGGCATGGAGCGCGCCGGGCTTGTCCTTGACCTCGACCGCGAGCACGTCGAGGAAGTGGACGGCCGGGCCCTTCTCTTTGAGCGCCTCCAGCGCGGGGTCGCACTTGTCCACGAGGAATTTCATCACGCCGAAGGGGCCGCTGCTGGCGATGGTCACCCAGCGGATGTTCACGCCGGCGTCGGCGAGGGTCTTGGTGATGCGGGCGGTCTGGCCCGGCTTGTTCTCCACAAAAACGGCGACGAGTTTCACTGCGCTCATGGGATTCTGCTTTTAGCGGTTCGGAGTTCGTGATGGAGGATGGTTTGAATCGGAGTCAGGGAGGAATCGAATTCACCCCTATCCTGACGGACACGGGTGGGGCGAGCGTACCCGCGAGCCGCACTGACAGGCCCACCCTCGGCTCGCGGGTACGCTCGCCCCACCAGGATTCGATTCACCCAATCCTCTCCTGAATCCGATGGAACGCCGCCGAAGGGTCTGGAAAAAGCATCCGCTCTCATATTACAGCCTCCGGTTGTCCACCACGCGCTTGGCTTTGCCTTCGCTGACCGGCAACGTGCCCGGCGGCACCAGTTCGACTTTGGGCTTGGTCAGGATTTCCGCGCGGAGGCGGTTCACGATTTCCGTTTGCAGGCCGACAAGGTGTTCCACCCGACCGTCAAAGCCGGATTCGGCCAGCTCCACCTTCACCGTCATGTCGTCAAGACCGTCGAGCACGATGAGGTAGTTGCGGCCCACCTGCGGCACGGCCATGAGCACTTGCTCGATCTGCTGCGGATAGATGTTCACCCCGCGCACGATGAGCATGTCGTCGCTGCGTCCGGTGATGCGGTTGAGGCGACGATGCGTGCGGCCACACGGGCACGGCTCGGCGATGACGGAGGTGATGTCGCGCGTGCGGTAACGAAGGATCGGCATGGCCTCGCGGCACAGCGTGGTGAGGACGAGTTCGCCGCGCTTGCCGTCGGGCAGCGGCTCGCTGGTCTGCGGGTCGATGATTTCGGCGATGTAGTGGTCTTCCCAGAGATGCATGCCGCGCTTGTGCTCGCACTCGAAGGCGACGCCAGGGCCGTTCATTTCGGAGAGGCCGTAGGAGTTGTAAACGTCCACGCCGAGGGCTTTCTCGATCTTGCGGCGGGTTTCCTCCGTGTACGGCTCCGCGCCAATGAAAGCCTTGCGGATAGCAAGGTCCTTGCGCGGGTTGATGCCCCGGCTCTCCAGGTAGGTCGCAAAATACAGCGCGTAGCTGGGCGTGATGTGGAGGACCGTGCTGCGGAAATCCTGCATGAGCAGGAGTTGTTTCTCGGAGTTGCCCGGCCCGGCGGGAATGACGAGGCAGCCCACCTTCTCCGCGCCGTAGTGCATGACCAGCGCGCCGGTGAAGAGGCCGTAGGTCATCATGTTCTGGAAGATGTCGTCGCGCGTGCATCCAGTCATGACAAAGCAGCGGGCGATCAACTCGGCGGCGTTGTCCACGTCCTTGCGGGAGAAGAACAGCGCCTTGGGCTTGCCGGTGGTGCCGCTGGAAGTGTGCAAGCGGGCGAGTTCCTCGGCGGGGACCGCGACCAGCCCCTTGGGATACGTGGCGCGCAAATCGGCGTTCGCGGTGAATGGGAGGCGGCGCAAGTCCTCCAGCGACTTGAGGTCGCCGGGCTTGAGGCCGCGCTCGGCAAACTTCTGTTGGTAGAAGGGCACGCTCTTGGCCACACGCCTGACGGTCGCCTGAAGCCGCTTCACCTGGAGCTGCTCCAACGCGGACCGCCCCATCGTTTCGATTTGTTGATCCCAAAACATGCTCACAATCGTCTGAGGATTGGCCGGGAGCTTCCGCCCAAAGCCGCCGGCAATCCAGACAAAAAGACGGCCGAGAAGATGCGGGCATCGCCTATGCATGAAGGCATTTGAGGCTGGGTCTTTTGCTGGTCAGGAAACGCAAGGCGGGCGCGAGGTTTTCTGCGCTCATGGCGATGTGAAAATCGGTGAGCGTCTTCTGATGGCTTTGGGGCTGGGTCGCGCGCCACTCCATGAACAGACTCACCACCAGCCGGCGCAACATCCCCAGCACCCACAATGAGCGCGGCGTGCGAAGGCGGCACAGGTCCTCCAGGAGTGACACGTCCAGCCGCGCGTGCAGGCCCGTCTCGATGTCCCACGCTTGACGGTTGCGCTCCAGCCAGGTGGCGGCGTCCAGTGGTCGGGGTTCCAAGTCCGCGAGGAGCGCCACGGTTTCGTCGGCGCGACCGGCTGCCTGCCGCTGAGCCGGGCAGCCTGGGCGACCCCGGGGAATCCCACCTCTTCAGGCGTGACGGCCCGGCTCCCCAGGGTGCGGCTTTCCCGGATTCCCTTGTTCCACTCCACCGTGCGGGCGCACGTCGGCGTGGGCGGACGAGGGGGAAGAACCCGTCGGGGCGACGGGGACTTTCTGTTCGATGTTTTTGCGGAGGGGGGCTGATTGTCTTTCACAGTCAGTAGATAGTGGGCGCCGTGGTCCAGGACGAGTTGGCGCGCGGTCTCAGCCTGCGTGTGCCGGGCGTCCGCGCGACGGTGCGCCCCGCCAGATCCAGGTCCCCGAAGAGTTCGCGGGCCACGGGGATTTCGTTGGTCTTGGTATCCACCAGCCTTCTTTCAGTTTGCATCCGGGCGTGGATTGGTCTTGAATCCAGCCCGTAATTGTGGCGTCGGAGTTTCATTTGACGCCGCAACGGTTTGTGATACCAACTGACAAGTTATGAACGCACCATTTGCACGCCTCTCGTTGGTGGCGCCCTTGTTCGCCCTGGCAGCCAGTTTGTCCCTGCCGGCCCAGCCCCCGCGGACCAATGCGCCGCCCCTTCCCGCCGCTCCGGCGACGCCAGCCCCTTCATCTGCCCCGGCGGCGATGGGCGCCACACCCACGATTGAGTTCATGAATCCTGTCCATGACTTCGGCAAGGCCAACGGTGGGTCCGTGGTGAACATCAGCTATGTCTTCACCAACACCGGCAAGGCCGAACTGGAAGTCACCGGCGTCCAGCCGGGGTGCGGTTGCACCGTGCCGGGCCAGTGGTCGCGGAAAGTGGCGCCCGGCCAGACCGGCAGCATCCCCCTCCAGTTCAACACCGGCAGCTACTCCGGGCCGGTGCAGAAGAGCGTGACGGTGACCTGCAACGATCCGGCGCACCCGACATCCATCCTGCAACTCAAGGGCGTGGTCTGGAAGGCCGTCGATGTCAATCCCATGTACGCCATCTTCAATCCCGTCGCCGACTCGCCCACCAACGAAGCGAGGACCGTCCGCATCGTGAACAACACCGACGGGCCGATGACCCTCTCGCCCCCGGAGGTCAACAACAAGTCGTTCACCGCCGAACTCAAGACCCTCAAGCCGGACAAAGAATTCGAGTTGACCATCAAGACCGTCCCGCCGTTCAGCAGCGGCACGGTCCAGGGGATGGTCACCATCAAGACCACCTCCACCAACGCGCCCACCATCTCGGTCAACGCCATCGCCATGGTCCAGCAATCCATCATGGTGATGCCCTCGCAACTGATGGTGCCGATGGGGCCGCTGGCCACCAGCACCAAGATGGGCGTGACCATCCGCAACAACAGCCCCACGAACATCGTGGTGTCGGAGCCGTCGGTGAACGTCGCGGGCTGCGACGTGAACTTGCAGGAACTCCAGGCGGGCCGGGTCTTCAACGTCATTGTCACCTTCCCCACGGGCCTGGAAATCACGCCGGCCCAGAAAGCGGAGGTGAGCCTCAAGACCACCCATCCTCAGCACCCGACGATCAAGGTTCCCATCTACCAGGTACCGCGTCCGGCTCAGACGCCGGCAGCGGTGCCCCAGCCAGCGCAGCCGCGATCCACGGTGCCATCGGCCTTTCCGCCTCCACCAGCGCCACCGGCCCCAGTCAAGCAGGCCCAAAGGTGATGAGGGACGGGCCAGGTTCACGAAGCCAAGGCAAGGGCTTGCTGTGGGAAGCACTGTTGGTCCTGGCCGTCGGGATCGGCTTGTCGCTGGCCGCAAACTGGCTCTCGCCGCAGGGTCTTTCTCTGACCGCCGATCCCTTTCACGGTGACACCCGGCCCACGCTTCCGCTGGCTTCCACGAATGCGCTGACCAACGTCGTCGCCATGGGCACCAACACCCTCTCGTTGGCCGAGCAGGTGGCCGTACGCTTGAAGGAGAAGGGCCTTCAGGTGGCGACCAGCAACGAGGTGCTGGAGGTGTTCCGCGATCCGCGTTACCCGCACGACTTGGTGGTCATCGTCGATGCCCGCGACGAAGACAATTTCAAACAAGGCCACATTCCAGGCGCGGTTCTGTTCAACCACTACTATTTGGAGAAGCACCTTCCGGTGCTGCAGCTTTGTCAAATCGCCGAGAAGATCGTGGTCTATTGCTCAGGCGGTGACTGCGACGACAGTGAGCACGCTGCGGTGACCCTGCGCGAGACCGGTGTGTCGAAGGAGAAGCTTTGGGTCTATCCGGGTGGCATGGCAGAATGGTCCACCAACGGCCTGCCCGTCGAAATCGGCGACCGCCGGAGCGGCGTCCTGCAGGGGGCGAAACCATGACGGCTGGTCCGCAACCCACCTCGACCCGTCCGGCGCTGCACGTCGCGTTGGTACTGGCCCGATGGATCGTCGGGCTGATGTTCATCTACATGGGCCTGAACAAGGCGCTCCATCCGGTGGAGTTCCTCAAACTCGTGCGCCAGTACGACATGGTCCACGCTCCGTTGGTGCTGAATCTCATCGCTACCATCTTGCCGTGGTTTGAAGTCTTCTGCGGCCTGCTGCTGGTGCTGGGGATTGCAGTGCGCGGCTCGGCCCTGATGCTGGTGGGGATGCTGGTTCCCTTCACGCTGATCGTGCTCAGGCGGGCCATAGCCATTCACGACGCGGGCGGCATCGCCTTCTGCGCAATCAAGTTCGACTGCGGCTGCGGCACCGGCGAAGTTTTCATCTGCCGCAAGCTCGTGGAGAACACGCTCCTGACCCTCTTTTCGGCCGCGCTCCTGCGCTGGCGCAGCCGCAAGCTGTGTCTGCGCTATGCGGTCATCGGAGATCGGTGATCGACGCCAGAGCCAACGCGACGGGACCGAGGGCTGTTTCAATCTGAACGAAGAAGTGGAGGCTCCGCGAGGAAGCCAGATTCAAAAGTCCGTCGCGGCGTCTCGGCAGCGCGCCGCACTTTTTGGGGTTGGAATCCAAGAAACGGCGGCGCTCTGCCAAGACGCCGCGACGGTCGCCGGGCTTTGAAAGCGCAGCACTCCGCCTCTACCTCGCCTTCACGTCGTAGCAGAAGAGCGCGTCCTGGTCGCGGAGGTAGAGCTTGCCACCGGCAATGACGGGATGCGGCCAGCTCTTTTCCTTCGCGCGATCCGGTTGCTTGAAGCGGCCTTTTTCCGAGTATCCGGTCGGAGTAGCTGCCACGAGCGCCACGATGCCGCTGTCCTCTTCGCGGCAATAGAGCATGCCGTCGGCAAAAGCCACCGAGCCTTTCTTGAGTTTGTCTTTCTCCTGCCACACGGCCTCGCCCGTTTTGAAGTTCTGGCAGGTCCAGCCTTTGCCCTCGGAGTGACCGTAGAGGAAGTCGCCGATCTTAATGACGCCGCCGTGGTGGTTGGCCATGACCTTGTTCGCATAGACCTGTGTGGCGCTGAAGCCGCTGCCCTTCGCGACCTTGAACAGATTGCAGCCGATGCTGTAGCCCGAGGTGACATAAACTTGGTCGTCCGCGACGATGGGCGTGGGGATGACGGCGGTGGCTCCCTTGCGCGCGGCTTTCCACAACACGCTGCCGTCTTTCGGCGACAGCCCCGCCACGCTTTTGTCGGTGAGTTGGACGTACTGCCGCACGCCGCCGATCTCGGCGATGATGATCGAGGAGTAGTGGGCGGTGTCCGTCCAGTCCTTGCTCTGCCACACCAGATCGCCGGACTTCTTGTTGAGGGCGACGACGGTGCCTTTGGGGCCGCCGGGCGTGAGCATCACTTGGTCGCCGTCCACGAGCGGGGATTCGGAGAAGCCCCACTGCATGAGCGGCCCGCCGAAGTCGGCGGTGAGATGCTTGTGCCAGATTTCCTTGCCGTCGGCGGCGTTCACGCAGATGACCTCGCCGTACTGGCCCAGCGCGAAGACGAGGTCGCCGTCCACGGTGGGCGTGCCGCGCGGGCCGGCGAAGCCGCCCCAGCCGGGCGCGCCGGCCTTGCCCAGTTTGGCGGACCAGAGTGGCTTGCCATCGGCGCGGTTGAAAGCGAGCACGTAGTTGCCGTCCGCCTTGTCGCCCATCGTGAAAAGGCGCGGCCCGACGAGGGAGACGCCGGAGTAGCCCGCACCCAGTCCGGTCACCTTCCAGGCCAGCGGGGGGCCGTCGGCGGGCCATTGCTTGAGGAGGCCCTTCTCGGTCGAGAGGTCATCGCGGTTTGGCCCGCGCCACTGCGGCCAGTCGCCGTCCGCGGCGAGGAGAGGTTGGGAAAGACAGAGGACAGCCAGGCCACCGCCCACCAAACATAGCTTTGTCATTTTCATAATCACGTTCTCAGACGCGGCGGAGGTGGAAAACCTTCAAGGGAGGCAATTTCAAGACTCGGTAGCAGCCGACGTGAGGAGGCTCGAACTTCAAGGGAAACAGAGCCTCCTCACGTCGGCTGCTACGGTTTTGAAAGAGGCTCAAGGGAGACTGCGCTGCGGCGTCTCTCGAATTGCCACTTGAAGGCGGGCCGACCTCCGCTACTTTCCTGGTGTCGTCGTGGCCAGCATCACAGATCGCCAATGGTTCGTCTGCGCGGTGGTCCTTTACGGGATCAGCGCGCTGCACGCCATTTTCGTGTGGCGAAAGGGGTTCCGCCACCACAACCACGTCAGCTACGTGTTGTTGTTGCTGGGCTTCGCCGTCCACACGATGGCCATGTTCAAGCGCGGCCTGTCGCTCAGCCGGTGTCCCACGCACAATCTTTACGAAGCCACGACCTTCGTGATGTGGACCATCGTGGCGGTGTACCTGCTGGTGGGACTATGGGGCCGCGTGCGCTTCCTGGGGACGTTCGCCTCGCCCGTCTTGTTCGGCATCGGCGTCTTCGCCCTGATGCCGGCGCTGGACCAGCACCACGGGCCGACGCCGGACTTGTCGATGCCGGCGGCGTCGTTGCACGCGGCGCTGGTGCTGTTGTCGTACGGGGCCTTCGGCCTCGCGGCGGTGGCGGGGGCGATGTATCTCACGCAGGAACACAATCTCAGGTTCAACAAACTCCGGGCGGTGTTGTCGCTACTGCCGCCGATCCAGCGGCTGGAATTGGCGATGGCCGCCATGCTGATCGCCGGCTTCGCGCTCCTGACCGCCGGCTTGGTGGTGTCGTCCCGGATTCAGCGGCCCGAGGGCGTGAACTATCTGACGGACCCGAAGGTGGGATGGTCCGTCCTGGTCTGGTGCCTTTACCTGGCGTTGGTGGTGCTGCGCTGGAGATTCAGCCAGCGCGGACGGCGGATTGCCGTGGGCTTGATTGGGGCGTTTGCCTTCGTGCTGCTGACGTTCTGGGGCACGGCGTTACTGTCGCCGCTCCACAATCCCGCGCCATGACGCCATTCCCGTTTCGAGTTTCGAGTTTCGAGTTCCGAGTTTCGTGGCCGACCGACTCGAAACTCGAAACTCGAAACTCGAAACTCCTTTGCCTTCTGCCTTCCGCCTTCTGCCTTTCCTGACCATGCCCATCGTCGCCATCGGCCTGAGCCACCATACCTGCCCGGTCATCGTGCGGGAGCGGTTCGCGTTTGCCGAGACGAAGATTCCCGGCGCGTTGCAGCAATTGCGCGGGGCCGGCCTGGCGGACGAGGCGGTGATCCTTTCCACCTGCAACCGCGTCGAGCTGTACGTCGCCACCTCGCTGGAAGCGGCGGCGGCGTGCGACGGACTCCGGCGGTTCTTGACTGATGGCGCGGGTTACCAGGAGTCGTTGGAACAGGAACTGTACCGGTTCACCGAACCACAGAGCGTGGAGCACCTGTTCCGGGTAGCCTGCGGGTTGGATTCCATGGTGCTGGGCGAAACGGAAATCCTGGGCCAGTTGAAGAAGGCTTACGAGATCGCGCTCCAGAACAAAGCCACCGGCTCGCGATTGAACAAGGCCTTCCAACGCGCCTTCAACGTGGCCAAACAAATCCGCACCGAGACGAACATCCAGCGCGGCAGCGTCTCCGTGGCCTCCGTGGCGGTGGAACTGGCGGAGAAGGTTTTCAATTCGCTGACCGGGCGGCACGTCATGGTGATCGGCGCGGGCGACACCAGCGAGAAGGCGGCGCGGGCGTTGCTGTCGCGCGGGGCCAGCGGCCTTGTGGTGACGAACCGCTCGCTGGAGCGCGCCCAGGCGCTGGCGGCCGAACTTGGCGGGCGGGCGGTCGCGTTTGACGATTGGGCGGCGGAGTTTGAACAGATCGACATCGTCGTCAGCAGCACCGCCGCGCCGCACTACATCCTGGATGGCGCCCGGCTGGAGCCGCTCATGAAGAAGAGGCGCAACCGCGCGCTGCTCTTGATCGACATCGCGGTGCCGCGCGACATCGATCCGGCGGTCAACTTTGTGCAGGACGTGTTCCTCTACAACATCGACGACCTGCAAGCCATCGCCGAGGACTACCTGAAGCAGCGCCAACAGGAGGTTGACCGGTGCATGGCGATCATCCGGGAACGGGCGCGCGGGCTGCTTGAGGAACGGCGACCGTGCCAGGCCGGCAGCCTCACGCCGTCCGCGAATCCACAAGTCTGAGCATGGCCTCTGCACAGCCCACTTTCCTCGCGACCCGTGGCAGCGCCTTGGCGTTGGCCCAGGCGAACACCGTCTTGGGCCTTTGCCGGGCGGCGTTCCCGGGGCGCAGCTTCGAACTCAAGATTATTAAAACCACCGGCGACAAACTTCAGACCGCGTCGCTCGCCAGTTCGGAATTGCCCAAAGGACTGTTCACGAAAGAAATCGAGGAAGCCCTCGTGCGTCGCGAAGCCGATCTCGCGGTGCATAGTCTGAAGGACTTGCCGACGGAGTTGCCGGCCGGCCTCAAACTCGGCGCCGTCCTGCCGCGCGCCGATGTTCGCGATGTGCTGGTGGTCCGGGGTCCGGGGTCCGGGGTCCCTGGTTCCTCGCCTCTGGACGTGTTGCCGCGCGGGGCGACGGTCGCCACCAGCAGCACTCGGCGGCGGGCGCAGTTGCTCGATCTGCGGCCCGACCTCACGATGACGCAGATTCGCGGCAACGTCGGCACGCGCTTGCGCAAGCTGGCGGAGCAACCGGAGTTGGCAGCCACGGTTCTGGCCGCCGCCGGCTTGAAGCGGTTGGGCTTCACCCTGGAAACCGACGGACGCCTGATCGCGCCGCCGGGCGGCGAAGTGCCGGCAACCGTGCGCGCCTTGCCGCTGGAACCGGAGGTCATGCTCCCATGTGTCGGCCAGGCCGCCATCGGCATCGAGGTGCGAGAGAATGACGGCGCAGCCGCCGATCTTTGTCGCGCGCTGAATCACGCCGAGACGCTCCAGTGTGTCACGGCGGAGCGCGCCTTCTTGACGGGCATGGGTGGCGGCTGCCAACTGGCCGTCGCCGCCTACGCGCGAATCGTGGGCGAGCAGATCTGGCTGCGGGCGGTGTCGTTCCTGGGGCAGAAGCCGGTGCGCGCCGAGATGCGGGGGCATGTAACGGACGCGGAGCAATTGGGACGGCGATTGGCGGCCGAGGTCGCAGGAAGATAATCCGGCTTCCCGCTAGCCGGGTTGAATGGTTGAAGAGTTGAAGAGGCTCTGGCATTGGGCTGTGAGGTCATCCAATGAACCCCCTTCAACGCTTCAACCCTTCACTCCTGGACCGCACACCGCGTCTGCCTCAGTAAGTGAGCAGGTCCAGCAAGCTTTGCCCCTGCGTGCTGAGCAGCCAGGAGTTGCCGTGTCGTGTCACAAGCTTGCGGCAATGATTGCGGTCGTACTCGGCCGCGTTCACCGAGAGCAGTCGGTACTTGGCGACGCCCGCGAAATCCGCCGCGGGCCGCGAAATGGCCTGGAAAGGGAGGCCGTTGTAGTCCAACACCAGTTCGTAGCCGGCCACCGGTTGGGTGCCGAGACGGGGATTGGCCACCATCAAGCCGGGATACCGCCGCAGCCACGCGATGCGGGTGTCGCGCACCAAGACGCGGAATAGTTCGGTCTGCTGCTGGACAAACTGCCGCAGGCTGAAGGCGCTGCCGCGGCTCTGTTGCTCCAGGAAGAGGCGCCGAGGATCCAAGCCGACGAGGTTGCGTCCGTTCCAGGCGCCGTGATCGTTCCGTTCCGAGGGGTGCGCCTTCTTGAACCACTCCGGGAAGCGGTCGTTGATCAGGAGGTCCAGTTCAAAATGCAGGTGGGCGCGGTCTTTGCCGATTTGCTGGCGGGTGTTGGTGGAGCGGCCCATGACGCCGATCGTTTCGCCCGCCTTGACCGGCGTTCCCGCCCGCAGGCCGGCGCGGATTTCGCTCAGGTGCGCGTAGAGCGAGTAGATTTCCAGACCCTCGATGTCGTGCCGAAGGATGATGTATCGGCCGAAGTTCGACAGACCCGTACGCTGGTTGATGTAAGCGACCGTGCCGTCGGCCGTGGCCATGACGGGATCGATCGGCTCACCGCGGCGGTCTCGTTTCACGGCGCGGATGTCGATCCCTTCGTGCATCTGCCAGCCGTCGGTGCGCACGCAGCCGAAGGTCCCGCTGGTCCAGGGCTTGCCCACGGTGGGGGCGAAAAACCTTTCCTCGCCGCCGCGCTCAAACAGCGCGCGATTCGCCGTCGGCAGCTTGAAGGGCTGCGCCAACGCGGTCGTGGCCACGACGACGAGCAGCGCGGGCCACACGACGATTTGAGACGTGATGATGGGCAGGGGCATGGGGACTCCGCGGTTGCGGTGGGATCAAAAGTTGGAACTCGTCTTTTTCTTCCGCGACATGTTGTTCAGCCCGCGCACGATGCGCTCCGCCTCTTCGCGCGTGGCGTCGGGAGTGAAAACCAGCCGGCCGGTGCTGATGACCTTGGGGACAATCGGCGCGGCGACCCAGCGGTCTTCAGGGAAACTGCAGAAAACGGCGATGCGGCGGCCGGGGTTGGTGACGGTGAACTTCTCCAGCAGCCAAGTGCCCTGGCGGTCGAGTTGGAGTTCGATCGCGAAGCTGCCCTGCTGTTCCAAGACCGCCGCCGCCACCACGTTGGCTTCGGTGACGAATGCGTCGCGGTCGATCGGCACCATCGTGGGCCGGGCGCGGTAAATCGGCACTTCGATCCCGGGAGAGGTGCGCCCGGCGGCGCTCTCCGTGTGGAGGCGCAGCAAGGTGAGTTGCTTCTTCGGGTTTTTCTCATTGGCCTTCTCGGTGTGGCAACCGCAGACGACCGCCGCCAGCGCCAGCGCGCACAAATAGGTGTTGAAGGACACACTGCCAGACTTCATATTCGGCCCAGCCAAACGTAACGGTTGAGCAAAGTAAAGAATCTATGGGCAAACAGTACAATAAAGCTGAAAAGCGCCAGCGCCGTCAGAGATACCTCAAGCGCAAGAAGGCCGCTCAGAAGGCCGTCAAGCCAGCCAAGGTCGAGCCGCCCGCCTGAGCCGGCCCAAGAGGCGTTTTCACGAAGACCACTGGGAAACCGGTGGTCTTTTCCTTTGGCCACCCAGGGTTTTGGCGAGGGGAGCGCCGGGAAGTTGTTCACAGGCCGGACGGCGGGTCGTTCGGTGGAAGCGGCGGGAGAAAGCCGACCGCGTTTTCATCCTTGATTTCATTGGGGCTTGCCGGTGTGACCCGGCGGGCGACGCCGCGGCGTCCGGTGAACAAGGTGTGCACAACAAATGATTGTCGAAACACAGAAATGTGATACAAGAGACGCAGTTCATTGAAAGAACGAGACGGTCGGCGGCAGACGCAAGAATGAAGTCGAAAGTCTCAGGATAATCCCAGGCGACTGGGGAAAGATCGGGACAGGCTGGTTGGCTCGATCCCTCGTAAGCCCGCGGCGAAAGCCACGGGGGGAGGAGGCAGGTTTCACCAGCTCCTCTGGCAGCGTTCGCGCGCTGTCAGCAACGCGAAGTAGGAGTTGAGCGGTGAGGGACGATGAGAAACCGTTCCTAGCCGAGTCAAGTAGTCCAGGCCGGTTTCGGGCTTGGGCGAAACGCAGTTACCCAGAGGGTAAACGGTTGCTACTGTGAGCCAGCACGGAGCGCATGACTCTGGCGGCCCCGCACCCACGGGGTCAGCCCAAGGAAAGACGCCGAAAGGCGTGACAAAAGGAGCGTGCGAGCCGGGAAGACCACGCGGGCCAGGCAAGCCCGGTGAAAACTTCCGAAACGCCGGCGATCCTAAAAACGGGACCGCTGGCTTGTGAACAAAAGGCAACCTGAGAGGTAAGAGGTCAGACCCGTGGCACGGGGCCAACGCGCTGCCAACAGCAGCGGCCGACCCCGCGCAAACTGGTGGAGACGCGGAGAACAGAATCACAAACGTGTCTCGACCTGGTCCGCAAGCCGGTGGCGCAACCACCAGCCAAAGCGGGCCAAGAGGCCTCACTCAAAATCGAGCGACCGCAAGGCGTTCGACGGCCCTGCTACGAGGCCGGAGACTCCGCTTGCCGTGGAGAATAGCGTCGGGAAGCCGGCAGCCATCCAAGGCGCCTAATGTCGGCAATGGGAAAGAGAGCGTGGCGAACTCCCACCCCCACTTTCGTCCCCGTCGGGTTGCATGACTCGGCGGGGACGTACTGTTTTTGCGAGGCTCGTTTTCCAGCAAGAGCACGAGCGGCACCGAAACCGGATTCCTCACCAGTCTGCGTAGCGGCAAACTGGCGTTGGCCGCTGTTCGCTGAAGGCGGCGGGGTCGGAAACACAGAGCAATGCGGCGAACGCCACTTCGCCGCTACGCCCTCTTGGCGATCCAAGTCTGTGGGGAGGAATGCGGGTCAAGCCAGCCATTGCTGGACTCCTCTTCCCCCGCCTGCTGGCGGTGGCAAGGCCGCCGATCAAGCCGTCGCGCAGCGGCTCACAGTCGCGAGTGCGTGCCGTCGCAAAAAGGGCGGTTCTGGGAGTGCTTGCAGCCGCACCACGCGATGGTCTTGGCCTCCGGGATGTCGGTCTGCACCGGAGTGAGGCCGGTGCCTTTGTGGGAACCGTCGCAAAACGGCTGGCTCTTCGAGCGCCCGCAGGCGCACCACCAATACTCTCCCGGCTCGGTCTTCTGCACGATGGGAAACTTCTGTGCGATGATCGGAGTGCTCATAACTCGGCCCTCACCGTAGCCCATTCCGACATGTTGACAAGGGCGCCAAGTGCCTACATGGCGGTCCCAGCGGAGGGATTCAAGAGCCTCGGCTGCCGCGGCATGGGGGGACAACATCGATGTTCTATCGGTGGGTGTTGCCTCCGGCCCGTCTCCTGCCTTGCTTTCTGTGAAACCTGTTTGAGTAGGTGGCGGAGGTGTCAAACGACGTTGTCCCAACGCATCATCGAAATAATTGCGCGCAAGTCCGCTTCCAGCGCAGCGAACGCAGGCAGACGCCTCAAGGGGCTGAAATCTTCGATCAACTCAGCCAAGCGATGAAGAGCCTGACCGATTGATACCTTCTCGCGGCGGCGGCGCGGCAATTCCGTGGCCTCCTGAATGATCTGTTGGAGGGTTGCCTTCGGGTCGGTCAGGTCTTCTAGCTTCGCGATGTCCGGCAACTCCAGTCGTACTCTTCCGGCAGGGTTTCCCGCCGCACGCCGAATTGCCATCTCATCAAACAGGAACCACGCTTCGGTCATTCTCACAGGCACGACGCAGACGTACGGCCTGCTGGCGAACAGGTCCGATGAACACTGCTGAACAGCACGCCGGATTTCCTCCACCCGCGCCTCGCGTGGCTCGCGTTCGGCATCCCGGTGAACGAAGATCAGATCGCAATCATAGAGGTCCACTGCTACCGCAATCTTCTCGACCAAACCTGACGGCCGCTTCGGCAAGAGGCGAAGTTCCGCCCAGGCGGGTTCTAACGGCAAGCTTACACCACATTTGACCAACAGCCATCTCAGCGGATGGAGAAGCGCTGCATCGGAAGGACCATCGGCGACGAGTGTGAAGCGGAGGGAATTCATCCGCTGGCCGAGCTGGGGATGGGCAGCAACATCTGCAAATCGTCCCTGTCCATCACCCTTTTTCGCGAAGGACGTTCCCCGCGTTCTGCAGCCGGGGGGTTCAGATACGCAAGCAGAAGGCCCTTTCCTGTGATCCTATGCTCTTTTCTCGTGCGGGTGCGCCAAGTTCCCGCTGGACAACTGAACTGTAGTTTGCGGAAACGGAGTGGCTGCGCGGCTGGGTCGGCCTGTGGACGCCATAAGTCCTCAACTAACTCGGCCACCAGGAGAGTGTCGTCTGGAACCTGAAGAACCACTGAAGGCGAGTGGGTGTTGACGATAACTTGTCGGAGAGGGTTTTCATCGTCGCACACGGCTTCTGTGTCTGCGGCGATATCCTGTAACAGTTGGAGCATTGCGGGAATACGTCGAGGATGAATGCCGTTTTCCGGTTCTTCCAAGCAGATTAAACCGCCCGCCTGCCGGTCGAGTTCTGCCACCCCGAGAGCTAGGAATCGGAGCGTGCCGTCCGAGAGTGCGGATGCCGGATGGACGGTCCCATCACGTCCCGTGAGCATGAGGGTGAAGACTTCCCGCCCTTTGTCGGGTTCAACACTGATCGAACGAACGTCGTCGATCAGTCCTGCCAGCCGATTGGCTAGGTGAGCATACAGTGCTACGGCAGCAGCCTCCCTGTCAGCCTCTGTCTCACCGTCAGATCCCGCACGAGCCTGCCTCGCCAAATGATAGAGTGTAGCAGGAAGATGAGCCCCATCCGCGCCCATCCGTTTCGGGGCCGTGAATGAATCTGGCCGCCGGAGTGCGCTGCTCTCCAATTGGAGAAAGCGCCAGGACTCCAACTCGCGGCGTGCTAGGACTACTGTTGGATACTCAGCGGTCTGAACGGTGCTCAAAACCGTCCGAGGCATTTCCCTGGCTGGGGTGTTGAATGCCCGCCCCTGTCGGCCCTCCTGATAAAGGCGGACGAGCCTCACCTCCTCCTTTTCTTCCGTGGCAATCAACTGCTTCACTTTGCGACCCACGAGCACTGATTCCTGCCACGCTACGCTTTGCGGGAAACTCACCTGATGGCGCCATTTGGAGGAATCCAAAGGTGTGAGTTCCTCCGAAAGCACTTCAAGAACTCCCGTTTCGCGGCCGGCGGCTTCCCCTTTTCGATACCCCAGTTGGAGAGCGTAGCGCACCCAAGTGCTGTGCGCCTCCACTGCTTTCCCTAAATAATCATGGCCACTCCGGGGCAACAATATCTCAGCCTCGAACGAAATTGTCTCCGCAGTATGTCCACCGACGCGATGAAAGATGTCCGGGACACTGCCGGCGTGCTGTTCCTCGTCTCTTACGGACATGGCTGCCTCGGTCAAACTCATTTGGCTCGCTGTGGCACTCAGGAATCGTATTGCATCGAACAAATTCGATTTCCCCACCCCGTTCGGCCCGGCGATGCAGGTGAACGGTCCAAAGTGGACGTCAACATCCACCAAATTCTTGAAGCCGGTGACTTTGAGCCGAGTCAGCACAGGATCAATCTAACCGACTTTTTTCGTTCCATGCACCTTCGCCGCCACCTTCAGCCGCAGCCCGTTCAGGCGGATGAAGCCCGTGGCGTCACCCTGGTCGTAGGCTTTGGTGGGATCGGCTTCCATCGTGGCGATGGCCGGGTTGTAGAGGCTCACGGGGGATTTGCGGCCGGCCACCAGGATGTTGCCCTTGTAGAGCTTCACGCGCACGGTGCCGGTCACGTTCTTCTGGCTCTCCGTCACGAGTGCCTGCAACGCATACCGCTCCGGCGCGAACCAGTAGCCGTAATAGACCAGTTCCCCATACTTCGGGATCAGCGAGTCGCGCAGGTGCATGACCTCGCGGTCCATCGTGAGCGATTCGATCTGCCGGTGCGCAAAATGCAGGATGGCACCGCCGGGCGTCTCATACACGCCCCGCGACTTCATGCCCACGTAACGGTTCTCGACCATGTCCACCCGGCCCACGCCGTGTTTGCCACCAAGTTTGTTGAGCGTCTGCATCACGCTGAGCGGGGTGAGCGCCCGGCCGTTCACGGCCACACAGTTGCCTTTCTTGAAGTCCAGCGTGACGTACTCCGCTTTGTCCGGCGCGTCTTCGGGATCGACGGAGAGCTTGAACATGTCCTTGTTCTTCGGCGCGAAGGCGTCCATCCACGGATCCTCGAGGATGCCGGCCTCGAACGAAATGTGCAGAAGGTTGCGGTCGCTGGAATACGGCTTTTTGGCCGTGGCCTGGACGGGGATCTTGCGCTCCTCGCAATACGCGATCATCTCGGCGCGCCCGGGGAAATCCTCGCGGAAGGACACGTCGCGCCACGGGGCGACGACTTGCAGTTCGGGTGCAAGCGCGGCGGCGGTCAACTCGAAGCGCACCTGGTCGTTGCCCTTGCCGGTGGCGCCGTGGGCGATGGCGTCGGCCTTCTCCTGGCGCGCGATCTCGATCATGCGCTTGGCGATGAGCGGACGCGCGATGCTGGTGCCGAGGAAGTACTGGCCCTCGTAGATCGCCCCCGCCTGGATCATCGGGAAGATGAAGTCGCGGGCAAATTCCTCGCGCAAGTCGTCGATGTAAATCTTCGACGCGCCCGTCTTGAGGGCTTTCTGCCGAAGCCCCTTGAGTTCCTCCTCCTGGCCGATGTCGGCGCAGAAGGCGATCATGTCGGCGTCGTATTGCTCCTTGATCCAGGAGAGCAGCACGGAGGTATCGAGTCCACCTGAGTATGCGAGAACAATTTTCATAGTCACAAGCTGGGAGGATCATTCGCCGGAAGGCGGCGCGTGGAAAGAAGATTTTCAGCGAACGACGTGAAGCGTAGAACGTAAAACGCGAGACCGTGCCGGGCTTCAGACGCCTCTCACGCCCAGTACCGGTAATCCACGTCCGGGAACAGGTTGTCCTGGCCTTCCATTTCCCGCAATTTCCCCTCGTCCACCGCGCCGCGAAGAAGTTGTTCGTGCAGCAGCAGGAACCGCGACAGATGGTCGGTGAAACGCCGGCGCGCGTACTCCGGGCTGGTGCCGGTGGTGAGGATGAACGCCCAGTCGCTCGCCTGCGCCAGGAGCAGTTCGCGGGCGGCCTGCTTCAGGGCGCGCGCGGTGAGGCCGTCGGCCTGCGGATGCCGCGCCGCGAGTTCGGTCATGCGTTCGCCCGCGGCGCGCAGATGCGGGTAGAGCCAGGCGTTCTTGTCGTTCAGCCAGACTTTCAGGTGCCCGCCTTCTCCCCAGGTCGAGGGGCTCGGCGTGGCGACGTGGTGGTCAGGATTCTCACGGAGATAATCCGTGGGCGTGATCAGCGTGAACGCCGTCTGCTCCTGCACGGCTTTGCGGACGAACCGATCAAGGAACTCCGGCCCCTCATACCACCAGTGCCCGAACAACTCGGCGTCGTAAGGCGCGACGAGAATGGGCGGCCTGTCCATGACACTGGCGAGGTGACGCACTTGCTCCACGCGCTCCCGGAGAAAGTGCGAGGCGTGCTCGTCCGCCGCGCGGAGCGCCTCCCCGCGGTCGTAAATCCGTTTATCGCGCCCGCCGCCGGTGATGGCGTGATACTTGATGCCGGTGCCGGTGCGCACGTCGGCGGCCGGCAGGTGCGATTTGAGGTAATCGAAGTCCAGGTCGAAACCGATGTCGCGGTAGAACTCGCGGTAGCGGAAGTCGCCGGGGTAGCCCTCCTTCCGGCTCCAAACTTGGCGCGCGGAACTTTGGTCGCGGCCAAACGCCGCTAAGCCTTTCGGCGTGAACACCGGCGCCGCCGCGCCGTCGCGGGGACTCGGCTGCGCGTGGGTCAGACCGTGGATTTCGAGAATGAACCAGCGCAAGCCCGCCTCCACCAGCACTTCCTCAAGTCCGGGTGCGTAGGCGCATTCCGGCAGCCAGATGCCGTGGGGCGCGCGGCCGAAACAGGCCCGATACTGGTCCCGTGCCACGAACACTTGCGCGCGGAGCGAGGGCGGATGCCCGGCCAGCAGCGGTAACACGGCGTGGGTGGCGGCGCACGTGATGATCTCCACCCGCCCTTCGTCCTGCAATCGCCGAAACGCCGCCACGAGGTCCGCGCCGTATCCGAGATACTGTTCGTGGAGGCGGGTGAACCGCTCCAGGTACATTTCGGCTACGCGGTTGGTGGCCGGCTCCCAATGCGTGCGGATCGTTTCTTTCTCCGCCAGTTCGATCAGCCCTTCGAGGTGCCGCCGGGCGCGGTCCTGCAGGAGCGGATCGCGCAGCATCGAGCAGAGCGTGGGCGAGAGCGAGAGGGTCAGCCGCGCCTTGACGCCGTCGCGCCGCCAGCCTTCCAGGACTTGCAGCAGCGGCAGGTAGGATTCCGCGATGGCCTCGAAGAGCCAGTTCTCCTCCAAGAACCGTTCGTGTTCCGGGTGACGCACGAAAGGGAGGTGGGCGTGGAGAACCAGAGCGAAATGGCCTTGCATGGGGCGATTAAAACCTCGTAGCAGCCGAGGTAACGAGGCTCCGAGCAAACAATCTGCAATCTGCAATCCGCAATCGGCAATTGAAGTGAGCCTCCTCACGTCGGCTGCTACGGTTTCGACACTGGCTCATGACAACGCGAGAGAGGGCGGCGCCGCTAGCCCTCACGCCACGTTCTCCGGGCGCGGCACGGTGAGATCCGGATCGTGGGGCAGGGCCTTCACGTCGCCGGTGTAGCGCGTGCAACGGCTGAACCCGATCTCCGCTTTCCGTGTTTCCGCGCCGTCGGCCGACGTGGCCTCCAGCGGCAAGCCGAACAAACCGTCCGGCAACGCGAACCGGTAACTGAACGTGCCATCGGGCCGCAGCTTGATCTTCCGCCCGCCGATCGTCACTTGGGCGTGCGCTTCCGTCGCGCCGTAAAGGACCAACTCGGCGTTGACGCTGAACCAGAATCCTCGTCGGGCCGCGGCTTCACCGACCGGCGCCTCCAGGCTCGACACGCCTTCGCCCTGCCGGCCCGCTTGGCCCGCCGTGGCCTCCGCCCCAAGGCCCGCCCAAGCGGCGGACGACGCGCCCGGTTGAAGTTTCAGTCCGATCAATTCAGTGACGTCGAGCGGGCCGAGCCAGACGCGGCGTTCGGCATCGATGCGGACAATCCCGGCCAGGGCGCGCTCTTGCTCCGGCGTCCAGCGCGCCGGCGGCAACGGCATCGTAGGCGGCAGGTCGAGGCCGCCTTCGTCGCGCAGTTGTTGGATGGCCCCGGCGAGTGGCGGGTTCTCCTGGAGCACGGTCTTGACCGTCGCGACCACTTCGCTGAAGGGCATGTCCACCGGGATCGCCTCGAGACGAAGCTCCTCCTCGCGAGGCAGGGTTTCGGGCGGAGTGATCGCGGGTTCGGACGTGGCAATGTGAATCCACTTCCCGCCTTTGCCGTGAAAACCCAGCTCCGCGACAAACCTTGTCCAAGGCTCGCCGACGTGAACGAAAACCTGACGGGCCAGCGGTTCGAGATCGATCTGCTGAGCGGGCTGGCCCGAAAGGGTGTCGCGGTAAAGGCGCAGCAAGAGATGCCCTTCCTCGGCCAGCGCATCGAAACTGCGCTGCTGGTCGGGCGTGAGGTCCCACTGGGCGTGCAGCCAGTAGGGGTCGCGCGCGAGGAGTTGGAGGTGCGTGCTGCCGTAGGACTGCGGGAGCGGGGCCGATGCGGACGCAGGCGCGGAGCAAGGTTCCGTCGGGACCGGCGTGCTGGGCGGGGCCACGCCGCTCACGGGCGTCGGTGATGGGCCGTCCCCTTCCAAGAGGATGGGCGGAATCTCGAGGCGGAGCTTGCGAAGATCGGACGCGCGTTGGGCGCGGGCGGCGGCGGCGGCTTTGCGAGCTTTGACGCGAGGGAGGGCGGTCTTGTTGCCTGCTTTGGTTGTCTCTGATTTTTCTGATTTCATCGCTGTGCCACCGGAGCTGCCAGCCTGTGACCGGCGGCATCCTACGAAGAAACAGGCCGCGCGCAATGCGAATCTCCAGACCAGGGCGGACGGGGCAGGGCTGATTCAAGAAACAGGCGGACAGGAGCGCGGGCAGCCTGCCCGCGCGTTCCGTCAAAAATGGGAGCGAGAAACACGCGGGCAGGCTGCCCGCGCTCCTTCTTGAATCAGTCCTGGCAGACGGTGGCGCAACTTGTCACTGCCGTCACCGCCGAAAACTTGTTCGCCTTTCGGCGGGGGGCGCTTCACCATCGCCGCCGGATGAGTGAGATGGCACGCATCGAACTATTGCCGCTGGGCAAGACGATCACGGTCGAGAAGGGCACGCCGCTGCAGGACGTGCTCTTTGCACAGGGCGTGGAGTTCCCGTGCGGCGGTCGTGGGCGCTGCCGCGGATGCAAAATCAAAATCCTCGCCGGCGACCTCCCGGTCACGGATGAAGACCGGCGCGTGCTCACGGAAGCCGAACTGGCCTCCGGCTGGCGGCTGGCCTGTCGCGCCACGGCCCACGAGGACTTGCGGATCGAACTGGCCCAATGGGAGGCCGCCATCCTCGCCGACCACCAGTCCGTCTTCGATTTCGTCCCGCAGGACGGCCTCGGCGTGGCGGTCGATCTGGGCACCACGACGGTCGTGGCACAACTGGCGGACTTGCGCACGGGCCGCGTGCTGGCGGTGCGGATGGGGCTGAACTGCCAGGCCAAGCATGGCGCGGACGTGATGAGCCGCGTCGAGTTCGCTGTGGCGGGCGGCGGGCTGGGCACGTTGCGCGACTTGGTTCGCGGGCAGATCGGCGGACTCATCGTGGAACTACTCGAAGTGTCGGATGGTCGAGCCGGGGAGTTGAAACACATCGTAATCGTCGGCAACACGGTGATGCATCACCTATTCTGCGGCTTCGATGTTGCGCCGCTGGCCCACACCCCCTTCGAGCCGGAGCACGATGGCCTCCACGTCTTCAAGGCGCGGGAGCTAGGCTGGAATCTGCCGGGCGAGCCGTCCGTGCGGTTTCTGCCGTGCCTCGGCGGCTTCGTCGGCAGCGACATCCTCGCGGGCATCCTGGCCACGAAGTTGCACGAGACGGAGACGCTCTCTGCGCTGATCGATCTCGGCACCAACGGCGAGATCGTTGTGGGCAATCGCGACCGCCTGGTCTGCGCGTCCACCGCCGCCGGGCCGGCCTTTGAGGGCGCGCGCATTTCGATGGGGATGCGGGCCGCCACGGGCGCGATCTCGGAAGTGCGCGTCAGCGACGGCCAATTGCGCTGTCACGTCCTCGGTCACACCGCGCCGCGCGGCCTTTGTGGCAGCGGGTTGGTGGACGCGGTCGCAGCCGGCTTGGATTTGGGCTGGATTCGGCCGAACGGCCGTCTGGCGAACGGGGACTCGCTGCTCCTCACGGACCCGGTTCGGCTGACGCAGACGGACGTTCGCGAACTTCAGCTTGCCAAAGGCGCCATCGCGGCCGGCGTGCGTGTCCTGGTCCGCACTTGGGGCGCGCAGCTCGAAGACATCCAGCGCGTCTCGCTCGCCGGCGCGTTCGGCAATTACATCAACCGCCAGAGCGCGCGGCGCATCGGCCTGATCGGTTTTCCGCTGGAGCGAGTTGAACCCGCCGGCAACACGGCGTTGCTAGGCGCGAAGCTGGCCCTGTTCTGCCTCCATGAAAGCGACGGTTCGTACGTGGAAGTGCTGGCCAAGACCCGGCACATCACGTTGCACGAAGACCCGGAGTTCCAAGACACCTACGTGGAGGAGATGCTTTTTCCCGCGACGAATGGCGCCTGAGCCGCATCCATGCAGTTGAGGGAACCACGAAACACACGAAACACACGAAAAGAAAGGCCGTAACCGAGTCTGACAGGGGTGTGCCCGGCTAAACCAAAAGGGTCCGCATTGGGTTCCCGCGCTGACGATTCGCACCCGCGGATTGCTTCGGTGCCCCTTTCGTGTTTTTCGTGTATTTCGTGGTTCAACTGAATTGTTACGCTTGAGGTGAGTGCCGAACTCTGCGCCGTGGCGGGATTTTGAAATCGCCTTCCGGCCAGCGGGATCAATCCTCCGGGCGTTCTCCGCTCGGCGCCATCTTCACCAAGCGTGGATCGAAGCGACCAAGGACTTCCACCAAATCGGACTGTGCGGCCATGACTTGGTGGATGTCTTTATAGACCATCGGCACTTCGTCCAGGCCGGCGGAGAGAAGCGTCACGCCGCGCTCCTTGAGCACGCGGTTGGCTTCCTTCCACGAGAGCGTTTTCTCGGCGTGGGTGCGGCTCATGCAACGGCCCGCGCCGTGGGCGGCGGAATTAAGCGACTCCGCGCTGCCCTTGCCGCGCACGACGAAGCCCGGCGACGCCATCGAACCGGGGATGATCCCCTTTACGCCCGCGCCCGCCGGCGTCGCGCCTTTGCGATGCACGATCACGTCGCGCTCTACGCCGTCGATGACGTGCCGTTCCTTCCAGGCGAAGTTGTGGTGGTTTTCCAGGTCAAGCAGCACCTGCGCGCCGAGATGTGCCGCTACGTGGCGGTGGATGAGCGCGTGGTTGGCCGCGGCATAACGGCCCATCAGTTCCATCGCCGCCCAGTACTCCTGGCCTTCCGCGGTGTCCAGCGGCAGCCACGCGAGACGCAGCAGTTCCTTGGGCAGCTCCGGGTGTTTCTTCACCGCGAGTTTGCTGTAGTAATCACACACCGCCGCGCCCGTGCCGCGACTGCCGCTGTGGCTGAGCAACGCCAAATACTCTCCCGGCTCCAGCCCCAGCGCGGCGTCCAGCACGGTGAACTGCCCAAACTCGACAAAATGGTTGCCGCTGCCGCTGGTCCCAAGCTGTGCCCAGGCGCGGTCCTGGTTCTGTTTGGTGACCGGGCTGACGGACCAATCCGCGTCGAGCACATCGTGCTGCCGCCGGTCCTTGAACGACGCGCCCACGCCGAAGCGTGTCTCTGTCTCGATGGCGCGGGCGAGCCGGTCCTGGCGTTTGTCCAAATCGCTCAAGCGCAGGTCGAGCACGGTCATCTTCATGCGGCAGGCGATATCGACGCCGACCGCGAAGGGGATGACGGCGTTCTCCGTGGCCAGCACGCCGCCGATGGGCAGACCGTAGCCCACGTGCGCATCCGGCATGAGCGCGCCCGCGACGGACACCGGGAGCAGGCAGGCCTTCTCCATCTGCATCACGGCTTCCTCTTCCAGCCCCTCGCCCCAGGCGCGATAGCGGGCCGGCTCGGCGCGTGGCGGAGGCGGCGCAGCCCGCAAGGCCTTGGCCAGCGCGCCGCGCAACGGGTCGCCCACGAACGCGGCGGGATTCCGCAACACCGCCTGCACTTCCTCCCGCAGCCGCGTCTTGTCGCCGCCCTTGAGGCAGAAATCCGCGATGAATTCCGTCGCGCGCGCCATCGGTTCTCCGAGCGGCACGCCCAAGCGAATGAGGTCTTTGCTGTTCATGCGATGTGCTTTCTTTCCGGCGATAGAATACATGAAAGCCGCCGGCGGCGCGCCCAGGAAGTTGGCCGGCAGGATTTGGCGGGCCAAGATTCACGAGGCGATTTCAAAAGTGTAGCAGCCGACGTGAGGAGGCTTTGATTGCCCTGAAGTTTGAGCCTCGTCACCTCGGCTGCTACGAGGTCTTCAAACTGCCGCTCACGAATGCAAAGTTAACGCAAGACCAGCCGCGACGGACTCTCTAACCACAAAAACGCAGTGCCGCGACCGCAATGCCGGGCGCGAGGCAATTGCGGACCTGGCCCGCGGAAGCCACACCTTGCCCAAAACAGGCCACTGCCCGATGCGAGAAGCGGTGATGGCGTGAAGCACAACGCGGTGCGACCGGAGAAAAGTAAGGAATCGCTCGTTTCCGTCCCGTTTTTGCTTCTAACGCATGTGTCACTGCGGTTGTTGTGGCGGCCTTGGGGCCACCGTGGCAGTTTTCTGCAACTCATATCCGTTACGGATTACCCCGAGGATGACTCGTGTGTGGGGCAGAGACAGCGCGATTCTCCAACGCAAGTGAAGCATGTCGACGGAGGTTTGTCCGTTGAACTCAGTAATCAAATCCCCTTCCTGAAGGCCTGCTTTCTGCGCAGGAGTGTTCGGCTCGACTTGGCGAATCAAGATCCCCGTCTTGCCCCAAACATTGTCTTTCTTCATCACCGGATCCATAACGACTCCCAAGTAGCCTCGCTCGATGTGGCCCGTAATCTGCGCTCCGCAGCCAAGTGCTGACTGCTCGAGTTTGTGCCACGCGTCGATCACAGCCGCGCTTACCGAATTCTCCGCCGTCTTCTTGGCATTTCTCGCCTGTTCGCTTTGAGAAATCCCTTCAAGGATCATTGGCACGCCCACGCTGGCTCCGATTTGAGATGCGGTAGCGATGACACCGAGCACGACTTGGAGGGCGCCGTCGCCGGTTGTCTCCGTTCGGAGTTCCGCCTGCAGTTTCTCCCAAGCTTGGAGATGTTCTAGGTATGCCATTTGGAATTCACGCGGGAATTGGCGAAGATCCAAACTGCGGTGGACCTCCGTATAATAAGAAAGCAGCACCAGCGGGGACGTTCGTTGGGGAGCAAAGCCAAGAGTCGTCGAGTTTGCGTTCATGGCTGCACTTCGGGCGGCTATGCCACTTTGCCAATCTCGGTCTGCCGCAATCAGCCTGGAGATTTCCTCCGCTTGCTGCTTCTTTTCCTTTTGAATGGCTTCTTCCCGATCTCGCTCGGCTTTCTCCATCTGGATGGCTTCTTTCCGAGCTTGTTCAACCTTCGCCTTGCGAGGGCTGTTGCACGAAATCATTACAGACGATGCAAAAACGAGCACAACTGCGAAGAACAATCGAGGTAGCATGTGCAATGCTCTAGGTACAGCCACGTTTGGTCGCAAGGAGAAATTTCAGCTCACGAGGGAAGCATAAAAGCAGTGATGTCGATCACGGAGGGGGGAACTGCGGCGGTTCAACTGCGCCAACTCTTGCGGACTGAAGGGGGGAATCCAACGCGGGCAGTCTAGCGCAGAGCAGCGGTGCGGGCGGCCTCCCAGCGGTCGAAGTATTCCTTCTCGGCGGGAAACAGAATCAGCCGGTCGTCCTTCTTCTGCCGGGCGAAGGAAATCTGCGATTGAACGGCTTGGGTCAGTTCCCGCAAGGCTTCGTCCTCGGTGGCTCCGTAACCCAACAAGTCCATTTCCAGGCCGTGTGCCAAATACTGCCCTTCTTCGCGGCAGACCAGTACGCGGATTTGGAGGTTGTGAAGATGACCGCGCTCGGCCCGCACTTCCAGGCACTGTTCGATGGCTTCCTTGATGTTCTTCAGTGCCGCCGGTTTGGTCTTTCCCTGGCTGACACAGCCGGGAACAGACGGACATTCGACCACCCACATCCCGTCCTCGTCGCGGTCCACTGTCACTGAGAGTTTCATTGTGGGGCCATTTCTAGTTCAGCGTGGGCCAGGTTTCAAGCTTGGTCGCGGTCATTGGCGCGATGGTCTTAAACTTTTGCGAAGCGCAGCGAAGTGTTGGTTTGGGGGAACGCTGGGTCAGGGGACCCGGCCTACACTTCCGCCTTGTAGGCCGTGTGCCCTCACACGGCGACCCAGGATTCCGCAATGATTGAGACGCGATGACGAAAGGGCCGGTTTTCGCGCTTGAGCAGAGATAAATGAGCGGCCTCTTCCCGCCGTGTGCGCAGCACGCAGCGGAAACTGTTCCGCTACCGGCTCCACCCGAACACGCTGCCCGGCCAATCGTGGACGCCGATTTGCCGGCCGCCACCGTAGGCAGCCTCCACGCCGCCATTCTTCCAACGACGCACGCGGTAGAGCGTGGCGAACATAAAGTCCGGCGCAGCGCCACCCTGGCCGCCCACCACTTCCGCGCCGCGGCGCACGTTGTCTTGCAGCCACGCCGGCATCCGCAGGTGATACGGGTTGCGCTGCACTTCGCCGACATGGAACGAGAGCGCGGCCAGCATGTCGGCGACGTCTTCCGCGCTGGATTCCACCATCAGGTTTGGCGCCGGCATCGGCGCCCAGAACTCGTTCTCGACAATAAAAGTCTCGAAGCTCGCCGGCAGCGACTTGAGCGCGTCCATCACGAGGAAATGCGTGCCGATGTGTGTGCCGTTCCAATCCCCTTCGTGCGGGACGAACACCACGCGCGGCTGGTGTGTAGCCAGCGTCGCGGCGATCACTTTGACGCAGGCCGCCCAGTGCTGTGGATCGCCCGCACGGGCCTTGGGAGTGATTCTCTCCAAGCCATTCGGCGCGGTTTGTTCCAGGCCGAACCCAAGCCAGCGGCAGGCGTTGCGCAACTCCTCCAGGCGCGGTTGCTGGCGTTCTTTGTTGCTGCCTTGGGTGACGGCGACGTTGATCACGCGCAACCCGGCCTCGCGCATCAGGCGCAGCGCCAGCCCGCCGATGATGCACTCGTCGTCCGGGTGCGGCGAAAAAATCAGCGCGACCGGCGCGTCGGGTTTTGGCGCCGGCTTGGGGTGCGGCGGAATGCCGCCGAGCGGAAGGGACTTGCCCTCAGTGACGAGGCGGGCGAAGGAGGAAACAAAGTTGAGGTAAGGATTCATGGGAACAATCGTTCAGGGTTCAACGAGGAATCTTCGGCAGACTGGCCGCCGCGATGGCTTGTCCGTGCCGCTTCTCCTTCTCGCTCGGCGTGTGGAAGTCGATGCGTGCCGCCAGTTCGGGGAACTCGACACGCAAGACGGCCCGCGCCCAGGCCAGGATGATCTCGCCGCCGGGGCCGCTCGTGACGCGGCCCAGCACGAGCACGTTCGCCATGTCGTAAAACTCCGCATAGTGCGCCACGGCGTAGCCGAGATAGGTGCCGATGGTTTCGTAAATCTTCCGGGCGCGGGCGTCGCCGTCGGCCATGAGGCGCTGGACGAGCTTGAGCTTCTCCGGCAACGGCAGGTCCGCCAGCGCTTCGATGCCGGCCGGCCCGAGCAGGCGGCCCACGGCTTGTTGCGAGAAATACTGCACGCCGCAGCCGAGGTCGCCGCTCCACTCGTCGCGCGGCGCGTTCGGCGCGTAATCCACGGGCATAAAGGCCAGCTCGTTCAGCCACGAGGTTATGTTGCCGTCCGGCGTCACGTAGCCTCCGGCCTGGCTGGTGCCGAGCGCGACGCCGAGCACCGCGTTCCGGTTCAGCGCCATCGAGCCAGCCAGCGCGGTGACTTCGCCGTCGTTCACGACTTCGAGCGGGATGCCGCCCCAGGCTTTCTGGATTTCAAAAAACATCGGCTTCACACGGGCCTGGAACACGTCCGGCGGCACGCCGCGGAAGAGCGAGGCCACCTTCACCTGGTTGTTCACGTACACGCCCGCCGCGCTGCCGCCGATGGCCTCGACCTTCGGCAAGTGGGCCGCGGCCTTCTGGAGCGAGTCCATGATGCCGTCGAGGTGGTACTGCGGGTCCTGCTGCGGATACGGGTCCCAGACGGTTTCCTCGCTGAACACCACCTCGCCGTTCACGACGGCCGCGACTTTGCGGTCCGAGCCGCCCAGATCGAAGCCAATGCGGCAGCCGTCGAGATGCCGGCCCAGCGGTTGCGTGGCGGCACGTTCACGCGGCAGGTCTTTCGTGGGCACGACTTCGATGGTGTGGTCATAGACCTTCGTCCCGATGAGGTCGGCGTCGAACCGGCCCGTGGCGGTGTCGGTGAAATGTCTCTGCAACTTCGCACCCAGCGCAGGAGGGCCATCGAGATAGATGCGGAATCCGCCGCGCGACCAGAGCAGGAACTTCACGAGCCGCTCGACGTGGTAGTAATTCTCCGCCGCCTGGGGATGGTTCTCTGGGAAGACTTCCGTCGCGTGATGAAAGACGGAGCCGTCCGCCTGCTCCAAGGCGATGCGCACCGGCACGGCCTGGCCAGTGGATCGGGCAGCGGCGCGGAAGGCGCGATTGGCGAGCGCGGCGGGGCGGAACGCCGGGTCCAGCACCGGCTGGAGTTTCGGCCTCAAGCCTGGTTCGTCATTCACAGACACGTCTCGTTGCATGGCCAGCATCTTAGGAACTCGCCGCGCGACGACAATTCTTCTCGCGCCGCCCGCTCCGACAAGGTTTCTAGCAAGCCGCGCTGAAGGGAGATTTCAGCCGCTTCCCGCCTCACCCAATCGGGCGGGACGGAATCAATGGAACTTGGCCGCGCCCGCCGCAAAGAAGATCGCCAAGAACACCACCGCCCCGATCACCGACAACACCAGCAAGACGGTGCCGATGATGCCGCAGATGCGGCCGGCGTTGGTGTTGCCGCGTCCGCTGGGGTCCATGAGGCCGGCGTCCATTTCCTTGAGGTCGCCGCCGCCCATGAGCCAGGCCGGGATGCCGAGGAACCCGCAGACGACAATGCTGAGGATTCCGAGAACGAGGATGAGAGTTCCGCGATGAGGTTTCATGGTTGTGACTGATTTTGCCCGGAGCGTATGCGAACCGGCCCCCGCCGTAACTCAAAAGGGGGTGTTACCCAAGATGAGGCCGGAAAATGCTCCGGTTGACTCAAAAGTGGTGTTACCCAAATGCCCCTGGAAATTGGAAGCGAAGGAAGCCGGGGCACGGTGGCAGTCCGGCCTCCCTC
>JACRJZ010000104.1 GCA_016219875.1 Verrucomicrobiota bacterium | reverse complement strand
TCTTGGCCAGCACTTCCGTTCGTGTTGTTTGACTCATTGTCTGTTCCATAGCTCGGTAACACCCCTTTTGAGTCAACGTATGGTTTCCTCAAACCATTTCTCCCCGCCTTCGGTAACAATCTTTTTGAGTCAATTCGCCGCACTCGGGCGCTGTGCATGATTCTAGCTATTCTATGTGGAACGCCTTAGCCTCGCCCGTGCCAGCGGGTCTGTCCGTCCCTGCCGGGGTTGAATTGCAGGAGTTTGTGGGCGGGCGCCGCCGTCAGTTTGGCCGATGAGTGAAACGATTTATTCCACCGGTGGATTCCGGCGTGTCAGCCGGCGGACGCCGCTGTTCCAGTTGCGGCTCGTGCTGTTTGCCGTGGCGCTGGTCGTGGGCGTGTTGCTGTGGCTGTGGATGCAGGCGAGCGTGGGCCGGCGGATGGCCCAGTTGCAGCAGGAGTTTGGCGCGATCCGGGCGGAGGGTTTTTACGTGGGCGTCCACGTGCGCACGCAGTTCCGCAAGTTGAACGACGTGCTGTTGACGCTGCACCTCGAGGGCCAGGCGACGAACCACGCGGCCTTTCTGGCTCAGGCCCGTGAGTTGAAGGTCTGGATGCTGCACCGGGAAAGCGTCCTCGCCAACACCAACGAGCAAGCCTTGCTCACCCAGCTTGAAGCGGCATACGCCCGCTACGTGACCGCCATCCGGCCGTTGCTGAGCGTGACGGACACGAACACCGCCCGCGTGGTCTTCGCGAACACGTATGAACAAATCCACGAATTCAGCCGGCCCGTGCTGGAGGCCGTCGCCCGGCTGGTGCAAGCCCAGCAGGCCACCTTTGACGAGTTTGCGCGCAACTCCCAGCGCAGCTTGGCCGAATTGCAGCAGTTGCTCACCCTGTCGCTGGTCCTGCTGTTGGGCGCCGTCATGGCGCTGGCCCTGCTGATCTACCGTGGCTTGATCGCGCCCCTGCACCGCCGGCTGACGGAAAGCCAGGCCGTGCTCCAACGCCAGGAGAAACTGGCGGCGCTCGGCACGTTGGCCGCCGGGGTGGCGCACGAAATCCGCAATCCGCTCACCGCGATCAAGCTGCGCTTGTTCACGCTGAAGAAGTCCCTCCCCTCGGCCTTTGCCGAGAACGAAGACGCCTTCGTCATCAGCGGCGAGATCAATCGGCTCGACCGCATCGTGAAGGACTTTCTCCAGTTTGCCCGCCCCTCCGAACCGGAAACCGTGCGGGTCCCGGCGGAACGCATCCTGCAAGAAGTGCGGGACCTGCTCCAGCCGTCGCTGAACAAGTCCAACATCCAACTGAAGCTGGCGCCTCACGGCTCCACGTGGGTTCGCGCCGACACCCAGCAGATCAAGCAAGCGATGATCAATCTGATCCAAAACTCTGCCGAGAGCATCGGGCGCGACGGCCAGATCCACCTCCGCGTCACTCGGAACACCGAAACCGTAGGCGGCGGGTCCCGCCCGGCGGCGGTCTTGCAGGTGACCGACACGGGCCGAGGCATCCCGCCGGAAGTGCAGCAGCGGCTGTTCGATCCCTTCTTCAGCACGAAGGAAGGCGGCACTGGACTGGGCTTGGCGATTGCCGCGCGCATTGTCGAGAAGCACGGCGGCTTGCTCCGCTACCGAACGGAATTGAATTGTGGCACCACCTTTGAAATCGTGTTGCCCAGACTTGAGGATCATGCAACCGAGAATCCTGATTGTTGAAGACGACCTGAGCGCCGGCGCCGCGCTGCAAAAAGTCCTGCGGGCGGACCATTACGCCGTGGACTTGGCGGAGCGCGGCGACGAGGGCTTGGCGCTCGCCCGCCGCCAGCCCTATGACTTGGTGCTCACCGACCTGAAACTGCCCGGTCTGGACGGACTGGAACTGATCACGCGGCTCCGCGCGGCCAAGCCGAAGCTCCCCATCATCATGATGACCGCCCACGGGACCACGGAAACGGCCATCGAAGCCACCAAGCTGGGCGCTTTCGAGTACCTGGTGAAACCGTTCGAGCCGGACGAACTGCTCGACTTGGTGGCCACTGTGGTCGTCCACGCCCAGCGCATGTCCGAACCCATCGCCATCGGCGAAGGCCAATCGGCCCGCTTCGCCATCGTGGGCCGGAGCCGGGTCATGCAGAACATTTACAAGGAAATCGGCCGCGTGGCGGCCACCTCCGCCACCGTGCTCATCCGCGGCGAAACCGGGACCGGCAAGGAACTCATCGCCCGCGCCCTCTACCAGCACAGTGATCGCGCCGACAAGGCCTTCATCGCCGTCAACTGTGCCGCCATTCCGGAAACCCTGCTGGAAAGCGAACTGTTCGGCCATGAGCGCGGCGCCTTCACCGGCGCGCAGGCCCGGCGCATTGGGCGCTTCGAGCAAGCCCACACCGGCACCATCTTCCTGGACGAAATCGGCGACCTCTCGCCCAGCACCCAATCGAAGCTCCTGCGCGTGCTGCAGGAGCGCTACATCCGCCGCTTGGGCGGCAATGAGATCATCCCGGTGAACGTGCGCGTGCTGGCGGCCACGCATCGCGATCTCGAGACGGCCATTCAAGAAAAGGAATTCCGCGAAGACCTGTTCTACCGCCTAAGCGTGGTCACGCTGCGTTTGCCCCCGCTGAGCGAGCGCGCGGAAGACATCCCCGATCTGACCAAGTTCTTCATCACCCGCTACGCCCAGGATTTGGGCGTGGAAAGCCCGTCCATTCAAGCGGAAGCCATCACCTGGCTGCAGGCCCAATCCTGGCCCGGCAACGTGCGCGAATTGGAGAACGTGGTGCGCCAGGCGCTGCTCTCCGCGCGGCCCTTCGCCATCGGCCTGGAACACGTGCAGCAAGTGCTGGCCAAGAGCCGCAAGCCCCTGGCCGTGGCGGATCAGACCCACGCCGCTTACGTGACGGACTTGCTGGCGCGGGTCCAACGAGGGGAGGAGCACGACGCCTTCGCCCGAATGGTTGCCGACCTGGAGCCGGAACTCTTCACGCAAGCCATTCGCCTGGCCCAAGGCAACCAAGCCAAAGCGGCCCGCTGGCTCGGCGTGACCCGCCTGAAAATGCGGGAGAAACTGACCCAGTTGGCGCTCCGACCCAGCCGGGAGGCGGCGAGCAAGCCCCCGCCGGAGGAGCTTCGCTGACGCTCGCCGGTTTCCACCGGCAAACAGATCGGCAACCAATAGCAGGCTTGTGGACAACTCTTCTCATGGCGGCACCGGAAACGGCTTCTTGGAGGAGCCTCTTTCAAAACCGTAGCAGCCGACGTGAGGAGGCTCACTCTTTGAATCCGAAATCTGAAATCTGAAATTTGAAATCAAGACAGAGCCTCCTCACGTCGGCTGCTACAGAGTTTTGAAATCGCCTTGGAGTTCACGGCCTTGCCTCACTGCCTGAGCGGCGCCACGTAAAACTCCTGCTTTGGCAGGTTCGTGCTGAGGAACGTTTCCACGTAGTAGAGCGTGCCGGAGCCGTCGAAGAATTCCAGCGACGCGCCGGACACCCAGTTGGTTGAAGCCACGTCCGGGCTGCGATCAAGCGTGAACCGCTGGTCTGGCTGGCCGCCGAAAAGGTAGATGTTCACGTTCGTCACGCCGTTCGCGCTGGCGAGGTGGTCGAAATTCAGAAACGTGACCGGGGTCAGGTCCGGCACGACCTGGCTGCGGAGGATGACGCCTTCGACGCCCACCGTCACGAGTTGGCGCGCATCGGTCGCGGCACTGAAAAGGTGCTTGCGCGTGAGCGTGCCTTGGTTGGTCCAGTTGAGGAGATCGGTGCTCGTCAACACGGTGCCGCTGTAGCCGGTGATGAACCAGGTGTTGGTGAGGAACGCGGCATCCGTGAGCCAGCGCGTCGTGCCGCTGGGGCGATGGGTCCAGTCCACGCCGTTGGTGCTGGTCAGGATCGTGCCGTCCTGGCCGACGGTGAGGAGCGTGCCGTTCAGGTAGCGGACCCGGTACAGCCAGTTGGTCGTGCCCGAAGCTTGCACCGTCCAGTTCGAGCCGTTGGGGCTGGTGAGGATCGTGCCGTCGTCGCCGGTGACCACGAGGCCGCCGGGCCATTCGGCCACGCTGCTGAGCAGCGTGTTCGTGGGCGCGCGCCACGAGGCCCAGTTGGTGCCGTTGGTGCTGGTGAGAAGGGTGCCCCGGTCGCCGGTCACCACATAGAGCTTGTTGGAGAGGACGCCGACGCCTTGCAGGTCGTTGGTGGTGGCGCGGGCCGGCATGGGAAACCATCGAACGCCGAGCGAACTGATCGTCTGCGTGACGACGCCCGACAAATTGGTGACATAGTTCGTGGCGAGGAGGTTTGGGCTGTAGATCATCGTGCCCGAGTCGCCCACGGCCAGGAGCAAGTTGGTGGTGCCGCCGACGCCAAAGAAGACGGTGTTGGTGGCGCTGGTCGGCACCAGTTCGAGGGTCCAGTCCACGCCGTTGCCGCTGGTCATCACCGTGCCGTAATCGCCGACCGTGACGTAAAGGTTCGAGGCCCAGGCAGCGTCAAAGAGCCATTGGCGCACCGAAGCGTTGGGTGTGAGCCAGAAGAACGGCGCGCTGTTGGTCTTGTAGCCTTCGGACATCAGGCCGGTCTGGCCGGCGATGAGAAAAAAGCCCGGCAGGCCGAGGGCGCTGTAGTAGGTCCAGCTTGGAGGACCGTTGGCCTTGGCCAACTCGTTGGACCACGCGCCGCCGTCCTGCAATCGCACCTCGTTGGAGCCGGCCACCAGCAGCGCGGCTCCGCCCGTGGTGGCGTATTCCAGGTCACCCGTCGCGCCGGTGGCTTCCGCCCCCCAGGTCGCGCCGCCGTTGTTGCTGGAACGTGTCACGCCCGCATTGCCGACGGCGGTGAAGCGTCCGTTGGCGAACGTGACCCGGTTCAAGTGTTGACTGGTGCCGCTCGCGCGAGGCGTCCAGGTTGCGCCGTTCGTGCTGGTGGCGATGAAGCCGGACGTGCCCACGGTGACGAAGGTCCCGCCGCCAAACGCCACGCCGCGCAAATCGGCAGTGATGGTGTTGGACTGCCGCCGCCAGTTCATTCCGTTGGCGCTCGTGAAGACGGCGCCTCGAGTGCCGACGGCGACCGCCAGCGTGGCCGAAGCCGTCACCGCTTCGAGCCAGTTCGTGACCGGCCCGTCCACCAGGGTCCCGGGCCGGAAATCATCCACGTCGTCCGCGTAGAGCACGCGGCCATTTTCCCCGGTGATGAGAATGCGCGCGCCGAAGAACGTGACCGCGCGCAGGGCGTCCGTGGTCCCGCTCTCGCGCGGCAGCCACAGGTCCAGGTCGCTGCTGGTGTAAATCTGACCGCGCTCGGCCACCTGGACGGCGAGCAGCAGACCGGGGGAGAAGGCCATATCGACGATGTTGCCGCCATGCGGGCGAGGATTGGACCACCGCCAGCGCAGTGGCGGCGTGGCGGCGGACAGCGCGGCGGCGCACAAGGCCCCGGCCAGGAGCGCAGCGCAGGTCCTTCGCGCGGCACGGGCCAGCAACGGTGTGGCGTCCGCCCACATCATGGCAGTTGTCGGGTGATCACAATCCGAGACATGCACCTGAAGCGGGAGTAGAGAACCACCCCGCCCGGCCCGAAAGCAATTCGCTTCTCGTCCAAAAAGTTTCGTCCGAATTCCGGTGTCAACTGGTTTTTCCAGAGAGAGAGAGGACGGCCGGGGCTGCATCCAACTCGGTCTGGAGCGCCTCGTGGCGCAGGTTTTCAACCTGCCGTATCGCCGACTTGCAGTCGGCAGAGCGTGCGAAGACCGGGAGCGTCTCGATATTTCCAGCGCGCTCTGCGTTGGAAGGGCTCGCCGGTTGGAAAACCGGCGACACGGCAGGCTGGAAAGCCTGCGCTACGGACGCGGCTACAGGCCCGCTGGCAAAGCGAGCGCAAAGACGCAGCCCGAGGGGGCGTTGCTCCGCAGTTCCAAGGTGGCGCCGAGGTGCTGGGCCAGTTGCTTGCTCAACGCCAGGCCGATCCCGCCGCCGCCTTCTTTGTCGGAGCGGCAGGGAACAAACGGCGTCTGCGAGGCCGGAAAGCCCGGCCCTTCATCGCGGACTTCAAACACGATGTGGCCCGCCACGCGTTGCGCGGAAAGGCGGACCGACTTCCCCGCGGGCGTGGCCTGCACGGCGTTGTGCGCAAGGTTCACCAGAATGAGCGCCGTCAGATGGGCCGCGCGGTTGGGCAGACTGGCTTGGCCCTGCCACTCGCAGTGGAGCGCGACGCCCTTCTCGCGCGCCAGCGGCAGCACGCGGCCGGACACGATTTCGCCCAATTCGGGCAGGGTGATTTCGTAGCGGACGCCGGTCTGGTCCTCGCGCAGCACCGTGATCACTTGGTTGACCAAGCTCTGCATCCGGCGCGTGGAGGCCACGGCGGATTCCCAATCCGGTTCCGATCCTCCTGTCTGTTCCGCACTGTGCGCGGTCACGAAGCTCTGCAATCCGGCCAGCGGATTCTTCAAGTCGTGCAAGAGATGCGCCGTGACCGCGCCCAAGGCGGAAGTTTTCGCGGCCAACGCCAGTTCTTGATTGGCTTTCACCAAATGCTCCGTGCGTTCGGCCAACAACCCATGCGCCCGGCGCAACCGCCGGAACGCCCACCACAACGCCACCGACAGCAGCCCGCCGCCCGCGACGAAGGCGCCCGCGGCTTGCGCCGCCAGATGCCGGTCCAATCGCGCGTATTCGGCGGCGATGCTCTGGCCTTCGATGAGGAACCGGGCAATGCCCGCCAGCGGCGCGTCGGCGGTGTGCAGCGGCACGTTCACTTCCAGCAGCGGCACGGTCGGCTCCGAAGCCGAGGGCGCATTGCTCAGGGAAAAGAAAACCCCGGACATGCGCACGGCGGGGTGAAAATGGCCGGCGGGCTTGAGATGCTGGAGCGGAAACAAGTCGCGCGGATCGAGCCGTCCATCGCCCAGGTCGGGCGGAAACGATTCCACGAAACGGCCCGCGGCGTCGAAGAGCTGCACGCCGATGACGCCTTTGAGTTGGGAGGTCCGCAGCACCACGTTGAGTTGGTTGCCCGGATCGGAGATGGGACCGGCGAAGCCCTCCGCCACGTCGCCCGCGTATTCCACCAGCGCCACGGCGTGCAGTACTTCGCCGTCGCGGCCGACGATCTGCTCGCGGATGCGGGCGCGCACCTGCCAGGTGGTGGCGAAGATGGCGCCCGCCAGGATGACCAGCGCCACGCCCAGCACCAGCAGCGGCACTCGCCAGAGCGTGGCTCCGGGATCGCGTCTGGGTTTTGGCTCGCGGGTCATGCGGTGAACGTCGCTCAGAATTCCCAATTCACTCCGCTGCTGACGGTGTTCACGGCATAGGTTTCAAACGGGTCGTTCGAGCGCACTTGTTCATGCTCGTATTCGGCCACGAGTTTGAATCCCTTGCCCAGCGACCGCTCGCAACGAAGCCGGCCCCCAGCAACCATGCTGTCGCGGTGGCGCAGGTCGGTGGCACTGACGGTTTGCACGGAGTAAAGATAGCGAGACAGCGTTACTTCCGCCGTGATCTCCCAGCGTTTGGTCCGGTAACGAAGCTCCAGCCCGGCGAACAGTTTCGTGTAATCGAAATAGCCGGAGCCGTTGTCGTCGTTGACCCGCCCGCCCAGACGGATCGAGGTGCGCCAGCGGCGGGCGGCATCCCAATGGTGCCGCCACGTCAGCCGCGTCTCGTGCTGCGTCAAGGCGCGGTGGGTATTGGGGAGCGCCGTGCCATCGGCGGCGAGTTGGTTCGCGGCGTCGTAGGCGAGGTAGCGCGGTTCGTAGCTGACGTTGATCTCAGATTTGTGGCCGTAGTCGCGGCCGAGCTTCAGCCTCACCCCGGTTTCCCATTGGTCAGCTACCGGCTCGTCCACCTCCCGGCGTGTGACCGGGACTTCCAGCGTGACCCAGCAATTGCCCGGCACGTTCAGACGCAACCCCGGCCGCGGGCCGAAGCTGGCCCCGCGAACACGGACGGCCGTGCGGATGCTTTCGGTGAAGGACAAGTCCATGACCCGGTCAAAGTACTGGACCTGCCCCGCGAGCGAGATTTCCCAGCGGCGGCCCACCGGCGTTTTCCATTGGGCCTGGGCCGAAGCCGATTCTTCGCGGCCGACCGGCCCCTGCAAGTACTCGCGGTGATCGCCGTCTAGGAAGAAGGTCGTCTGCGGTCCGTCGAGCGAGAGGCGTGTGACCAACGCTTCGACACCGCCGGAAACGAACGCGCTGGACGGCGCATCCTGGTAGGCCAGAGTGACGTTGTCCTTGAAGCCCGCCTCCGCGCGGACGGTGAAGACGCTCTCCCACAGGACGGGCACGCGCGGGATGTCGAGCGGGGGAAGATCGTTGGTCTGCGCCGCTGCGGCTGTGCCCGCCACGCCAGCCAACGCCGCGACGAACAGCCGCTTCCGGTTTGCCGCCCGCCGCCTTGCACGCCGAAGCCAGGTCATGAAGTCCTCGAGTTGCAGGGCGGCAGGATGGTTACCTTCCAGTCAGTTCAAGCACACTTCAGTTGTCGATGCCCCGAGGGGGCCGTTCGGGCTGTTGGTCTCTGGCGTTGTCGAGGAGTTGCTGTTTCAACGTGGTCTTGCTGTCTTCCATGAACAGCTCGCGATGGCTGGGCAGCCGGTCCGCCAACTCCCGCTGGCGCTCTTTGAACTCCTTGCGCAGTTCGAGCGAGCGCTCGACCCATTGCTCGCGGAGGGCCTGCAACTCGGCGCGAATCCGGGCGCGGTCCTCGTCGTTGGCGCCTTGCAGCAACTTGCGCAGCTTCTCCTGCTGCTCCAAATAGCGGCGGGCGTCGTCCCGGAAGCGGTCGATGCGCGCCCGGACTTCCGGCGGCAAGGCGCGCCGTTCCGCGAGCGTGGGCCGGACATCAACCGCGACCGCCGGGCCGTTCACCGGGGGCTTCTCCGGCACCACGATCTGGCCGTGGCGCACCGGCGCGGGCGGGACGGTCGGGGTGACATTGGTCCCCTGGGCCGCGCTGCTGAGCACGGCCACGAACAGCCAAGCCCCGAGGGCCGCCATGATTTTTCCAAACTGTTTCATAACTTTCCTGGCGCGCGGACAACTTTCACTTCGCCGAACTTGCGCCAACGTATATCGCGCCCAGGAATCCGGTTCAAACCAAAAGGCAGGTGCTGTGCCAAGCGGCTGGGGCGGCGGGAAACCTCCGTTTCACGGGCGTTTCACGGAATGGCGCCGCGCGCGGAAGGTTGAGACGTGGGTGCATTCACCATTTTGGCGCGAGGCCGCGCGCGCGTTTGGGGCCAATGCCCCAGCCCACGGCACGATGCCGAAGGCTCGATGTGTAGCAGCCGACGTGAGGAGGCTCCATTCAGACGTCGGAGGCCAGAAATCAGAAGAACGTCAGAGCCTCAGAACTCCTGAGCCGTGGAATTGGCTCGGGCCTCCCGGTGAGGGCACCGGGCCTACAAGTGACGTCGCGGCTGTAGGCCGGGTCCCCTGACCCGGCGTCCCACGATCCACCCCGATTCCATGAGCCTGTGCAATCTCCTCTGCCGGATCATGAAGTCAGAGCCTCCTCACGTCGGCTGCTACAATTTCGCACGCGACGCCGCCACCGCGGCCCTGGCCGGTTATTTCCCTTCGCCCGCTTTTTGCCCGGAGAGCCGGTAGCGCAAGTAGTCGCGCGTCACGCCCAAGAGCTTCGCCGCGGCGGACACGTTGCCCTGCGTCTGCTTCAGCGCGTGGTCGATCAGACGCGCGATGGCTTTCTCCAAATCGAACCCGACCGCCGGGAAACGAAAGCGCGGATTGAACCAGTCGTCCGGCTGGATTGTCACCCCGGCGCCCGGAGCCGGCTGCAAGTGCGCGAAGGCCAGTTCGTCGCTCTCCTCGAACACGATGGCGCGCTCCAGTTCGTGGGCCAGCTCGCGCACGTTGCCGGGCCAGGCGTAGGCGAGCAGCCGCTGACGACCCTCGGCCGTGATCCGCTTCGGCGGCAGACGATGACGCTGGCAAAGCCGTTCCATCAGCGACTCCGCGAGCTTCAGCAGGTCCTCGCCCCGCTCGCGCAAGGGCGGAATCGCGACGCGGAACAAATCCAGCCGGTGGTACAAGTCTTCGCGGAACTGACCGGCGGCGATGAGTTGCTTCAAGTCCCGATGGGTCGCGGCGATCACGCGCACCTCGATGGGAATTTCTTTCGTCCCGCCGACGCGCCGGAGGCAGTGGTCTTCCAGCACCTTGAGCACTTTGGCCTGCACCCCGGGCGACAAGCTCGGCAGTTCGTCCAGAAAGAGCGTCCCCTCGTGGGCCGCCTCGAACAAGCCGATCCGCGCCGCGCACGCATCCGTGAACGCGCCGCGCTCGTGGCCGAACAACTCCGATTCCGCGAGCGCCTCCGGCACGGCGGAGCAGTTCATCTCCACCAGCGGCCGTCCGGCGCGCGGGCCGCGATGGTGCAGCCAGCGGGCCACGGTCGTCTTGCCCGTGCCGGTTTCCCCTTGGATCAGCACCGGCGGCAGGTGCGTCCTCATCCGTTCATCGACGGCGAGGATTTTGCCCAACTGCCTTTCCATCGCGGCCAGCGATTCTCCGAAGAAGAAACCGTCGCCCGTTTGCGCGGTGTCGCGGCGGCGATGCTCTTCCAGGCGGGCCGATTGCCGCGTCCGCCGCGCGCGCGCGATGACCAGCGGCAGTTCGCCCGGCTCCAGCGGTTTGGCCAAGTAATCCAGCGCGCCCAGCCGCATGGCCTCGACTGCGCCGCTCACGCCGCCGTGGGCGGTCATGACGATCACGCCGGTGCTCGAGGGGAAGACGCCGTCCTTGAGCAGGTCGGTGCCGGCGCCGTCGGGCAGGTTCACGTCCAGCAGCACGAAATCGAAGCTGGCGTCGCCGGCCCATTGGCGCGCGGCGGCGAGCGTGCCCACGCCGGTGACATCGGCGCGCAACCGCTCCAGTTCCGCCGCGAGTTGCTTCCGCAGCAGCGTCTCGTCCTCGACGATGAGGAGGCTCAAACCCGTGAGGTCGGCTTCAGGCATAGCACGGGCAGCGTAGCAGCCGACGCCGCGCGGCTCAAACTTCTTTCCCGGAAGCCGAATGCAAAACCCCGTAGCCGCGGACGTGAAGAGGCTCAATCCCCAATGGCATCGGAGCGTCCGACGCCGGCACCCATGAAAAGCTTGTCGCAGTTTTTCCAAGCCCCCTGCTGACTTTGCACAAACGCTCCCATGATCCTGGCATTGGTCAGATGCCGCAGCAGGGCCATTTGAGTCACGCGGCAGAAGGCACACGTGTCGTCTGCCTGCGCTTCGAACCAAGCCCGCGCCTTGCCGTGATGGCTGTGATCGGAGAACGCCACCGTCAGCCCACGTTGGCGTCGGTCAGCTTAATCCCCCCAGAGGCTGGCATCGAGTTCCTCTGGCGTGGGATGGATCAAGCTCTTGCCATCACCACGAATGAGCGGCAGTTCGACGCGTTGACGGGGCGGCTTTAGGACAGCGGGCGAAGACGCTGCTGGCTGCAAGATCGTCAGCAGGCCACGCCCGGTTTGTGGAAGCCGCTCCGGCTCGCTCAACACGATGCGTCCGCGCGCGATCTCGACTTCGACGGTCACGTAACTCATGGCAGCACTCTATCCGTTCCGGTCTCATCTGTGACTGAGGATTTGGCGACGGCTGGCGACGCTCTCGAAGCCCTTCATCTCTCAACGAGGCCCTGCACGCCGTCCTTCTTCAACTTGATGACCGCCAGTGGCAGGCCGTTGACAGCATCGACCAACTCCGGCTGGTAACATCGCGGCACTCGTTTCAATGCATATCATCGGCAATGGCTTTGTCTGTGGGGCAGCAGCACTTGGGTCGAAGAAGAGCGTCATTGCACCCTGTTCTGGTGCGCGAAATCAAGCCTTGAGGCGTCGTTGCCAGAAACCAATAATGCACACATGTCGCCGCTCGCATTGCGTCGCGGTGGTTTGGCAGAAAAAGGTCTTGCGCCTCAAGTCTGAGAGCGCGATATAGTGGCGCCATGATACCGCAAGCGATGAAAAGTGCTGGCGACTACGCCGAATTGTGGAGCCATCTCAAGTCGATGGAGCACGCTCTCGAACGCGTTCAAACGGCGGCAAGCCTCAAAGAAATCGCGGATCTGGACAGGGCGAGGTTGCTTGCTCTCGCGGCTTTTCTCAAGAAAGAGCTGGAAACTAGGAACACCGATACCGATCTCTCCTCGGCGGCGTTCCTCGCTTACAAAGCTGTTGGTTACGGCTATTCGCTGGATGTTGACTTGCGGACAATGCTTCAAGATCTGCCGCGCTTTCGAGAATGGCTTCGATCCCAAAAGCCTTCTTTCGCGGAGAAATCCGCGCGACTCATCAACGCTTTGGAGGGCTACGTCGCGAAGGTTTCGGAGCAGGTTTCGGAGCGATTGTTTCCTGATAATGATCCGCCGAAAACGGAATTTCGGATTCTCCATGACCTCCTCTCGCGGCTACTTCAGCAAACCGAATCCGCGCTCGTGGCTTGAAGCTGCGGGATATGGCCTCCCAAGTCGATGCGTTGGTCTTGTCGAAATCACTCGCACTGGTCGAGAAGACCAAGCGACAGGTGGCTCAGATTGACACGGCGGAATTTCCCACTTCTTCATCGCTCGTAGCCCGGAACTTGCTACTGGCTGCGCTGGGTAGCCTAGGCAACGAGGCACACTGGCAAGCGATGAGCCCCGAGGCGCTTTACCGAGCGCTTATCCAGATGCAGCGCCTAGTTGGGGAAGTCGAGGCGTCCACGAGTGACCGTATCTCTTGGCCGCTTGTTAGCTACTGCGATCACTTCTGGCGTTTGCTGTTTCCGTCAGATGACACTCAAATCTTTTACTCGCTCTTTGAGGAGCACAACTACGGCATCAGGTCGTTTAGTCGTCGCCTGATGCTGCTGCTTGAGACCGTCCTCCCACCACCGGAAGTCACACGTATCCTTGGCGGGAAGGAGATCTACTGTCTGCAAATCTCGTCTCTCGAGGACGAAAACCTGCCGCTCTACGCCAACATCGGTCACGAGTTTGGCCATGCTCTGTATTGGGCGAAGGAGCAGCAGATATGGAGCATCCTCGCGGCAGAATGTGACGCTGTCTTCAAAGCCATCAGGTCTAGTCTTGTCGCCCAAGAGGCCGGTTCAGCCGGCAGACGCGCCAGCCGGTGTGCGTGGGTGATCATGGCCATCGCCACGGAGTTGTTCGCTGACCTCGTCGGAGCCTTGATTGCCGGTCCTGCATTCTTGCTGTCGCTGCATGAGATGGGGTGGGGTGCGGATCAGAATTCTTGGAGCATTGCCCTGAGCCCCAAGGACTCCAACACGCATGCATATCCAAGTTTCGCCTTCAGGCTAAGCTGTGTGCAGGGAACAGTGCGATTAGATGCCTTCGACCGTGACCTGCGACACAAGTTCGATGCGATGCCAAACGAGAAGGACTTGTTGAAAACGATTCCTCAGCATTTAACCGGCATTCCGGTGGCTCATCAGGCAGACCACATTTCCGCGCGCCCTGTGGGCGATGGAGATGCGAAGGCTCTTCAGCAAGCCGCTGAAAAGGCGCTGCCCGATCTGAAACAGGGGCTGCGTAGATTCGTGGATAGATGCAACAAAGAGGTTCTCACGCAATTTCAAAACCACCCTGAATTCTCGGCGGTATCGGGTGAACAGGTCTTTGAGTTGATCCGGAGACTCGACGCCGACATCCTGCCAAACATCATTCCCGACGGAACGCTCCTTGGTATCCCTGCATCCTTTGGGACAATCCTCAACGCTTCCGCGCTGTTCCGGATGCACGTCCTCTCGGCCCGCGACGGCGGCTCGGTCGGTTCGAAAGAAATACACCGACGAGTTCAGAAGGTGGAACAGCTGACTGCAAAAGCACTCGAGGTTTCGTACGTCCAGCGCGAGTTCAGATCTTGGGAATCGACTCGAAACGTATGAGCGTTCTCAACAAGCAAGCGCTGCAAGAGCTGATCGAACAAGCTGAGTATGGCCGCAAGCTTATCGTCACACCACTTCTCTCTCCGAATCAGATTGGCCCTGCTTCAATTGACGTGCGGCTCGGCTCTTCCATCATTGTGCCGCGCCGCACATTCGTGGCCAGCCATGACGTCACCGATCCGAGGCGGGTCGAGCAGGTTGAGAAGCGACTCTACGATCGGGTGCGACTCAGATATCATTCGGAGTTCATTCTCCATCCGAACCAACTCATTTTAGCCGCAACGCTGGAGTACATTTCCCTTCCCAAGTCGGTTTTCTGTCAGGTCGCCAGCCGGTCTTCCTGGGGAAGGCTTGGGTTGGTGGTCGCGACGGCATCCGTGGTACAACCTGGATTCAAAGGGTGCCTCACCCTTGAGCTGGCGAACCTGAGCGACAGCCCGATTGCATTGTATCCCGGCCTATTGATCGGCCAGTTGGTCTTTTACGACGTCAAAACGACAGGTGAGGCAATTGCCTCTGCATATGAAGGCCGCTACGACTGCCCGACTGAAGCCGGGCTACCACAGTTTTTCACCAAGCGTCTCGACGACGAGATGATCTTCTGGGGCCACTCGGGTAATTCTCCAACGACGAAGCCATAGATGCCGTCCGAACAAGTGAGGCATGCTTCACATGTGCGAAAGGCATGCGTCCGTAGAGACTCCTTTCGGTCCACCCTCACTCATTCTCCACATCGGCTTCGCTTCACAAACGGCGGGATTGTCCTCAAGCACATATTTCCGCTGCCGCCGATTCGCCTTCACCGACAAGTCGGCCGAGTGTAGGCGACTCCAGAGCGTGGCGAGTTCTTCCGGTGGCAGTTCCTCCACGAAGCGGAAGACGGATGCGGCCAGGTAGATGCGGTCCTTCTAGAAAGCCAGCCAGCGCAGGTCGAGTTTCTCCGCCGTGCTGCCCCCTTGATGACATCGGCGGGCGGTTTCCTGCGGGTCAGAAAAGCGCCGCGACGCGGCTGAGGAAAGCGCGTGGGGTGAGGATTTCGATGCCGAAAGGCTTGCCGAGCGCCAGCAGGTCGGAATCCCGCGAGATCAAGAAGCGCGCTCGTGATGCCAGCGCACAAGCCAGGTAGGGATCGTCCTTCACATCCCGGCTGCGCTGCTGTCCCAGGGGCGCTGGTTCGACGCGCCGGGCAAAACCGAGGTACCACTTCAGGGTGGGCCAAGGATCGTGTTTCTTGAACCAGCCTTCGGCTTCCATGCGGCGGGCGACGCGCTGGAGTTCGTCCAGTGTCTCAGAAGTGGCGTAGGGGAGAGCGATGCGTTTGGCCGCGAGCACCAGGCAATGATGGGCTTCGTGCCGCCAGCCTGCGCCCGCCAGCACGACCCCGGCATCGAAGACCACCCTCATGCGCGGCGCTTCTTGTCGGTGCGGAGGGCCTTTTGCAGGGCCGCCACGCGCCCGTAGAACTCTTCTCCGGGGTCATCGGCCGGAGCGCCTTGAACGGCCTCTTCCAACCAACGCACGTCCTGCTGGATGCGTTCCTCACGGCGCTTGCGCAGCAAGTCACGGACGTATTCGTTGAGAGTGCCGTAGGCTCCCAAGCTCATGTCCTGGCGGGCAAACTCGGCCAGTTCCGCCGGCTGATACCAAGTGCCGCTGTTGGCCTCCTGGATCGCCTCGACGCAATGGAAAAACTTGAGCACGCAGGGGGTGGTCAGCCGATAGAAGACCTGGGAGCCGCGCTTTTCGTCGGCCACGATGCCGGCGTGTTTGAGCAAACTCAGGTGCTTGGAGACGGTGGACATCTCCGAGCCGACCAGGTCGGTCAGCTCCCGCACGCTGCGCGGGCCGAGGGAGAGTTCATCCACCATGAAGAGGCGCGTCGGGTGGGAGAGGGCCTTGAGAATCCTGGCCTGCGCCCGGTAGCGAGTCTGCGTGTCGGCGTTCCTGAGACCTGCGGTGGTCATGTCGGCGCTGGTTTACCGGAATCAGGAGAGGCGGTCAACCTTCGGAAATGGTTCGGCGCGTCTGCCCCGAATCCATTGATGACCTTTTGCCCTGCTGGCGTCAGATGATGAACTATGAAAACACTGAACGCCCTTCCTCTGCCTCCAACTCGCCTAGTTGATCCTGACTCTGGCATCACCCGACGCCGGTTCGTCTCCTGCTGCGCGTCCTGCATGGCCTGCGGTGCGGTGTCGCTCGCCGGCGGCCTTTCCGCCTGGTCTGCCGAGCCACGCGCCAAGCGAACGAAAGTCCGGCTGGTCTTCTGTGAAACGCCCAATGACAAACCGATCTGGCCCCACATCGGCTACGACTTCGAGGCCCGCCGCCAACAAATCACGACCCTGTTGACCCAGCAGTGCCCGGACGTGGAGTTCCTGGCGGCCCGCCTCATGAACGATCCCAAGCAAGCTGACGACGTGCTCAAGCTGGACGCCGAGGTGGACGGCTACCTGGTCAGTGTTCAGGGTCTTGGCTGGAACAACGACATCGTCAAGCTGTGTGCCACGGGCAAACCCACGTTGCTCGTGGACAATTTGTTTGGCGGGTCGGGGCTTTTCCTCCGCGACATCGCCAAAATCATGAGCGCCGGCAAGCCGGTGGATTGGGTCAGTTCCGCGAACGATCAGCACCTCGCCGCCTCCGCGCGCCAGTTCGCCGGGCTGGCGAAAACCAAGAGCAACACGGACACGATCGCCGCGTTTCGCGCGACTCGACGCAAGAACACTCCCGCCGTGACCGACTGGGTTTGCCACAGCGACCCCGTCCGCTCGCTCGACATGGACAAGGCATTGCCGCAACTCCGTCAAACCCGCCTCCTGGTCGTGGGCGGCGGCTGGGGTGGCGACGCCTTTCGCAAAGCGAGCAAGGAGGTCACCGGCGTGGAGTTGGTTCCCATCACTTTTGAGGAGATGGCGGGCGCCTACGCTCAGGCCGACGCGAAAGTCGCCCGGACGTTTGCCGAGCGGTGGATGGCCAAGGCCCAATCGCTCGGTGGAGTCCAATCCGAGGTCATCGAGAAATCCGGCGCGATGTATGTCGGGATGAAACAGTTGTTGGACAAGCACGGCGCCCGCGGGATCAGCATCAATTGCCTGGGCGGCTTTTACGGTGGCCACTTGAAGGCTTACCCGTGCCTGGGCTTTTGCCAGTTGAATGACGACGGGTTCGTCGGCGGTTGTGAGGCCGATCAGATGTCCGCGCTGACGATGGCGATCATGGGCGTGCTGACGGGCCGGCCCGGCTACATCTCGGACCCGGTGATCGACACCTCGAAGAACGTCATCGTTTATGCGCATTGCGTGGCCCCGACCAAACCCTTCGGGCGCGACGGGACGGCGAGTCCGTATCAGATCCTCACGCACTCGGAAGATCGCCAGGGGGCGTCGATGCGCTCGCTCTTGCCGGTGGGGTACCTGACCACGACGCTCGAAATCAATCCCACCACCCGGCAAGTGCTCATCCACCGGGCCAAGACGATGGGCAACAATCCGAGCGACCTGGCCTGCCGCACCAAATTGGAGGCCGTCGTCAAGGGCGACCTGGAGAAACTGACCGAGCATTGGAGCATGGGCTGGCACCGCGTCACCTTCTACGGTGATCTCGAGCCGCAGGTGAAAGAACTCTGCGCGCGGCTCAAGCTGCAGTTGATCGAGGAAGCGTGATCTCAGCCGTATCCATGCAGTCGAGGGAACCACGAAACACACGAAAGACACGAAAACAAAGGCTGAACCGCGGTGGGGAGCGGAGGCGCCGGCGTCACCAAAAGCTGACAGCACTGAGGAACCTTTCCGTCCCCGCGCCAGCCACGGTCTTTTTTGGTCTTCCTTTCGTGTGTTTCGTGTATTTCGTGGTTCCACTGAATTGTTACGGCTCAGGGCTTCAACTTTGAACTTTGAACTTTGAACTTCGAGCGTTGAATTTACTCTGCCGCGCGTGACGGTCCTTGAAGTCATCCAGCGCAGCACGGAGTTCCTCGCGCAGAAAGGCGTGGAGTCGCCGCGCCGCAATATCGAGGAGATGCTCGCGCAAGTGCTCAAGCTGCCGCGGCTGCAGCTCTATCTGAACTTCGAGCGCGCGTTGACGGACGCGGAACTGGAGACGCTGCGCGGCATGGTGCGGCGGCGCGCCCAGCGCGAGCCGCTTCAGCATATTCTGGGCACGGCTTGTTTCTGCGGACTCGAAATCGCCGTCAACCGATCCGCCCTCGTGCCGCGGCCCGAAACGGAACTGCTGGCCGAGCGCACTGGGCGCTGGCTCTCGACGCTCGACTCGCGACCCTCGACCGTTCTGGACTTCGGCGCGGGCACCGGCTGTCTGGGCATCGTGATCGCAGTGAAGACGCCGTTCGCCACGGTCCACGCGGTCGAGGTTTCGCCGGAGGCGGTGGCGTTGGCGAAGGAGAACTCGGCCCGTCACAACGTCTCGGATCGTGTTTGCCTTTACTGCGGAGACGGATTCGCGGCGCTGCCGCCGGGGCTTCAATTTGACCTGCTCGTCTCCAACCCGCCGTACATCCCGAGCGCCGAGATCGCCACGCTGCAGCCGGAGGTCCGCGACTTCGACCCGCGCCTCGCGCTCGACGGCGGCGCGGACGGACTGGACTTCTATCGTCGCTTGGCGGGCGAAGCGGCCCCGTGGTTGAAGGCGGACGGCCGGATGATGCTGGAGTTCGGCGACGGCCAGGCGGACATGCTTCGGGGAATACTCTGTGAACAGAAGTGGGTTGTCGAAGCGGTGGACGAGGACTACACTCGCCGCCCAAGAATTTTGGTTGCGCGGCGGGCGTAGCGCCGTGCGTCAGCGAACATTTTTTCATGGACCGATTTCTCATTCACGGCGGCGTGCCCTTGCGCGGCGAGGTCACGATCAGCGGCGCGAAGAACGCCGTCCTCCCCATCATGGCCGCGGCGTTGCTCACGGAGGAACCGTGCGTCATCCGCCGGGTGCCCGACCTCAGCGACGTGCGCTTCATGGGGCGCATCCTCGAATCGCTGGGCGCAAGCGTGACGTTCGAGGCCGGCACGCTCACCATCCAGGCGCGCCAGATCCAGGGCTATGGCGACTACGACCTCATCCGCAAGATGCGCGGCTCGATCTGCATTATGGGGCCGTTGCTGGGCCGGCTGCATGAAGCCAAGGTCGCCTTGCCGGGCGGTTGCGCCATCGGGGTGCGGCCCATCGACCTTCATCTGAAAGGCTTTCGCGCGCTGGGAGTGAACCTCGACATCGCCGGCGGCTACGTCCACGCCACGGCGGCGCGGCTGGCGGGCACCGAGCTGTTCCTGGGCGGACGCGCCGGCCCCACCGTGCTCGGCACGGCCAACTTGATGATGGCGGCGACGCTGGCGGACGGCATCACCGTGATCGACAGCGCGGCGTGCGAGCCGGAAGTGGTGGACTTGGCCGACTTCCTCATCTCGATGGGCGCGAAGATTTCCGGCGCCGGCAGCCCGCGCATCACTGTGACCGGCGTGAAGACGTTGCACGGGGCCGACCACGAAGTCATTCCCGACCGCATCGAAGCCGCCACCTTTGCCATCGCCGCGGTGGCCACCAACGGGGAAGTCACCCTTCAGGGCGCGCGGGCGGACCACATGCAAGCCGTCATCGACAAGCTCCGCGAGGCCGGCGCGCTCCTCGAGCGCAAAGGCCCCGCGCTGATCGCGCGCCGTGGCCCGAGCCTGCGTCCGGTGGATGTGACGACGCAGCCTTACGCAGGCTTTCCGACGGACGTTCAGGCACAGATCATGGTGTTGATGACCATCGCGCCGGGCACCAGCATCATCACTGAGCGCATCTTCGAATCGCGCTTCATGCACGCCGCCGAGCTGGCCCGGCTGGGTGCGGACATCGCTATCGAAGGCCCCAGCGCCATCGTCAAGGGCGTGCCGTCGCTGAGCGGCGCGGAGATGATGGCGGGCGACCTTCGCGCTTCGGCCGCGCTCGTCATCGCGGGCTTGGCCGCCAGCGGCAGCACGGAGATTCTGCGCGTCTATCACATCGACCGCGGCTACGAGAACATCGACCTCAAGCTCCGCCAACTGGGCGCGCGGTTTGAGCGGCTGAAGGCAAATCCGAACGCGCCGGAGAACACGGGCGGGGAATGAGGCGGAAACTGGAGGGGCACGTAAGGTCTGAGTAGAGTCCGGCTCTGGCGATTCGCCAAATTCGAAATCCGAAAATCGAAATCCGAAACAAATCCGAAATCCGAGTGAGCAAATCCGAAACCCTGTCGGCCCATGAAGGTTTCGGGTTTGAGATTTCGAGCTTCGGATTTGTTTCGGATTTCTGCCTCGGCCCCGACTTCACTGAGGCGTTACAGGGGCGCACGCAGAGCTTCGTAGCAGCGTTTCGGTAGAGCGCCGCACGCAAGGCAAAAGGCGGAAGGCAAAAGGCAGAAAAGAAGATGACGGCGCTCTGCCGAGACGCCGTTACGCCCGCAAGTCAGACGCCTGCGCCACTCGCTTGCCAGCCGCGCCCCGCCGCCTGTAACCTCCGCCTGCATGTTCGCGACCCTTCGCAAGTGGGGAGAATTTGTGAAGTTCTCCCACACGGTCTTCGCGCTGCCTTTCGCCCTGGCGGCGATGCTGGTGGCGGCGCGCGACAATCGCGGCTGGCCCGGCTGGGAGAAGCTCGGCCTCATCCTGGCCGCGATGGTCTGTGCGCGGACTTGCGCCATGAGCTTCAACCGCATCATGGACCGCAAGCTCGACGCGCTGAATCCGCGCACCACGGCCCGGCATTTGCCGGCGGGCCTGATTCCGCTGGCCGGCGCGTGGACGCTTTGGGCGTTGTCGGCGGCGGGGCTGGTCGCAGCGAGCTGGTTTTTGAACAAGCTTTGCTTCGTGCTCTCGCCGGTCGCGCTGTTTGTCATCTGCTTCTACTCGCTCACGAAACGGTTCACGGACTACACGCACGTCTTCCTCGGTGTCGCGCTGGCGCTGGCGCCGGTCGGGGCGTGGCTGGCCGTCAAGGGCGCGGAGGTTTCGGGCTGGGAAATCGTCCAGATGACGGTGCTGGCGGCGGCGGTGGTCTTGTGGCTGGTGGGCTTCGACGTGATCTACGCGCTGCAAGATTACGAGTTCGACCGCGCGCACCGACTACACTCGCTGGTGGTGGCGTGGGGGCCGCAGAACGCCCTGGGTGCGGCGTTCCTGGCGCACATGGCCATGTGCGGACTGTTGCTGGCGTTCGGCCTGATGTGCCGGTTCCGGATTGCCTACATTTTCGGCTGGATCTTCATCGTGGCCTGCTTGTTCCTGGAGCACTACATCGCGCGCCGGCGCAGCCTGAACTGGATCAACACCGCCTTCTTCCGGCTCAACGCCGTGGTCAGCATGGTGTTTCTAGGCGTGGTGGCCGCGGAGGTGATCCTGCGCGGAGGATTCCGGTTGCACTGAAGCCGCGCGCCGGCCAATGTCCGGCCATGAATCCGCCCAAGTTTCTTCTCGCACTGCTCGCTGCGCTGTCGGTCATCACGCCGGCCGCGGCCGGCGAGACTTCTCCCTCCAGCCCGTACGGGCGGTGGAAAAACGGCCCGCCCCGCGACGACAGCTTCTTCCCCATCGCGGTCTGGCTGCAAAATCCGAACAAGGCCAAAGCGTACCACGACGCCGGCTTCAACACCTTTGTCGGCTTGTGGCGGGGGCCGACGGAGGAGCAACTCGCCGCGTTGAAGAGCGCCGGCCTGAAACTCATCTGCTCGCAGAACGAAGTCGCGCGCAAACACCTCGACGATCCGACGATCATCGCTTGGATGCACGGCGACGAGCCGGACAACGCGCAGTCACTCGGCTCCGGCAAAGGCTACGGCCCGCCGATCTTGCCGCAGAAAATCATCGACGACTACCAGCGCCTCCGCGCGGCGGACCCGTCGCGGCCAGTGTTGCTCAACCTGGGCCAGGGCGTGGCGTGGGACAATTACATCGGCCGCGGCGTGCGGCGCAATCACCCGGAGGATTACCCGGAGTACGTCAAGGGCTGCGACATCGCGTCGTTCGACATCTACCCGGTCGTGCATCCCTCGCCGGAGATCACCGGCAAGCTCTGGTATGTCCCGCACGGTGTCGAGCGGCTCCTCAAATGGGCCGGCCCAGAGCGCGTGGTGTGGAACTGCATCGAATGCACGCGCATCAGCCACCCCACCAACAAGCCCACGCCGCGGCAGGTGCGGGCCGAGGTGTGGATGTCGCTCACTCACGGCTCGCGCGGGCTGATCTACTTCGTCCACGAATGGAAACCGCGCTTCAACGAGGCGGCCATCCTGAGCGATCCCGAAATGCTGGCGGGCATCACCGCCATCAACCAGCAGATCACTCGCCTCGCGCCCGTGCTGAACAGCCCGCCGCTCACGGACGCGGTGACGGTTTCGACGGAGAACAAGGAACTACCCGTCGCGGCTATGGCCCGAAAGCACGGAGGAACGACGTTCCTGTTCGCCGTCGGAATGCGCGACGGCCAGACCACCGCGTCCTTCACACTGCGCGGACTGAGCGGCGATACCGCGGTCGAGGTCATCGATGAGAACCGGTCTCTTCAGGCGAAGGACGGCGTGTTCCGCGACCGGTTTGAGCCGTGGGAAGTGCATCTCTATCGGGTGAAACCGTGATCGATGACTGGGTTCTTCAAAATCTTGGGCCTACTCATTCGCGACGAGTGCAAATACAAACCTCCTGCGAGGCGCGCGAAAAACGCAATCGGCAAAATGTTGCGAGAACAAGGATGGAGGCCGCGAAGCTTGGAAGTATCGCGCGGGCTTGCTGAACCGGCGGATCTCGCCTGTCTCGTCATCTTCCCTAGTGACGCCGACCTCGCAGCGTTTGAGGCCTCGGACCAAGGGACGGATGCCGTATCGCACTCCAGGCGCGCTTTGGCGAGAGAAGGCTACCCGAAGGATGCTGTCGGTCGAGAGAGTGTAGCGTCTACTCTTGGGAAGCGATCCAGAAGGCGGGAGGGCTGTACTTTTTTCTCGAAAGGATGAGAACGGCTGAGGGGCAACGAAACCGTGTTACTCGCTCCTTGTTCGTGCTCCCAACCCAGCGCAGGCGTGAGCGGGAGCACACGAGAGCATGGCCGAAGAGCGCTGGAATCAGAAAGTGACCCTGGTGACTACTTCTCCAGGAAGTCCCCTATCCTCCGACTCGTAATTCCACTGACCCCCTGAAGTAGGATTTCGCCTTGTCGGCTTATTCTTGGGAATGCTAAGAGAGAACCAGGATTAAGCATGGCTCGGATGCATTCCAGAGACATATTTACCGACGTGGTCGAGTTGTGGCTCAACTCGACGCGAGTTCAGCATCAGTCGCAGAAAACCAAACCGCATCAAACATCCAACCCTACGAGGAATCTATGAGAATCAAACATTCGCCGATTATGCACCTTCCCCTTTGGCAAAGAGCGCGGGCTCTTGTTCCATTGCTCTTGCTGTGCCGTGGTGCTTCCGCAGACGTCATCTTCAACGAGCCATTTGTGGCACCCGGTGCGGCACCCGGGTGGGAACTGAGGGGCAGCGCGTCTCTGCCTGGCGGCTTCCTCAGACTCACTCCGGACTATTCTTACATGCAATGGGGCAACGCATTCTACACGGCTCGGACTTTCAATTCGGAGAGCTTCATCTTCATGGCCGAAATCAACGTCGGCGGGCCAGGCACTCTGGCTGATGGGATCACGTTCTCCTGGGTGGACAGCACCAAGGTGCTCGCTGGGCAAGGTACCCTTAACGGGTATTCTGGTGGCTCGCTGGGCATGCCGGACGTCGCGGACGGCTACGCGTTTGCGCTTCGCAGCCGGCCGGGAACTCCGCCGCAAACGGGCCTCTTCAGAACGAGTCGCGACATTCTTTTTCCCCCCTCCGTGCAGGACCTCACCTACCAGAATGTAGGCTGGCTGCCGGTTCGCCTGATCTGTATGGGGGGCAACTTCGCTTTCGAATGGGGCGTCGGCTACCCGAACAGATTCACCTTCACGATCCCGCAGGGTCCCGACCGCGCCGAGTTTCAGGCCTACAACCAGGCCTGGTTTGGTGTCACAGGGGCCACCGGGAGTTCCACGGAGTACCACTGGATCCGCAATGTCCGTCTCGACGCAATCCCTTCGGTCCCGCCGAACCAGCCCCCAGTGGCGCTCTGCGGGGATGTCATTGTCCTGGCGGGCCAAGATTGCATGGCAATCGCCTCCATCGACAGCGGCTCTTTCGACCCGGATGGAGACATCATCACCATCGCGCAGGATCCGCCTGGTCCATACTCGCTGGGCACGACCCCGGTGAACTTGACCGTAACGGACAGCCAAGGTGCTTCAACTACTTGCCAGGCGACAGTGACTGTGGTCGATACGACGCCTCCGACTCCGAATGTTGACCCGTTGCCGCTGGTGGAAGGTGAAGGCTCAGTGAGCGTCACGACCATCCCGACTGCGACGGACAATTGTGCGGGCACAGTCATGGCAACTACGAGCGATCCGCTTGAGTACACGGTTCCTGGCACCTACACGATCACCTGGACCTACAATGACGGAAACGGCAACACTAGCAGCCAGTCACAACAGGTCACGGTCACGGAAGCTCCAGGTGACATTGAGCCTCCGGTCATCGGCTCGATCACAGCCAATCCCAAAGTGCTTTGGCCGGCCAACCACAAGATGGTTCCGGTCACGATTACCGTCGTCGCCCAAGACAACACTCCGGGACCGCTCACGGCGCGGATTTTGTCCGTCACCAGCAATGAGTCGGAGAACGGCTTGGGCGATGGCGATACCGCGCCGGATTGGCAGATCAACAATGGCCTTACCGTTGACCTCAGAGCAGAGCGTTCGGGCAATGGCAGTGGTAGAATCTACACGATCACCGTTCAGGTTTCGGATGCGGCCGGTAACACCGCCTTCGGCACCGTGACGGTCACGGTCCCCAAAAGCCAGGGCAAGTAGTTCACGAAATCCGGTCCTCTGAGGGCGAAAGTGTCGTTCCTCCCCGCCCCCGATCAGAAGGTCTGGTCAGGGGCGGGTTCGTTGGTGAGGAGAACGTTTCCCAAGAGGTGCCAGTGTCCCAAAGGCCGGAGCGGTTCGGGAGGTTGCTGGATCCGCATCACTTGCTCTCCGTTCGTTGCTGCCACAGCTTTTTGATCCTGCTCCAGAGGCTCTGGGTCTTGTCTGTGCCCCAAAGTATCGTGGGAGGTGCATCTGTATCGGGTGAAACGGTGAGTTGAAAGAGAGCCTCTCTCAAAACTGTAGCAGCCGACGTGAGGAGGCTCTGATTCCCTTGGAGTTTGAGCCTCCTCACGTCGGCTGCTACAGCAGTTTTGAAATCGCCTCAAGAGTCACGTCCTTTTCGCTCAAGGCTCCCGCGAATGATGCCGATAAGATTGCCAGCTAACACCAATTCGACGGTCAGATCGAAAACTCCGGGGACGCGACCCCGCGTTCCCTCGCCCTCTGAACGCCGGCAAACAGAATGGCACTATGAACGCCCTCACCATCGGCCATCAGCCCAGGAGAACGACCCTGGGTGTCAAGCTCACAGCCGCCTTTCTCGTCGTCGCGGCCATCACGGTTGGAGTCGGCCTGCTCGGCATGAAGGGGCTGAGCGGCATGCACGCTCTTCTGCAGCGGACCAGTTTCACCCAAGACGCCGCCAAGACCTTTCTCCAGCGGGAGATTGATCATCTCAACTGGACCCGCAAGGTCGGCCAATTTCAGCGGGACGAAACCGTGACGCGGCTGGAGGTGGAAACCGACCCGCACAAGTGCGGATTCGGCCAATGGTATTTCGGGGCCGGTCGTCGCGACGCCGAACGGGCCATGCCGGAACTCGCCCCGTTGCTGGAGCAAATGGGGCCGGTGCATCAACGCCTGCATGAGTCCGCCGTGGAACTGGGGAAGATTCTGGCCCAACGCCAGAGTGCCCGCCAGAAGGCCCTGAACTATTACCAGACGGAAACGTGCGTGGTCCTCGCGGACATGCAGCGGCTTTTTGGAGAGTTGCGGCCCAAGATCGAAGCGCGCCTGGCCGCGGATCGGACGACCGCCTCCGCCCGCACCAAAGCGATCCAACTGACCGCCGGCGTCGGCACCGTGGCGGGATTGCTCATGGCGGTGGCGCTGGGCCTCACGATCAGCCGGCGGATTTCCAAGCCCCTGCGGGCCGGCGCGGAATTCGCCGGACGCCTGGCGGAAGGCGACCTCACCCGACGACTGGACATCAAACGCTCCGACGAAGTGGGCCAGTTGGCCGACGCCATGAATCGGATGGGCGCCAACCTCCAGCGAACCACGACAGAGATCAAAGCCGGCGTGCTGACGCTGTCCGGCGCTTCGCAGGAACTGAGTGCCACCAGCATGCAGGTCAGTTCCAACGCCGAAGAAACCGCCTCCCAGGCCAACGTAGTCGCCGCCGCCGCCGAACAGGTCAGCCGGAATGTTGCGACCGTCGCCACGTCCGCCGAAGAGATGACCGCCACCGTCCGGGAGATCGCCACCCAAGCGGCGGAAGCCTCCAAGGTCGCCCAACAAGCCGCCGCCGCCGCGGCTTGCACCAACACAACCGTCGCCAAACTGGGCGAGAGCAGCACCGAGATCGGCCACGTCGTCAAAGTCATCACCTCCATCGCCGAACAAACCAATTTGCTGGCCCTCAACGCCACGATCGAAGCTGCCCGCGCGGGCGAGGCCGGCAAGGGGTTTGCCGTGGTCGCCCACGAAGTCAAGGAACTGGCCCGGCAGACCGCCCAAGCGACCGAAGACATCAGCCGCAAAATCTCCGGCATCCAGGGCGACACCACCAGCGCGGTGGCGGCGCTCAAGGACATCGGCGAGATCGTCCAACGCATCAGCGCCATCCAGATGACCATCGCCAGTGCGGTGGAGGAGCAGGCGGTGACGACCAGCGAGATTTCCAAGAACGCCACCGAGGCGGCCAAGGGCAGCGCCGAGATCGCTCATAACATCGCCAGCGTCTCCGAAGCAGCAAGGAGTTCCACGCAAGCGGCCAGCCATACCGCCGGCGCCGCCGGTGAACTGGCCAAACTGGCGGCGCAACTCACCAGCATTGTGGCCCAGTTCAAACTCGAGGAATCACCGGCAAAGGTGGCGTCCCTCCGCTCCGGGTCCGTCGGGGATGGCAACGGGCACTCCCGCGAGACACTCGCTGCCGCTCTGGGACACGGAACCAAGCCTGTCCTCGGAATCCCAGCTCAGCCGTAAGGATGCCGTCAAAAATCTTCACGAAAACGCCGCCGAGCACGTAGGACAGGCGTCGCGCCTGTCTCCATCTTCCCACTGCTCGCTCTCCAAAGAGTGACTTCCCCGACCGGGGGGATTCCCGTCGAGACTCCTCTTCCCGATGAAGTCAGAGACAGGCGCGACGCCTGTCCTACTGCATGGATGCGAGTCAAGTTCTTCCACCATCCGCCGATACTCTGCCATATCGGCCTGGCGTGTCGGGCACTGCTATGGTCAGGGCGCAACTTGGCCCTACGGCAGGGGTGTCCGATTGCGCCCCTATGGTCAGCACACATTTGATGCGGATCGATCACTCAATTGCAGATGCAGGATTCCATCCGGCCCGTCTCCTGGCCGGACTGGGATGCTGTCTGCTGTTGTGGACGACGGCGGTGTATGGGGCGGAAACGGCCACCAACGCGTCCGCGGCCGATTTCGTTGTCACCAACCTCGCTCGGTTGTGGCGCATTCCCGAACCCCTGAGTGGCCGCGAGCAACCGGTCCGGCTGCGAGTCGTGGTCATGTTCTATGATCCCGGCTGGCACGTGCTTTGGCTCAAGGACGATTCGGATACGATGTATGTCGATTCCGGTCGCACGCCCCTCCCGTTCAAGACCGGGCAGGAAGTCGAAATCCAAGGCGTGGCCCCGCCCAAGGGCCGCATGTTGGTCTGGGACAAGTGTACGATCAAAGTGCTGCAGGAAAGTGCCCTCCCGCCGGCCTCCACGCTCACTGTTCCCATCGCCCAATTCGAGGGGCACTCCGTGTTTCGAGCCACCATCGAAGGCTACGCGCGCAAGCAGACTGAAAATGACCCGTCCCACATCCAGATGGAGCTTCTGGCGAACAGTTCGAACATCCGCACGTACATCTTGTTGAATGAGCACGACCCGGTCCCGCAGTACGAAGAAGCCCGCGTCCGCATCACAGGGCTGCTGGCCCTCAAGCGGGGCCAGTCCGGCAAAGCGGTGGACGCCGACTTGTGGGCCGAGTCCGTCCAGGACGTGGAGGTGCTGGGCCGGGGCGGTTCCGATCCGCGCTTTGCTCTGCCGCGCACGCTCATCGCCTCACTGCTGGAATCGCCGGCCAACCAGCCCGTGCGAATCGTTGGCACCGTGCGGGGCCAGGAGCCGGGAAAGACCCTCACCCTGCACGACGAGACGGGACGGCTTGCGGTTGAAACTTGGCAGACCCGGCCCATGAAGACGGGCACCACCGTGGAAGCAGTCGGTTACCCGGCGGTGTCAGGCCCGGAATTGCGTTTGCGGGAAGGATCGTTCCGAATCCCGGAGTCTTCGTCCACTTCCACTGTGGCTGCCGCGACCTCGCCGGAGAGCGGCTTGCCCAAACTCCGACGGGTGGACCAAATCAAAGCCCTGACCGGAGACGAGGCGGCCAAGGGCTATCCGGTCAGCGTGCAAGGCGTGGTGACCTGGCGGCATCCGAACTGGGATGACCTCTGCCTCCAGGACGGTCCCGAGGGCGTTTATGTTTTCAAAGCCACCGGCAAGCCCAAGCTCAGCATCGGGGACTGGGTGCGGGTCAGCGGCGTGACGGCCCGAGGAGGCAGCGTCCCGATGATCGTCCAGCCCACGGTCAATCGCTTGAGTAACGGGCGTCCTCCCAGCGACCGCTTCCTCACGGTACCGCAGGCCATGTCGCCGCTCGAAGATTGCCGGTGGGTGGCCCTGCGAGGCTACGTGCGTTCGGTCACGTTGACGACCAACCGCACGGGCATGCACCGCTTGGCGGTCTGGACCCCCGAAGGGGCGTTCACAGCCTGCATTCCCACCCCGGAACTCGGCCGGCCGCTGGCCGACGCGGTGGTGTTATTGCGCGGGGTCTGTTCGGTAGAATACGACGAGAATCAGCGGTTCAGGGATTTGAGGCTCCTGGTTCCCTCCGAAGATTATATCGAGGTGGAGGAAAAGCCGCCCAAGGATGCGTTCGCCCTGCCCCGGCAGCCGATTCAGGCCATTCGCGAACTCCGCGTGACCGCCCCGCGGCGGACCCACTTGAGCGGCGTGGTCACGCTGCATCGGCCGGGACACTATTTCTACGTGCAGGACGGGCCAGCCGGTCTGCTCGTGCTCTCGCAGCGGACCCAACCTTTGCCGCCCGGCACCTTCGTTGACCTCGTGGGATTCCCCGGCACGGAAGGGCGGCGGAGAGTGCTGAGTGAACCGGTCGTGCGGGAAACAGGCCAGGCGGCTCTTCCCGCGCCCGTCTTGCTGCAGCCGGCCAACCGGTCAACGAAGACTTCGAGGCGCGCTGGGTCGAGGCCAAGGGCATCCTTGTGAATCGGCACGGTGAGGGCGACGAATTGCACCTTAACTTCCAGTCCGGTTCGGACATTTTCGAAGCGCGCCTCGCCCTGCCGAAACACCAGGAACTCCCCGTGTCCGACGGCAGCCGCGTCCGGCTCCACGGGATCTATCGCACGGTTTACGATGACTACGGAGTTCCGAATGGCTTCGAGCTGCACGTCGGCTCCCCGTCTGACCTCGTCGTGCTGGAACATCCTTCGTGGTGGACCGCTCAGCGGGCCGTGACTGTGGCCGGCGGGCTGACGGCCTTCAGCGGAGCCGGCTTGATGTGGGTGATCCTGCTTCGCCGGCGAGTTCGCGCGCAAACCTCCTTGATCCGCCGGCAACTGGCCGCAGAGACGGCCTTGGAGGCGCGCTATCGCGACTTGGTCGAGAACGCGCACGACCTCATCTTCACCCACGACTTGGAAGGGCGCTTCCTTTCACTGAACCCGGCCACCCTCGAGCGGCTGGGTTACAGCCAGGCCGAAGCGACTGGGCTGACCCTGTGGCACGTCTTGGCGCCGGAAAGCCGCGACCCGGTCCGCGCCCTCCTCCAGCAGCCTGTCGGCCCGGCCGGCGTCATCGCCTACGAAGCAGTCTGCCTGACGCGAAGCCAAACCCCGGTCCACCTCGAAGTGAGTTGCCGGCCCATTCAGCAAGACGGCCAACCTGCCGCGATTCAAGCCATCGCGCGCGACATCGGCGACCGCAAGCGCACGGAGGAAGAATTGAAGTTCGCCAAAGAAGCCGCCGAGGCGAACACGCGGGCGAAGAGCGAGTTTCTGGCCAACATGAGCCACGAAATCCGCACGCCCATGAACGCCATCCTGGGCTTCGCCGACATCCTGACCACCAAGATTCAAGACCTCACTTTGCGCGACTACGTGGCTTCGATCCAGTCGGCCGGCAAAGTCCTGCTGCACCTCATCAACGACGTGCTCGATCTCTCCAAGATCGAAGCGGGACGGATGGAACTGCAATTCAGTGCTGTGGATCCGCGCTCCGTGTTCGCGGAAATCCGCCAGGCCTTTGCGGCCCGTTGCGCGGAGAAGGGCCTCGCCTTCCAGATTGAGGTCGAACCCGCCTTGCCGGCCGCGCTGGTGCTGGACGAAGTGCGCTTCCGCCAGGTGCTCTTCAACTTGGTGGGCAACGCGGTGAAGTTTACCGCCTCCGGTCGCATCACGCTCCGCGCCTCCCACCGTGCCGCCACGGCGATCGACAGCGACATCGAGTTCACCTTTGCCGTGCAAGACACGGGGATTGGCGTGCCGGTGGACCAGCAAGCGGTGATTTTTGAAGCGTTCCAGCAGCAACGCGGCCAGTGCCACTCCCAGTACGGCGGCACCGGCCTGGGGTTGACCATTTGCCGGCGCTTGGTCGAGATGATGGGCGGACACCTGGAACTTCGCAGCCAGCCGGGCGAGGGGAGCGAGTTCAAGGTGGTGCTCCCCCGTGTGGAAGTGGCCGCCACGGCGCCCGCCTCCGGGCCGCGGCTGGAATGCGCCGCCGCCTACGAATTCCCGCCCGCCCGCGTGCTGGTGGTGGATGACGTGCCCACCAACCGCGCGCTGCTCAAAGCCTATCTCGCCGGCACCGGCCTGATGGTTGACGAAGCGGTCCACGGCGCGGAGGCCCTGGAACGCGTGGCCCACGAGCGGCCCGACCTGATTCTGCTCGACCTCAAGATGCCGGTGATGGACGGCTTCGAGTTCGCGCGTCGGCTGCGCTCGGATTCTGCCGGGCAGAGAATCCCGATCATTGCGATCACGGCGTCGGTGATCGACGACGGAGACGCCCGCCACGCCGAAGCGGGCTGGGCCGCCTACATGCGCAAGCCCGTGTCCCAGGAACACTTGCTGCAGGAAATGGCCCGCCTGCTGCCTGGCACCGTGCGGCACGGCCCACTGCCCGTCGCGCTGGCCAAGCCCTGGCAGGACATGAGCGCCCCGCCATCGGCTGAGGCCCGCCGCAAATGGCCCAAGTTGGTGCAGCGGCTCCGCGACGAATGCGTCCCCGAATGGCAGCAGTTGCAGCGGCGGCTTTACGTCAACCGCGTCGCCACGCTGGCCGGGCGCGTGGCCGAACTGGCGCGCGAATATGAGGCGCCGCCGCTCCTGAGTTGGGCCGACGAACTCCGGCGGCAGGCCGAGAGTTTCGATATGAAGCAACTGCGGGTCACGCTGGCGGAGTTTGAGCCTTTGCTCGACCAGATCGACGCCGTGGCCCACGCGGATGCCGCTCCTCCACCCAACGCGCCCACCGTTTGACCATGACCGCTCCGAAGTCCCCCAACCCCAAGTCCGTCGTGCTCCTCGTGGACGACGTGCCGGACAACCTCCGCGTCGTGGGCAACATCCTCCAGGAAGACCAAGTGGAGATCGCGGTCGCCGCCTCGGGCGCCGAAGCCCTCGACTTTGTCAACGAAGACCCGCCGGATCTGATTCTCCTCGACGTGATGATGCCGGACATGGACGGCTTTGAGGTGTGCCGTCGCCTCAAGAAAAATGTGGTTTCCGCGACCATCCCAGTCATCTTCCTGACCGCGCGCACCGAAACGGAGGACATCGTGGCGGGCTTCGAGGCCGGGGGAGTGGATTACGTGGCCAAGCCGTTTCGGCCAGCCGAACTGCGGGCCCGGGTCCGGACACACCTGCACCTTCACCAGTTGAAGCGTTTCCTTTCCATCTGTTCCTACTGCAATCGCATTCGCGAAGCCACCGACCGCTGGGAGCGCGTTGACACCTACCTTCTGAAGCGAACCGGCACGCGGTTCTCCCACGGGATTTGTCCTGATTGCCTGCGGCTCCATGCCGCTGAATGGGGATTGGACGAAGGCGAAATCGGGATCTGATCTCTGACCACGCGGTCAGTTCCATGAATTGACAGCGAACCCGCGGCCCGAGTGGCTGGGCGGGCGAAGGGACCGCATCACTTGCTCCCCATCCGTTGCCGCCACAGCTCTTTGATCTTGCCCCAGAGGCCCTGGGTCTGGTTCGTGGTGCCCGAAGCTGCGGCGCGGCCGGCAAGGGCCGAGGTCCGATTCGTTCCTGTTCCCGACGAAGCTACGTCCGTGACGGCATTCGTGGAATCCGCACTGACCTCCTCCACGGGAGGTGGAGGGGGAGCTTCCACCACGATCAGTTCCTTGAGGTTGGTGCGAAGGACGGAAAACGTGTCCTCTCCGAACTTGACGGTGATCTGGTTGGTCGTGCAGAGCACCACTTCGGCGCGCTTCACATTGACCAGCGGCCAGCGGGCCACGAGCCGGACGATCGAGCCGGGTGGGCAAGTCCGTGGATCCAGCGGACAGTCCTTCGCGGATGCGAGCCAACCGGTCCCCAAGGCCAGGGCCGTGAGAGCACATTTCAGGTTCGTCCGACGCGATATCATCGTTCCCCATTGTCATCGGCATTTGGGCGGGGATTCTTCACCTGGAACGGCGCGAGGGTTTTCGGAGCGTTGATCCTTGCCGTCCAGCCCGGCGCCTTGTGGGTCAGTCGGGTGGGGCGAGCGTCCTCGCGAGCCGCCCCGGTGCCGTCTCACCGGCTCGCGGGTACGCTCGCCCCACCCGATTGGCTTCCCGTTCGCCAGGTTTGACTTGCTGGGACGGCTGGCCAATCGTGCCGCGGTGTCGGCGCTGACCATCCAATACCTCGAAGGCGGAGTGTGGCTGCCGCAACTCGCGTTGTGGCTCGATGCCCCGCGGGCGCGGAAAGGGCCGGAGCGGGTGTTCGTGAGCCATGCCCACGCCGATCACACCGCCGCGCACCGCGAAGTCATCTTCAGCGCACCGACCGCCGAACTGATGCGGGCGCGGATTCGCGGCCAGCGCGTGGAACACACATTGTCTTTTGGCGAGGGGCGCGAGTTTACCGGCAACCAGTCGAGCTACCGGCTCACGCTGTTGCCGGCCGGGCACATTCTGGGCAGCGCCATGGCTTTGATCGAACACGCGGGCCACACGCTGCTCTACACCGGTGATTTCAAGACGCGGCCCAATTTGAGCAGCGAGCCGTGCGATCCGGCGCTCGCTGTCGGTTGCGAGACGCTCATCATGGAGACGACCTTTGGCCGGCCTGCTTACCAGTTCCCGCCCGCGGAGCGCGTGCTGGACGATGTCATCCGCTTTTGCCGCGAGGCGCTGGCCGATCACGCGACGCCGGTGTTGCTGGCGTATTCGCTGGGCAAGGGCCAGGAGGTGTTGTGCGGCTTGGCCGACTGCGGCTTGCCGATCGCGATCCACCCCGGCGTCTGGCGCATGACGAAGATCTACGAACAGTTCCGATGTCGCTTCCCGCCGCACGAATTGCTGGAGCCGGACCGCGCCGCGGGCAAGGTGTTGATCTGTCCGCCGCAAGCGGTGAAATCGTCCGTGGTCCAGAAACTGGGGCGCGTGCGCACGGCCATCGTGAGCGGCTGGGCGGTGGAGCCAGGATGCCGTTTCCGCTATGGCACCGACGCGGCGTTTCCGTTGAGCGACCACGCGGATTTCCCGGAGTTGATCGCGTTCGTGAAGCGCGTGGCGCCGAAGACGGTCCTTACCTTGCACGGCTTCGCCGCGGACTTCGCGCAGAGCCTGCGGGAGGTCGGCTTTGACGCACGGGCGCTGAGCGAGCACGAGCAGTTGCGGCTGGCGTTGTGAGGAAACTGGTACTCAAATCCGAAATCCGAGAGGCGATTTCAAGACCTTCCATTCGGTGGGGCGAGCGTACCCGCGAGCCGGAGAAGACGCCCGTCCGCCGGCTCGCGGGTACGCTCGCCCACCCTTCGGCCTGGGTTCTGAGATCGCATTTCGGATTTCGGACTCACTCCACCGCCAAGCCGTCCAGCCAGACCACGAACGGATCGCCGCCCCACGAATCGAGCGAAAGACTGAGGGCGTCGATGCGGTCCAGCGTGACGTCGCCTTTGGCCGCGCGCTGCCATTGGGCGTCGCCCGCGAGCGGGATCGTCACGGGCATCCACAGCCAGCGCGCTTCGCTGAAGGGCGGATCGTTGAGCAGGTTGGCGTCTTTCGCCGGCTTGAGTTCGAGGTGTCCGCCGCGGCCCAGCAAACGGACGACCGGCCCGGCGTTTTGCCAGCCGGGCACGTTGGGGTTCAACGCCTTGATCCAAAACCGAATCCGGCTCTTGCCGGCGAAGTTCCATCCGGCATCGCGCGTGGCCGGAAAAACCGCCGTGGCGTAGGCGCCCGGATACGGGTCCGGCGTGAAGCGCAGGCAGCGGCTGCCGATGAGGCCGTTCGGATCGTCGGCGAAAAGCATCCGCCCGTGGCCGTGATCGTTCGGCTCAAACTCAAATCCCCAGCGCCCGGCTTGTCCTTCCGTGCCGAGTTCTTGCGCGACGGGTTCCACGACCAAGAGGTCGCGCCAGGCCAATGCCGCCAACGCGCCGTTGTTCACGGTCAAGCCGAGGCGATGGAAACCGGGCGCGGGAAACGTGTGCTCAAAGGCGGCCTGGCTGCCGGCTTGGCCGTCCAGCCACCATTGGAACGTGAGCGTCCGCCCCGCGGCGTCACGGCTGCGCGAAGCGTCGAAGCGCGCGGGCTGTCCGGCGAAGACGACTTCCGGCCCGATGATCTCCGCGCGCGGCGAAACTTGAACGGCTGGGTTGGCCGGCAACTCCACGAGGTTCGTCACGTCTTGGATGAAGTTCCCCTGCGCGTTGTTGGTGAACACGTTTCCCGCCAGCAGCACGGCTTCGCCCCAGCGGCCCCAGATACCAAAGCGGTTGTTCGCGATGCGATTCTGCTGCACGACCCAATGCTCCGTGCGCCACTTGCGGCCCTTCGAGGCCACGTCGCCACGAAAGGCCAGGCCCGCGCCGTTGTTGTCGTGAAGATGGTTGCCCGCGATGAGCGTATGGCTGGCTGGCCCGCCCACGATCACAATGCCGCCGTGGCGAAAGCCGACTTCGGGCGCATTGTGGTAGCCGTTGGTCAGCCCGTTGAACGCGGCCTCGTTGCCGATGAGCACGGTCTGGTCGCTGCCGCCGAGCCAGAAGCCGTAGCTGCCGTGGTTGGCTTTGTTGCGGAGGAAGGTGTTGCCCGGACTCCACGACTCGACGCAGTTGTTGTTGGCGTAGGAAGTGTCGTTCTCCACGAAAATGTTGCCGCGCGACACCCAGCGGTTGAGCGGACGGATGAAGACGCCATCGCCGCCGTGGGTGATGTCGTTGCGATACCAATAGTTGTCGTCCGAACCGGTTTCGATCAACACGCAGGTCGAGTCGCGGGCGTGGACTTCGCCGGCGGCGCGGTCGATGCGGATGCCGTAGGAGAGGTTGTTGTGAAGAAACTTGTTCCGGGAAGACTTCCAGAGCTTGGCGCAGGTGTTCGAGCAATCGGAGAAATCGTTGTCCGTGATCAGATGGTCGTCCGAGTCGATCAGGTGAAAGGCGTCCCAGACGCGGTTGGCGCGGTTGTGCTCGAAGACGCAGTGCCGGGACTGCTCCACGAGAATGCCGCCGCGCGGGGGCAACTCGCCCCAGCCGTGCTTCGGGTTGTGGTAGTTGTCGGAGAAATCGCAGCCGCTTACCGTCACCGCCTGCGCATGGCGAATGACGAGGCCCGTGGCAAACCCGCGCGCCTTAAGGTTCTTGAGAGTCACACCGGTCGCGCCGTCGATCAGGATGCCCACGCCCGCTGTCTCGATCGATTTCACGTCGCCAATCCTGCCCGGCCCCGTGAGCGTGGCCCCGTTGCCGTCGATAGTGACGTGGCTCGCGCGCACCACGATCCTTGCGGGCAACTGCGCGCCCAGGGCGAGCACCAGATCGTTCGTCACGGTGATTTCACGCACGGCCGTCTCCGCAGCCCACGAGACAGACGAAGCCAGGAAAGCGCCGGCGAGGAGGAGCGAGCATCCAGCCCAAGAGAGGAACGGTGTGTTCATGGCGGGATTAACACGCAGCGCGCGGCACGCGTCAAGTGTAGCTCCCCGGACTTCAACGCTTGTTCAATACCCGCTCCTGTCGCCGGTAGCCTGAAATCACGGCCACGATCGCCACCACTTCCGCTTCTTCCCGGTAGATGACGAGATGGTTCGGAAACCCCTCCACCCGCCAGAGGCGCAGGTTGGCCAATTTGCGACTCCGCCAGCGTCGGCGGTGACCGATGCCGGGCTGGCGGCCAATCTGGGCGAAGGTCACTTCGACGGCATCCACAAACCGGTCCGCCGTTTCCGGGCTGGCCTCCGCAAGGTGGTTCCACACTTCGTCCACATCGCCTTCGACCTCGTCGTGGAGGCGAACCGGTTTCATGCGGCGCGCTTGAGGCCTTCGCGTTGAAGCCGCTGATGCCCGCGCCTCTTGATGTCGATGAAGAAGCCTTTAGGCAGCGGCTTCGTCCGCCCTTCCAGGCGGCGGGCCAGTTCGGCTTCCAGTTCCGGATCGTAGCCGTATTCGCCGTCCTCCAGGAGACGAAGTCCGGCGCGGATGACCTCGCTCTGGTTCTGGAAGCGCCCGCAGGTGATGAGGTCCGCCACCATGCGTTCAAAATGCTCGCCAAGATTGATCGTCATGCGCCGAGGGTACGACCTTGCGTATCTATTGGCAACTATTGTTCCAATGCTTCCCCGGATGCTGCAGGGCTGATTCAAGAAACATGCGGACGGGAGGGCGGGCAGCCTGCCCGCGCGTTCCATCAAGAATGGGAGCGAGAAACACGAGGGCAGGCTGCCCGCGCTCCTTCTTGAATCAGCCCTGCCGGATGCTGCCACTCGCCGCGATTGACATTCGCGCGCAAAGCCGGTAGCCATCCGCCTGACCTATGCACGCAATTCAACTGGCTGGCCTCGATTACGCCATTCTGGCGATCTACACCCTGTTCGTCATCGGCATCGGATTCGCCCTCCGGAAATACATGAAGACCTCCTCGGACTTTCTCACGTCCGGGCGCAGCATTCCGGCGTGGGTCACGGGCCTGGCCTTCCTGTCCGCCAACCTCGGCGCGCTCGAACTGGTCGGCATGGCCGCCAGCGGCGCCAAGTACGGCATTGCCACCAGCCACTTCTACTGGGTAGGCGCCATCCCGGCGATGGTCTTTCTGGCCGTCTTCATGATGCCGTTCTACTACGGCTCGAAGGCGCGTTCGGTGCCGGAGTACCTCAAGCTGCGTTTCGACGAGCGCACGCGCTGCTTGAACTCGATCTCTTTTGCGGTGATGACCGTGTTCGCCTCCGGCATCTCGATGAACGCGCTGGCCAAACTCCTTCATCAGCTTCTCGGTTGGAACTACGACGTGAGCCTGTGGATTTGCTCCGCCATCGTGCTGGTGTACGTGCTCAAGGGCGGCCTGACCTCGGCCATTTACACCGAGGTGCTCCAGTTCTTCATGATCGTGCTGGGCTTCGCGCCGGTCGTTTATCTCGGCTTGAAAGACGTGGGCGGCTGGGACGCGCTGAAAGGGTCGCTCGTGAAAGTGGCCGAAAATCCTGCCGCGCTGGAGCTGAACACCAGGGCCTTCCAAGGCGACGCCTGGACCAGCGCCTGGAAGCCGCTCCTCGCCGGCCCGTCGGCCAACCCGATGGGCGTCGATTGGTTTGCGATGGTCTTCGGCTTGGGCTTCGTGCTGAGCTTCGGCTACTGGTGTACCAACTTCCTCGTCGTGCAACGCGCCATGGCCGCCAAGAACATGATCGCCGCGCGCCGCACGCCACTCATCGCTGCCGTGCCGAAGATGATCTTTCCCGTGCTGGTCATTTTGCCCGGCATGATCGCCGCCGCGCTCGCGCTGACGGGCAAAGACGGCTATCGCCTCCCGCCCAAGCTCGTCGCCGAGAGCGCCTACGTGCAGGCTATCGCCGCCGTGAAGGACGCAGCGGCAAAGAACCTCGATGACAAGGCCGCCTTGGCGACCGTCAGCGAAGCCATCGGCATGAAGCTGAGTGAGGCCAAAGTCGCAGTGCTGGTCAAAGATTCCGCGAAGCTCGACGAGAAGAACCTCAAGGACCGCTTGCAGGACGCGGTGGTGGAGAACGATTACGACGGCGTGATCCTCTCGCTGGTGAAGAAATATTGTCCACCCGGCCTGCTGGGCTTGGCGCTGACGGGCTTGCTGGCGTCGTTCATGTCCGGCATGGCGGGCAACGTCACCGCTTTCAACACGGTTTGGACTTACGACCTTTACCAGGCCTACCTCGCCCGGAACAAGAGCGACGAGCACTACATGTGGATGGGCCGTGCCGTGACGGTGGTGGGCATCTTGCTCAGCATCGTTTGCGCCTACCTCGTCAGCCATTGGTCCAACGCGATGGACATCATCCAACTCGTCTTCGGCTTCGTGAACGCACCGCTCTTCGCCACGTTCCTGCTGGGCATGTTCTGGAAGCGCGCGACCGGCACGGGCGCGTTCCTCGGTCTGCTCGGCGGGACGGGCACTTCGGCTCTTTTCCACGCGCTCACCTCGGCGGCGGGCAACGCGCCGGGCATCAAGGGCGGCTACCTCGGCGTACTCCAGGTGTTCCCCAGCGACATGGCCCAGAACTTCTGGCTGGCCAGCTTCGCCTTCACTGCTTGCTTTGTCCTCACGCTTGTCATCTCGCTGGTGACACGGCAGGCCAAGACGGACGAAGAACTCAAGGGCTTGGTTTATTCCCTGACGCCGAAACTGAAGGACGACGAGCAGCACTTCCTCCTGCGCCCGGCGGTCCTGGGCACGATCCTTCTCATTGGCTGTGTCATCCTCAACATCTTGTTCTGGTAAACTGAAAGGAACCTTTTATGGGTCTCGATATTCGACTTCCAATCGGCCTGATGTTCTCCCTGGTGGGCCTGCTGCTGGCAATCTATGGCGGGGCCACCGGCTCGGACACGGAACTCTACAAGCGGTCCCTCGGCATCAACATCAACCTGATCTGGGGCGTGGTGCTGGTGGTCTTCGGCGCGTTCATGCTCGTCAGTTGGAAAGTGGGCCAGTCCGCCGACGCCGCCAAGCCGCCGGAGTCGGCGCCGAAGAAGTAGGCGAGGCCGAAAGCGTGACTAGCGGAGTGAAAATCCCTGCGGGCCATTGGCTGCCTGCAGGTGATTCCGTTTCGAACTGACGCGCTGGTGTGAAACCGAAAGTCTATCTCGAAACAACGATTCCGAGCTTGCTGACGGCGTAGCCCAGCCGCGACGTGCTGGTTGCTGTCCATCAGATGGATTTCCTGCTGACGTGGAACTGCCGGCATATCGCCAACGCGGCGATTGTGGATCGCCTGCGTGCGGTTTGCCAAGCCGCTGGCCATCCTGCGCCTGTGATCTGCACTCCTTTTGAACTGATGGTATGATACGGCCATGAAACACGCTTTGTTGAGAGAGGTCTGGCGGATTCGCGATGAGATCAGCGCCGAATGCGGGCACGATGTTCGGCGGCTGGCGGCCCTGGTTCGCCGCGAAGAAGCTCGGAATGCCAACCGCCTCGTTGTTGCCCCCAAGCCGACTGCCAGGAAAGACAAGCGCGCGGCGTTTGCCGCCAAAGGGTGAACAGGCGGGTGCTGGCGGCGACCGTCCTGATGTGTCGCGCGCCTCGCCTTCAAGGAAGATCCCGTGGTTGTTTGAAGGGCGGAATTCTTCGATTTTACCCCCAGCCTCGGCGCCCTGGCCATCACCCCGCCACCGGCGTCTCGTCCAGGCACTCGCGCACAACTTCGGACAGCGCCAGCGGTTCGTAGGGCTTCTGCAAGAAACGGGTCGTGGGCGAGATCTCCAGCCCGGCTTGCGTGCTTTCGACGCTGTAGCCGCTGCTGAACACCACCTTGAGGGCGGGACGCTGTTCGCGCAGGCGCCGCGCCAAAGCCACGCCGCTCACGCCGCCCGGCATCACGATGTCCGTGAGGAGCAGATCGACGCCTTGGTTCCGGCCCCATAGTTCGAGGGCTTCGACCCCTGAGTTGGCGGTCGTGACTTGGTAGCCCAGTTTTCGCAGCACTTCCGCCACCAGCGCCTGGACGGCGGGATCGTCTTCCACCACGAGCAGACGTTCACGGCCTTTGCGCAGGACGGGCTTCTTGAGGAAAGGCTCGTCCGCTTGCACTTCGTTCGTCAGGACCGGAAGCAAGATGCGGAAGGTGGTGCCTCGCCCCACTTCACTTTCCACTTCGATCCAGCCTTGGTGCTGCTGGACGATGCCGTAGGCAGTGGCCAGGCCGAGGCCCGTGCCTTTGCCGACTTCCTTGGTGGTAAAGAACGGCTCGAAGATGCGGCCCAGCGTGGCGGCGTCCATGCCGCTGCCGGTGTCCGTCACGCTGAGGCAAACGAAGTCGCCCGGGCGCGCCTCGGGATTCTCTGCTGCCTCCACGGCGTCCACGGTGACCCGCTCCGTGGTCAGAAGCAGGTTGCCGCCCTCCGGCATGGCGTCGCGGGCGTTGACCACCAGGTTGACAATGACCTGCTCCAGCATCCCCGCATCGGCGTGGATCAACGGAAGAGCCGGGCCGAAAGTGCAGCGCAGTTGAATGTGTTCCCCGATCAGCCGGCCGAGCATCTTGGTCAAGTTGCCGAGCAGCTCGTTGAATTGGAGAGGCTGCGGCCGGGCCACCTGCTTGCGGCTGAAGAGCAGCAACTGGCGCGTCAACCCGGCCGCGCGATCGGCGGACACAGCAATTTGCCGGAGGCTTTCCGTAAGGAGCACGTCGCCGCTCACCGCGTCCTCAAGGAGGCTGGTGTTGCCCTGGATGACGGTGAGGATGTTGTTGAAATCATGCGCCACGCCGGCGGCGAGCTGGCCGATGGCTTCCATTTTCTGCGCCTGACGCAGTTCCGCCTCCAGGCGGGCGCGGGTTTCCTCTGCCCGCTTCTGTTCCGTCACGTCCTGCACCGTGCCCACCATGCGGAAGGGGCGGCCCGCGGCGTCGTGCAGCACCTGGGCCCGCTCGAACACCACCCGCTCGCTGCCATCCGGGCGCACGACGCGGTGTTCGACTTCGACTTCGCATCCGGTGCGCAGGGATTCGTCGCTGGCGCGCTGCACCCGCTCCCGGTCGTCGGGATGAACGAGTTCGAAGAAGGCTGGGACGTTCAATTTGAACGTCTCCGGCTGGCAGCCGAAAATGCGGAACGTCTCCGCCGACCACTCCAGGGCTTGCGTCGCCACGTCCATTTCCCAACTGCCGATGTGGCCGATGCGTTGGGCCAGCACCAAGTCGGCCTCGCGCTGGCGCAGGGCGTTCTCCGCCGCCAGACGCTCCGTGACGTCATCGACCAACACCAGCCGGGCCTGATGGCTCGCGAAGGTCAGGGCCTGAGAAGTGATCTCGACGTGAAGGATGGAACCGTCCTTCCGGCGGTGCCGCCACGGACCTGTGTGGCCTGCGCTCCCATCTAGTGCCGACACGGTTTTGAGCAGGGCCGGCACATCGTCCGGCGGCCTGATGTCCGCGATGGTCATGGCCAGAAACTCTCCGTACGAATAGCCGTAGTGCCTGACGGCGGCGTCATTCACGGCCAAGAACCCCAGCGAGGCCGTGTCGTACACCCACATCGGATGGGGATTGCTTTCAAAGAGCAGCCGGTAGCGCGCTTCGCTCTCGCGCAAGGTTTCCTCGGCCTGCCGGCGCCGGGTCACGTCCATGATCACGCCGTCCAAGCACACGGGCTGGCCATCGGCGCCGAAAATCGCTGCGCCCCGTTCATGGACCCACCGGAGGCTGCCGTTGGCGTGGCGGATGCGGTATTGGATCTCGAAGGTCTGGCGCTGCGCGACGGCCGCCGCCACGGTCAGTTCCACCTGCGGGAGGTCTTCCTTGAAGATGACCTCGGCGTAGTTGCGGCGGGGGCCGTTCATAAACTCCGCCGCCGGATACCCGGTCAAATCCTCGATGCCTTCGCTGATATGTTCCACGCGCCACGGCGCGTTCAATTCGCAGCGGTACACGGCGCCTGGGACGTTCTCCACCAACGTGCGGAACCGTTGTTCGCTCGCCCGCAGGGCCTCTTCGGTGGCCCGGCGCTTCGTGATGTCGCGCGCAATGCCTTGCACGCCCACGGGCCGGCCTTCTCCCAGGATGAGTTGGGAACTGACTTCCACCCAGAAGCGGCGCCCGTTCTTGGCCTGGAGTTCCACTTCATACGGGCTGGTGGTGTTGCTCTTCAACTTGTCGGCGATGCGTCGCCGCACCATCTCCACCTGTTCCGGCACCACGAGTTGCGCGAGGTTCAAGCGCAGCCCTTCCTCCTGCGAGTAACCGGTGAGCCGCTCACACGCGCGGTTGAACGACGTAAAATTTCCCGCCGGATCATGGCAATAGACCAAGTCGGAGGCGTTCTCCACCAAGTCCCGATACCGCGCTTCGAGCATCGCCTCCCGTTCCAGCTTCTGACGGATCAAGTCTGTCTGCCGCCGCACCTGCCGCCGCAGTTGTGTGCCCCACGCCAGGGCAAGGAACCCGACCAGCCCCACCACGCCCAGGGCCGTCAACGCCCGCTCCGCCGTCCACCACGGGGGCCGCTTCACCACCGCCACGTCCGCGGGCGAACGCAGCAGCAAGGCCACCGCGCGGGGGGTCTGGTCCTGGTCCGCGCGAATCCGGCACACCCCCGTTACGTCCACCAGAGTTTGGCGGGCCACGGGCCGAATCCGTGCCGAGCGGCTCTCCAGGATGGCGTCCACCCAGTGGTCGCCTGACTGGACCACCAGGCGCTGGGAGCCGGCCGCCCCCACCGCTTCCGTCACCAGCCCCCGGAGGCGGACGAGCACTCCGTCGTGCTGCCCCTGCAGGAGGCCCCCGGCGGAATGCGCGCGCGGCGACGGCGGCTCCGAGGGATAAGTCCGCTGCACCACGGCGTTGTGCAAGACGGGCGAATAGCCTTCCACCACGGGAAAACCCAACACGATTACCGTGTCCCCCGCCTTCACCGCCGACTCCTCCTGCGGACGCACCAACACGCCGGCGCTTTCATCCTGCAAATAGAACGCGCCGTCCTCCAGGCGCAACGTCACCACGCCGCGCACGCTCACGCGATGCTCCACGGTTTCCGCCGCCGTGAAACTCAGCAGGCTTTCCACCGGGCGCGACGGGAGGGAAAACGGGTTCGCGGGCGGCGGCCGGATCACGCGAATCTGTTCCAGGTCCGGCGTGAGCAGCTTGATGCCGGTGGCTTGGCGCCGCTGATTGAACACCGTGCCGCAGGCGCCGCGGATCGTGATTTCCGCATCGACCAAGTTCGTGGGCAGAGACTGTCCGCTCGCCAGCGGCATGAAGGCCTGAAAGTGTCCGCCCGCCGCAGCGAGGTCGAAAGCGGCATGGCCGTGATCTTCCGAAACCGCGCGGACGACGCCGGAAACGCTCACCCACTGGCTGTCGCGGCGGCCTGTGGTCAGCGTTGTCAACGGTTCTTCGACCGCCGCCGGCAGCGCGCTGCGACCGACCACTCTCCCGCGCTCGGAAGTCACCACGGGCGCGTAGGCTCCCGGTTCGCTGATCCCTTCCAACTCCACCACCGAGCCGGCGGGCCAGGCGTTCGTGACCGGGCTGTAATTCACGTAGATGCCGCCGGTGGCGTCTTGGACGAACAGGTTGCCCCAGATGGCGTCGTGGTACGTCACCACCGCCCGCAGGCGAATCGGGTAGTGGCGTTTCGCCTCCGTGGGCGAGAGGGCGTGAATCTGAGCGGCGTTGGTGAGCCAGGGCAGGGACGCCCCACCGGCTTCAGCGGCGGTGAGAAAGCCGGCGCGGCCTGATGCCACCAGCATCAAGCCAGCACAAAACGGGACGAAACAGCGAAACCCAGTCTCGCATTGCCCAGCCCGCTCTCTATCGGTACACAGCATTGAGGAGAACACACTCGCCGCAGTCCGAGTTGTCGTCGCGGTTCGTAAGAACCATCGACACCGGAGCGGGCGGGCTTGAGCCGAGTTTTGGGAAACGGCCGGGACCACCGGGCGGAGCCAGCCATCCTCTCCGGGCCACGTAACGCCTCAGTAAAGTCAGGGCCGAGGCAGAAATCCGAAATCCGAAAACCTGTCGGCCCGTGAAGGTTTCGGATTTGAGATTTCGAGCTTCGGATTTGTTTCGGATTTCGGATTTGGCGAACCGCCAGAGCCGGACTCTACTGAAACCTTACCGGGCCACCCATTTTTGGCTTGCGATGAAGTGAGGAAAACGGAGAGAACTACCGCCCATGAACAATCAATCAGCACCGTCACAACTGCCTTCCTACATCACCAGTGCCACGCCGCTCGGTCAGGACAAGCGCGCGCCCTGGTTCAAGAACGTTGCCCCCACCTACGCGGGTATTTTCCTCTGGTTCGTGTTCTGGCAGGATGCCGCGAAAGCCGGCAGCCTGGGCGGAACACTTTCTCAAGGCATCGGTGTCGCGCTGCTGGGCCTGGTCCTGGCCGCGCTGATCTGCCACTTCTTGTTCTACGTCGTGCCCGGCCTGCTGGGCATGAAGACGGGCCTGCCTCTCTACATCGTTGGCACCTCCACCTTCGGCGCGCAAGGCGGGTTCATCATGCCAGGCTTCCTCATGGGCGTCCTGCAATTCGGCTGGCTGGGCGTGAACGTGTTCTTCTCCGCTCAGGCGGTCGGCAGCTTCTTTGATCTCGGCCCCGCCAGTACGGGCGTGAAAGTGATCATGGTGATCTGGGGTGTGTTGGCGGCGTTCGTCGGACTCAAGGGCATCCAGTACGTGGCCAAAGTCTCCACTTACTTGCCGTTGATCCCGCTGGCCATTCTGCTCGCCATGCTGGTCAAAACCCTGAGCGGCTTGGGCAGTTTCAATCCTCAGACCCTCGTTGACACCCACAAGACGCTGGCCCCGACCGCGGCGGCTCCGCTCAGCGCCGTCGGCGTGATCGCACTGATGCTGACCTACGTGGTGGGCTTCTTCGCCACCGCGGGCGCCGCCGGCGTGGATATCGCTATGAGCACGCGCAACGACAAAGACGTGAAGATGGGCGGCTACATCGGCATCGCCCTGGCTATCCTCGTCACCGCCGGCATCTCAATCTTGGTCGTGGCGGGCGTCTATGGCTCGACTGAACTCACCGCCAAGGCCGTCGCCGCCGGCACGGAGAAGAAGGGGTTCATCCTGGATTCCTTCAGCATGATCTCCGTCGTGATGGGCAAGGACGCGGCCAAGTGGATGATGTTCCTGCTCGCACTGGCCGCCTTCCCGCCGGCCTGCTTCTCCTCGTTCATCGCCGCGAACAGCTTCAAGACCACGCTCCCGCAGGTGAATCCGTTCATTTCCGTCGGCATCGGTGCGGCGGTCAGCATCATCCTGGCGATCACCGGCCTGGCCGGCGACGCCATCGGCGTGTTCGTGATCATCGGCGCCTCCTTCGGGCCGATCTGCGGCGCGATGATGGTGGACTACCTCCTCTCGGACGGCAAGTGGACCGGGCCGCGCGCGGGCTTCAACCCGGCAGGCTGGATCGCCTGGGCGTTGGGCTTTGTCGTCGGCATCCTGCCGAACCTGAAGATCGCTGTGCCGGCGGCCCCCGTGGCGGCGTTTGTCGTCGGCGCGGTAGTTTATTTCCTGTGCGCGAAGATGGGCATGATGTCTCAACTCGTGCCGCTGCCGGCGAAGAAGTAATCTCCAGCAGGCAGACGACTGGATTCCAACAGGGCGGCTCGCACGAGCCGCCCTTTTCGTTTCGGGAAACGCAGGGCGCACTGAACCTGAACCCCGATTTTGAATCACCACGAAACACACGAAACACACGAAAAGGCTGGCCCCATTTCATCATTTTCCATCGCGCGACTCTTGTGCAGGGCCAGCAGGACGGTTCCGGTTCTGCTTTTGTGCGTTTCGTGTGTTTCGTGGTGCCCACTTCGGATTTCTGGCTGAACCGAAAGGTCGGAGTGCCGAGTCGAAACTCGGCGCTCCAGTCTCAGGACTCCTGATGCCGCGCCTTGGACAGGAGGCCGCGTGGAACAACGCTGGTCCCCAATCGCCGGGTCAGGGTACCCGGCCTACAGCGATCGCGCACCCTGTAGGCCCGGTGCCCTCACCGGGCGGCCCTCCCCTTCCTTCCTGAATCTGATGGTCACGGCCCAGTCGATCTCTTCCCGGCAGGGCTTTTTCCATCGGATTCAGGGAGGAACGGGAGGAGCGGGGGCCAAGCTTCTGGCCAGTCAGCTTGCGCTTCCGGTCGGGAGCCGCTCCAAGTCTCAGGAGTCTTGGGAGGCGATTTCAAAACTCCGTAGCAGCCGACGTGAGGAGGCTCTGTCTTGATTTCAAATTTCAGATTTCAGATTTCGGATTCAAAGAATGAGCCTCCTCACGTCGGTTGCTACGGTTCTGAAAGAAGCTCCTGGGCCTATCGAATCTTCTGATCCGGCAATTCCTTCTTGATGCCTTCGTCCAGCGGCATCGCGTCGGGGAGTGCGCCAGTCGCCTTGAGCAGGCGGGCGAGTTCCTTTTGCAGTTCCTTCACCTTGCCGGCCTGGCGCGGGTCGGCGATGAGGTTGTGGCGTTCTTCGGGATCGTTCTTCAGATCGTAAAGCTCGGCCAAGTGGCGGTCGGCCGAACCGTCGCCGGGCGGGTAGCGCATAAACTTCCAATCGTCGGTGCGCACGCCGCGGACATTCGGCGTGTACGGGAACTGCTTCTCGTAGTTGTATTCGTAGAGGAAGCTCCGGCGCCAGGAGCGGTCGCCACGTTGCACGAGTTTCTTGAAGGACCGGCCGTCGGTCTTCTTGATCGGCGCGATGCCGCAGAGATCAAGCACGCTGGGAGCGATGTCTTCGGTGAGGACCATCTGGTCGATCACCCTGGGCGCGGCTGTCGGCGTGAGGCCCGAATAGCGAGCGAGGAGCGGGATGCGGAGGCTTGGCTCGTGCATGGTGCGCTTATCGACCATACCGTGCTCGCCGTTGAGCAGGCCGTTGTCGCCCATGAAGAGGACCAGCGTGCGGTCGAGTTGGCCGGACGCTTCGAGCGCGGAGCGGAGTTGGCCCACGCTGTCATCGACGCTGCGGATCACACTCCAGTAGGCGCGGGTCATGGCGGCGAAGTCCTTCACGGCTTCGGGGCGGTCGTCGGGGAACTGCTTGCGCCACTCGAACAGCGGGCCGTAGATGCCGTGCCAGGTGTAAAGACGGTCTTTGATCCAAGCCGGTTTGCCGTCGAGCTTGAAAGCGGTGTCGGGATACTCAATGCGGACATGGTCGAAGGCGTTCGAGTATTTCGGCTCCGGCACGTAGAAGCTGTGGGGCGCTTTGTGGCCCAGGACGAGGAGCCAGGGCTTGTCGGCGGGCCTGGGCTGCTTCAGAAAGTCGAGGGCAAAGCCGGTGACTTCGTGAGTGTAGTAACCGGGGCGGAGTTCGCGGCGGCCGTTGACGTTGAATTCGGTGCCGAAGTACTTTCCTTGGCCCTGGTGCGAAACCCAGTAGTCGAAGCCGGGGCGGCGCTCGTCGTTGTTCTCGCCCATGTGCCACTTGCCGATGTAGCCGGTGTCGTAGCCGGCGGCCTGGAGCGCGCGCGGGAAGTTGGGCAGGTCGGTGGGCAACTCGGTGAAGTTGTCGCGGACCTTGTGGGTGTGGGCATAGACGCCGGTCAAGATGGACGCCCGGCTGGGCGAGCAAAGCGAAGTCGTGCAGAACGCGTTCTTGAAGCGTACGCCCTCTGCCGCGAGGCGGTCGATGTTCGGCGTCTGGAGATGCGGATGACCGGCGCAGCCCAGCGCGTCCCAACGGAGGTCGTCGCAGAGAATGAGCAGGACGTTGGGCCGGGACGGTGCGGTGGATGGGGCGGCGTGGGCGGAAGGGACGCTTGCGGCGACTGAGCTGAGGGCAAGAGCCAGGGCCGCGACTCGAAGCAGCGACTTTGATTTCATGCGCCGCATTCTAGCCGCACGATTCGCGAATGTCGAAATCCGGTTCGTCAGCACGAGTGCTCCGGACCCAACGACGCATCAAGCTCTCGACCGGCGCACTGGGTGGCGCAGGTTTTCAACCTGCCGTAGCGCCGACTTGCAGTCGGCAAGACCGTGAAACTTCCAGCCGGCCGGCCTTGTCCAACGCTCGCCGGTTGGAAAACCGGCGCTACGGCAGACGGGAAAGTCTGCGCGACGAGTGCTCCCGAACCGAGCTTGGTGCAGCCTTGCGCCGGATCGGAACTTTGAACTTTGAACTTTGAACTTCGCCTCGTTTCCCTCATCCTGCCGGCCCATGAATTCGGGCGCACCGAGAAGTTCTTCGCGATGGCTCGTGCTGGGCACTTTGCTGGTGGTCGTGCTGCTGGCGGTGATTTTCCTCCAACAAGGCCGACAGCGTTCTTCCGACCAGTTCGCGCGTCTGAGCAATCTCGGCAAGGCCCAGCTTGAAAAGGGCAACGCCAAAAGCGCCGTCGAAGCGTTTGAAAAGGCGCTCGCGCTCCAGCCCACCCACCCCGAGGCCCAGGTTAACCTCGCCCTCGCGCTCTACTACGCCGGCCAGTTCGCCTCGGCCATCGCCCAAGCCCAGGCCGCGCTCGAACGCGACCACAATGCCGCCGCGGCTTGGTATGTCGCCGGCTTGGCGCGACTCCGCCTCGGGCAGTTCGAGGCCGCGGTGCAGGCGCTCACGCAGGCCAAGAACCTCGATGTCACGATCAGTGCCGTGCAGTTCCAGCTTGGCCTCGCCTACGAAGGCTGGGGCCGCCTCGACGATGCGATCAATGAGTGGCAAACGCTCGTGCAGTTCGACGCCGACCATCCCGCGGCGCACTATCGCTTGAGCATGGCCTTGCGCCGCGTCGGCAAGATCCCGGAGGCCGATGCCGAAGTGGAAGCCCACCAGCAGGCGCTGGCCAAGCGCGGCGGCACGCCGGTCACGCTCGCCACGCTGGAGCAATGCCGCTACACCGTCCCGCGCCTGCCGTTCCAACTGGAGCCGCCGGACAAGTCCGGCGTGAAGGTCGCGTTCGCCGACGCCACCACCGCGGCCTTCGGCGCCGGCGCGCAGTTTCACGGCCCGCTGGGCGTGATCGACTTCGCGCACGACGGCCGCAACCATCTTCTGGTTGGCGAGGGCGCGGCCGGCTTTCGGCTCTTGCTGAACACCAACGCGGTCTTCCGGCCGGCCGGAAATGTTTTGCCCGGCGTTCCCGACTCGAAGTACTCGCGCTGCTTGGTTGGCGACCTGAACAACGACGGCGCGCCCGACGCGCTGTGCCTCGGCGACAAGGGAGTCAAACTCTTCAAGTTCACCACCAACGGCGCGATCACCGACGCCACGATGTTCGCGGGGCTGAAGAACATCGCCGCCACGGACGGCGCGCTGGTCGATCTCGATTTTCGCGGCAGCCTTGACTTGCTCGCCGTCAATCCCGGCGGCGCCGGCGTGCGCGTGCTGCGCAATCTGGGCAACATGTATTTCGCCGACCGCACCGCCACGTCTGGCGTGCCGGCAAACCTGACAGGCGTGCGCCAGATCGCGATCGAGGATTGGAACCACGACGACATCCAGGACGCGCTCGTCACCCGTGCCGGCCAGCCGCCGTTGTTCCTCACGAAACTGCGCGGCGGTCCGCTGACGCCCACCAATTCCCCCGCCGATTGGCCCGCGGGCGAACTCATCGCGTTGGGCGACCTGAACAACGACCTCAAGCCGGACTTGGCGGTCGCGACTGCGGGCAAGTTGGAAGTCGTCTTCAGCGACACGAAGAATCGCGCGGCGGTCCCTCTCGGCAACTTTCAACCCGCCGAGCTGCGCCTGCTCGACTACGACAACGACGGCTGGCTGGACATCTTGATCGTGGGTAACGGCACGAAGCTCTTGCGCAATCTCGGCCCCGGCAGCTTCGCCGATGTGACCGGCCCAGTGGGCCTCGCCAAAGCGGGCCAGGACAAGATCGACTCGCTGGCCCTGGCCGACTTCGACCACGACGGCGACACGGACCTGATCGTCAGCACGGAGAAGGGCGGGCTGCGCTTCCTGCGCAACGAGGGCGGCAACGCCAATCTTCAACTCAAAGTCCGCCTCGCGGGCCGGCGATCCAACGCGAGCGGCCTCGGCATCCGGCTTGAAATCACTTCCGGCGGCTTGCGGCTGGCGCGCCGCGTGCAGACGCTGCCCGTGGAGATCGGCGTCGGCAAACACGCCCAGCTTGATTCGGTGAACGCCCGCTGGTTCAACACCAGCCCGACGTTCGTGGATCTCAAAGTCGATCCGCGCACGCCCTTGGCGTTCGAGGAAATCAACATTCAGGAAGGCTCTTGCCCCTATCTCTACGCCTGGGACGGCGCGCGGTTCCGGTTCGTCACGGACATTCTTGGCGGTGCGCCGCTGGGGCTGCCGTTGGCCGAGGGCCGCTACATCGCCGCCGACACGGACGAGTTGGCGTGGATCGGCAACGACGCGAACTTCAAGCCGCGCGACGGGAGTTTTGTCCTCCAGATCACCGAGGAGTTGCGCGAAGTCCTCTACCTCGACGAAGCGAAACTGGTCGTGGCCGATCACCCCGTCGGGACCGAAGTCCACTCCACGAGCAAGATGCGCCCTGGCCCGCCGTATCCGAAGCCGGAGCTTGTCGCGCTCTGCAACCGCCGTCCGTTGCTCCAAGCCACGCGCGGCGGTGGGACCGGCGTCCCGCCTGTCTCTCCAGACACCGAGGACGTCACCGCCGCGCTGGCGGAGAATGACAGCGTGTTCGCCTCGCCTCCCAAGCTCCGCGCGCCGCAACTGCGCGGTCACGCTGAGCCGCACGGCTACGTGCTCGATTTCGGCCCGCTCGACTCGACACGTCCGCTCGTGCTTGTGCTGACCGGCTGGCTTCGGCTCGGCGGCGGCATGGCCAACATCGCGGCCTCCGAGTATCCCGGACTGCCGTTCCCGTTTCCGCAGCTCGAAGTCGAGACGGCGGCAAGCGGCTGGAAACCGCTGGACGTGGTGGTGGGCGCGCCGTGCGGCAAGACGAAGAGCCTTGTCGTGGACCTCACTGGGAAGCTGCCGCCGCAAGCGAAGCGGCTGCGTCTCACGGAGGCGTTCGAACTGCACTGGGACCGCATCGCGCTGTTCGAGAAAGCGGACCCGGCAGGGGAGCTTGCACTGTCTCGTGGAATCGGGGTGGGTCGTGTGACGCCGGGTCAGGGGACCCGGCCTACAGCCACGACGTCTCTTGCAGGCCCGGTGCCCTCACCGGGCGGCCCAAGCCAACCCCACGGCTCAGGAGTTCTGAGGATCGTGACGCTTTCGCCAGTCAAGACGGACCTTCATTGGCGCGGCTTCAGCGAACTGGTGCCCTTGCCGTGGAACTTTCCGCTGACGCCGGAGTACAGCCGGACCCAGCCCGCGCCCGTGTTCACGGTCCTTCCCGCCGGCTGGTGTACACGCTACGGCGAGGTCAATGAACTGGTCGCCGGGCGCGACAACGCCCTGGCCCTCATCAACGCCGGCGACGAACTCACGCTCCAGTTCGCCGCCGGCCAGTTGCCGGCGTCGCCTCCCGGCACGGTGCGGGACTTCTTCCTCCTGAGCAGCGGCTGGGACAAGGACGCCGATTTCCACGTGAGGACGGGCCTGACCGTGGAGCCGCTCCCGTGGCACGGCATGGACGATCAGAGCCTCGGCCGGCAATGGCGTCCCGCGTTCACCAACGACGCCTGGATGGACCACTACAACACCCGCTGGGTCGGACCGCATTTTTTATCGCGGAAGAAGTAAACCGGGCGAGTTTTTGCTGGCCATCGGTCTGCGGCGCCCGTAGCGTGCCCGCGCAATCCGAAACAACAGACGAAGACGACTATGGACATAAACTTCAAATGCCCCCACTGCGGTCAAGACCTGACGGTCGATGCGTCCGGCGCCGGGATGCAGATTGAATGCCCGGCCTGCGCCAAGTCCATCGAGGTGCCTCCCGCGCCGCCGGAGAAGAGCCTCAACGTCATCATGGGCTCGGCTGCCGCCAAGGAGGACAAACACTTCGTCGTGCCGCAGCACGACAAGAAGAAGGAAGTGGCCATTGAGAAGCCCAAGCCCACGCTGGAGACGGCGGCCAAAGAGACGGACAAGAAGGTCAAGGTGCGGACCATCCGCCGCTCCGATTGCTTCGAGGTGGGCAAGGACCATTTCGATGAAATGGTCAGCAGCATCCTGGAGAAGATCGGCGAGGAGAACATCAAGGCCATCACGCCGATCAACTACACCCACCAAGACCTGGCCACCCGGCAGTGGATTCAGGACTTCGGCGTGATCATCGTGTACAAAGGCTGACCCATGCACGCCGAGGCCGGGCGACGCGCGGATTCTTGCTTTTCAACTCCGCGCTGCGTTGGCCTTCGGCGTTTTTCCTGCACCTGAATTTCGAACCCTCCGACTATGCGCACCCTCTGGACCGTGACTCTCGCTCTCACCGCTGCCACTCAATTCGCCCAGGCCGCGGACACCCTCACCTACACCGACCTCATCAAGCGGCTGACCGACTTGGAAGCGCTGGCCGCGTTGCCCGCGCCCGGCGAAACCTGCGCCCAGTGGTCGAGCTACGACCGGAAGAGCCGCTACGATGACGCGACGGGCAAGTACGTCGCGTGGGACGCGAACGGCGATGGCGGCGGCGTCATTCGCAAGGACGGCGACAAGTTCGTGTTCGCCGAGATGGAAGGGCCAGGCTGCATCTGGCGGATGTGGTCGGCGCGCCCGCAGGACGGCCGCGTGCAAATCTATCTCGACGGGGCGAGCGAGCCGGCGGTGGACCTGCCGTTCCTTGGCTACTTCGACAAGAAGCACGAACCGTTCACGCGCTCTGCTCTCGTGCATGAAACGGCCAAAGGCTGGAACAATTACACGCCCATCCCGTACCAGAAATCCTGCAAGATCGTGGCCGAGAAGGGCTGGGGCGCCTACTTCCAGTTCGTCTATGCGACTTACCCGAAGGGCACGCAGGTGCCGACGTTCAAGCGGCAGTTGTCGGCGGAGGAAAACGCTGCGCTGGACGAAGCCAACAAGGTCCTCAGCGCCGGCGGCCCGGCCACGGCGCGCACCAACGACACGCCGTTCCGTCGGGACTTTGTCCTCCAGCCAGGCCAGCCCGTCCGCGGCAACTGGAAAGGCCCCGCCGCCATCCGTGCCATGCGGTGCAAGGTGGAGTTGCCGGGCCTGCCCAAGGACCGCGAGGTGCTCCGTGAACTCAGCCTCCAGATCAAGTGGGACGGCGAAGAGCAGCCCAGCGTGTGGGCACCGCTCGGAGATTTCTTTGGCACCGCGGCGGGGGCCAACCAACACCTCTCGTTCCCGTCGGGCCTCACCGACGACGGCTGGTGGTACTGCAACTGGTTCATGCCGTTTGCCGCCAACGCCCAGATCACGCTCCTCAACGACGGCGCCGAAACCCGCAAGGTGACGTTCGAGATTCTCGTGACGCCGCTGACCAATGACCTGTCCCGCCTGGCGCGCTTTCACGCCAAGTGGCATCGCGACGCTCTCCTGCCCGCAGAGCCGGAGCGCGCCATCGACTGGACGATGCTCAAGACAGAAGGGCGGGGGCGGTTCTGCGGCGTGATGCTCCATGTCTGGAACCCGAAAGGCAGTTGGTGGGGCGAGGGCGACGAGAAGTTCTTTGTGGACGGCGAGAAGTTCCCGTCCACCATCGGCACGGGGTCGGAAGACTACTTCGGTTATGCGTGGTGCAATCCGACGCTGTTCCAGAACGCTTACCACAACCAGACGATCTCGATGGGCAACAAGGGCCACATCTCCGTGAACCGCTGGCACATCACCGACAACGTGCCGTTCCAGAAGTCCTTCGAGGGCGCGATCGAGAAGTACTTCCCGAACAAGCGCCCCACACTCTACGCCTGCACGACCTACTGGTATCAAGCGCCCGACGGCAAAGACCCGTATCCGCCGCTGCCGATCACCGAGCGCGTCGGTTACTGGGCGGAGCCGACCAACGTCGTGGTCAAAGGCGCCCTCGAGGGCGAGACGATGAAGGTCCTCTCCAAGTCCGCCGGCAATCCGCACGAACAAGCGATGGACCACTACGAGGCGGAATGGAGCAACGCGGCGCAGCTTTGGTGGACCGGCGCCAAGCCCGGCGACAGATTGGAACTGGCGCTGCCCGTGGCCAAGGCAGGCCGCTACCAGCTCGCGCTCCAGCTTACGAAGGCCCGGGACTACGGCATCGTGCAACTTTCCCTCGACGGCAAGAAACTGGGTGAGCCGATTGACCTCTTCAATCCGCAGGTCGCCCACACCGGCGTCCTCGACCGAGGGATTCAGGAATTAACCGCTGGCGAACACAAACTGGGCGTGGAGATCATCGGCGCCAACGCCAAGGCCATGAAGTCTTACATGTTCGGGCTGGATTACGTGAAGCTGGAGCCGGTGCTGTAGGAGTGACGGCTGGGCCAATATCAAACTTTGCGGGCGTAGCGGCGTCTCGGCAGAACGCCGTTGTATGATTTACGCGGGAAGACGGCGGCGCTCTGCCGAGACGCCGCTACGGGGAGGTGAGATTGCCGCTACTGCTTCTCGTATTCCCCTTTGCCGAGCCGTTTCAAGACCGTGAAGCCGGCTTTCTTGGCGTCGGAGATGGAAAGCGGCTTGAGCTTGGTCGGCGTGCTGAAGCTGGAGATGACCTTGCGCACCGGCTTCTTGCAGAGCGGGCACTTGGTCAACGGCGGGGCCTTGACCGGCCGCTGCAGGGTGAAGTGGCCCCCGCAGATGTCGCAGCCACCGTCGCAGACTTCGTATTCGTAGAGCGGCATGGTTCCGGGCGGAAGTCTGCGCATGGCTGGTCGGTTGTCAACTGGGCGCTCGCCCGGGCGCGCTATAATGGGTCAGTGATTCGCAGGAATCGATTGAAGGTCAGTTTGGTGGGGCGAGCGTCCTCGCGAGCCGCTCCCAGTGCAGGCCCCGCGGCGCGCGAGGACGTTCGCCCCACCGGCACGGCACGTCGGGGAAGACCGGAGGATTTCGGCGCGCCGGAAATTCGTGTTGCGTATTGCGCCGGACGCAGTAGGTCTTGCGGGTCGCGCGTGGCGTTCCATGCCGGGCGCGCGACGCGCAACACGCAACACGCGACACGATGGACAAGCTCCTGTTGATCGACGACGAGGCGGACGTGCAGTACTCCTTCCGCCGCATCTTCAGCTCGCCAGAGATTGATCTCTCCACCGCCTCCAGCGGGGAAGAGGGTCTCAAGCTCATTCCCCGCCTCCAGCCCGACCTCGTCATCATGGACATCCGCATGGGCGGGATCAGCGGCTTGGAAACGCTGCGCCGCCTCCGCCAGACCGACGCCAAGCTGCCGGTCATTCTGATGACCGCCTACGGCACCACCCAGATGGCCATCGAGGCGATGAAGCTCGGCGCCTACGATTACCTGCTCAAGCCGTTCGACGTGCCGAAGCTCAAGCAGATCGTCGCCGACGCCCTCAAGGCTTCGCGCGCCATGAAGCAGGTCGTCTCCTACGAGCCGTTGCTCGAGTCGGAGGATTACTCCCTCGGCATCGTCGGCCGCACGGAGGCGATGCAAAACGTCTTCAAACTGATCGGGCAACTCGCCGCCTCGGACGCCACCGCGCTCATCACGGGCGAGAGCGGTACCGGCAAGGAACTGGTGGCCCGCGCCATCTACCATCATAGCCAGCGCAGCAGCCAGCCGTTCCTGGCCATCAACTGCGCCGCCATTCCGGACAACCTGCTGGAGAGCGAACTCTTCGGCCACGAGAAAGGCGCCTTCACCGGGGCCACCCAACAGCGCATTGGAAAGTTCGAGCAGTGCAACGGCGGCACGATCTTTCTCGACGAGATCGGCGACATGTCGTTGCCCACGCAGACGAAGATTCTCCGCGTCCTGCAATCCGGGACGTTTGAGCGCGTGGGCGGCAACCAAGCGGTCCAAGTGAACGTGCGCGTCATCGCGGCCACGAACAAGCCGCTGGAACAGGCGGTGGCGGCGAAGCAGTTCCGCGAGGACTTGTTCTACCGGCTGAACGTGGTGCGTATCCAAGTGCCGCCGTTGCGCGAGCGGGCCGCGGACATTCCGCTGCTCGTGAGCTACTTCCTGAAGAAGTTTGCCGAGCAGCACAAACGTGCCCCCAAGACGATCTCTACGGACGCCCTGATGACTTTGCAGCGATACGCCTGGCCGGGCAACGTCCGCGAACTGGAGAACGCCATCCAGCGTGCGCTGGTCATCTCGAAGAGCGACGCCATCCTGCCGGTGGACTTGCCGCCGGAGATCTTGGGCACGGCGGTTTCGGAGCGTCGGGAAGCAGCTCCGGCCGCGGCGCCGCCGGTGGCAGCGACTTTGGTGGCGTCCAGCGAAACCACCCAGCTTGCTCAGGCCCTTTTCCAATGGGCGCGGCAGGATGGGACCCGGAAGATCATTCCCACAGTGGAGCGGGAGTTGGTGATCCAGGCCTTGCGGGAAACCCAGGGCAACCAAGTCCAGGCCGCGAAGCTGCTGGGCATCACCCGCGCCACGCTGCGCAAGCGCATCGAGAAATTCGGGATCAAGAAGGAACTCGCCATCCGGTGAGGGCGAGTTCCATCCCAACACCCCGGTTGCTTCGACGCAAAGGTGCAGAGACGCAGAGACGCAAAGCGTTTCGAAGTTCATGGGAAGCCGAGCCCAATCGCCATTGCTCTCTGCGCCTCTGCGCCTCTGCGTCTTGGCGTTAAGCGCCGTCGTCAGGTGCCATGCTCTCCGCCGAAAACACTGTGGAAGATGACTTCCTTGGTCTTCCAGATCAGCGCCATGGTGGTGGCCGTGGTCAACAGCACGAGAAACCACACGCCCCATTGCGTCAGGCGATCGAGCAGGAACTGCCAGCGCCCAAGGACGAACGGGCTGGTCTTGAGGTGGGCCAAGGCAAAGCTGCCCAGCAGCAGGGCCAGATTCAACAGGATCAGCCCGGTGTTCATCTTGGTGAACACGCCCGTCTCGTGGCGCAGGGCTTCGTCCGGCAGCATCGCGGTCAGCCGTCGCAGCGCCGGATTCAGCGTCAGCAGAAACAACATCCCCGAAACGGCGAGCAGTTCCGTGGCGAGGGTGAAGAACGGGTTCGCCGGCATTTTGCTCCACCAAAAAAGAAACGGGGAGAGGCCGAGGTTGACGATGGCGAAAACGCGCGCCCGTTCCAGCGCCTCGATCCAGATGCGCTCTTCGCGGCGAAAGCGTGCCAGCAACAGCAGCCCATGCAGCGGGACGGCGGTGGCGATCAGCGGCGGAAAGACGCCCAGCATCTTCAGATAATCCGCCTGCGCCGTTTGCACGCAAATGACCAGCGCCGCGGGAATGCCCCAGAACAACACGGACAACCCGCGCACAAGCTGGCCGAGCGAGCGGAGCAGGTCGGGATTGGGCGCGGGATCAGGCATGAAGGAAAGGAAGAAGACAGGAGGTGGAAGGCAGAACCAACCTCCGCGCTCGGTGGGCGCTTGAGCAGTCATTCATCATTCCGCATGCTTCCTTCGGCCTTCTCAGAAACTCAGGTAGGTGTAGTTCTTCAGCCCGCGCTCGTAGTCGTCCAGCAGCCTCATGCCTTCAGACGGCTTCATGCGGTCGGACTTGATGGCTTCGTCGATCTGCGCCTTCATCTGGCGGGCGAGTTCCTTTTCATCGTATTGCACCGAGGAGAGCGCCTGCACGATGGTCGTGCCTTCGATGATTTCCTCCACGTAGTAGCCGGTCGGCTCGTCGGGATCGAGGAAGACGTGGACTTCGTTGACGCGGCCGAAGAGGTTGTGCAGGTCGCCCATGATGTCCTGGTAGGCGCCCATGAGGAAGAAGCCCAGGTAGTACGGCTCGAGGCCGTTGCCGGCGCCGTTCTGGTGGAGTTCGTGCAAGGGCAGCGTGTCCCGCACGTCCCGCAGGTCGATGAACTTGTTAATCTGGCCGTCGGAGTCACAGGTGATATCGACCAGCGTGGCTTCACGCGTCGGCTGTTCGTTCAAGCGGCTGAGCGGCATGATCGGAAAGAGTTGGCCCAGCGCCCAGTGGTCGAGCAGCGACTGGAAGACGGAGAAGTTGCAGAGGTATTGGTCGCCCAGGCTGTCTTCCAGCTTGCGGATTTCCTCTGGGACGTAGGCCTGGCCGTGGAAGCTCTTCACGACGTCGTCGCTGATCTCCCAGTAGAGGCATTCGATCTTGGCTTTGTCCTGCAAGTCGAGCACGCCGAAGGTGAACATGTTTTGGGCGTCGTCCTTGCGTTCCAGCGCGTCGTGGTAGGCCTCAAGCTTGTTGAGTTGGGCGAGGTTCTTGCGGATTTCGAGCAGTTCCTTCACCAGCGGATGCTCGTTCTCCCCATAGCTGAATTGCGTCTCCTGTCGCAGCTTCTTGATCGCGCCGAAGACCTCGACCACGAGCACGCTGTGGTGGGCCACGAGCGCGCGCCCGCTTTCGCTGACAATCTCCGGGTGCGGCACGCCCTCGGCGTTGCACACGTCCGCGATGTAATAAACGATGTCGTTGGTGTATTCCTGGAGCGTGTAGTTGGTGGAACTGTCGAAGGCCGAGCGGCTGCCGTCGTAATCGACCCCCAGTCCGCCGCCCACGTCGATGTACTCGAGGGCGAAGCCCATCTTGTAGAGCTTGGCGTAGAACCGGGAGGCCTCCTGCACGGCTTTCTTGACCGTCAGAATGTCCGGCACCTGCGAGCCGATGTGGAAATGAAGCAGCTTGAAGCAATGCGTCAGGTTCTCGGCCTTGAGCAGGTCGAGGGCCGCCAGCAACTCGGCGGTGTTCAGCCCAAACTTCGCGTTCTCGCCGCCGCTCTCGGACCACCGGCCGGCGCCCTTGCAGACGAGCCTCATGCGGATGCCAACGAGCGGCTCCACGCCGATCTGTTTGGAGATGGTAATGATTTGCCGCAGCTCCTCCAGTTTCTCGACGACCATGATGACCTTGCGGCCCAGTTTGTTTCCCACCAGCGCCATGCGGACGAACTCGGCGTCCTTGTAGCCGTTGCAGATGATGAGGCTGCCCATCTGGCTCTGCATGGCCAGGCCGGCGAACAACTCCGGCTTGCTGCCGACTTCGAGGCCGAAGTTGAACGGCTTGCCGGCATCGAGGATTTCCTCCACGACCTCGCGGAGCTGGTTCACCTTGATCGGGAACACGCCGCGGTAATTGCCCTGGTAGTTGTACTCCTTGATCGAGTTGCGGAAGGCCGTGTTGATCGACTCCACGCGGTGGCGAAGAATGTCCTGAAAGCGGATCAGCACCGGGAACTTCAGCCCGCGGGCCTTCGCCTCTTCGATCACGTCGTTGATGTCCACCGCGGCGCCCGCATCCTGGAGCGGCATGGCCACGACGTGCCCGGCGTCGTTTATGTCGAAGTATTTCGAGCCCCAGCGATGGATGCTGTACAGGTTGCGCGCGGCCTGGAGGTCCCAGGCCGGAGTTGCGGAGGCAGGTTCACTCATGTCTTGATGTCACAACGCGCGCCAACGAGGGCGTGATGGCGAGTTGAACAGCGGCCAAAAAAAAATGCAATGGCGGAATGCGCAAAAATAGGTCGCGTCACTCCTCGCCGCTCCCGTTCTCCGGCTTCCGCTCCCAGCGGCGCGGCGCGCGTTCGGGCAGGCTGGCATCCACCTTGGCGTAATAGGTGTCGTCGCCCAGCAGCGCGTCCACCGCCTGCTGGAGCGCGGCGCTGGGCGTGACGGAGAAGTGGTCGTTCGCCTGGACGAAAACCATCTCGCCGCCCGGTTGGCGGAAACAGAGGAAGAGCGGGCACTTGCCGGGATGCGCGGCGATGAGCTGGTGGATCGGCTCCAGTTTCTCCGGCGTGAGATGCACCGCCTGAAGACGCAGATGCACTTGCCGCGTGAATTTCTTCGGCGCGTCTTCCAACAGCATGATTTCCTGCGGAAAGATCTTCGGTTTGTCCTCGGCGTTGTTCACTTCGCCGATGACCAGCAAGGCGGCGTTGGGCGTGAGCAGGGGCCGGTACTTGTCGTAGTTCTCGTTCATCACGAGCATGGACATGGAGCCTTCCAGGTCCTCGATCGTGACCATGGCGTAGGGCTTGTTGCTCTTCTTGCTCACGCCCTGCTGCACCGCGCTGATCATGCCGCCGACGCGGGTAAGCGTGCGCGGCGGGACTTCTTTGGCCGTCACGCTGTTGTGCAGGCAATACTTCTCCAGCAGCGGCGCAAACGGCGTCAGCGGATGGCCCGTGACGTAGAAGCCGAGCAACTCTTTCTCCGCCGCCAGCAACTGGCTTTGCGGCCATTCCGCCAGACGGGGCAGCGCGTCGAGCTTCTTTTCGGCGGGGCCGGACATCATCTCGAAGAGCGAGCTTTGTCCGCGAGCGCGGTCGGCGATGACGCTGGCGGCGCGGGTCATGACGCGGTCCAGCGAGGCCAGGAGCGTGGCGCGGGTTTCGCCAAAACAATCGCACGCGCCGCACTTGATGAGGGCTTCGAGGGCCTTGCGGTTCACGGCGCGGGCATCCACGCGCTCGCACAACTCGGCCAGGCTGGTGAACTTACCGCCCTGCTCCCGCGCTTCGAGGATGCTGCGCACGGCCATTTCGCCGACGCCCTTGATGGCGGCCAGGCCGAAACGGATGGCCCCATTCTGAGATTTGAGATTTGAGATTTGAGATTTCAGAGGCGCTGGCGCGAAGAACACGTCCCCCTCGTTCACGTCCGGCGGAAGCACCTCCACGCCCATCACTTTGGCCTCGTTGAGCACGACGGCGAGCTTGTCCGTCGTGCCCATTTCGTTCGTCATCATGGCCGCCAGGAACTCGACCGGGTAGTTGGCCTTCAGGTAGGCGGTCTGGTAGGCAACGATGGCGTAGGCGGCGGCGTGGGACTTGTTGAAGCCGTAGCCGGCGAACTTCTCCAGCAAGTCGAAGATCGTGTTGGCCTGGGCGGCGGGAATCTTGTTCACCTTGGCCGCGCCCTCGACAAACCGGGCGCGTTGCTTCTGCATCTCCTCGATCTTCTTCTTGCCCATCGCGCGGCGCAGCAGGTCCGCGCCGCCGAGCGTGTAGCCGGCCAGGATTTGCGCGGCCTGCATGACCTGCTCCTGGTAGATGAGCACGCCGTAGGTTTCTTTCGAAATGCCTTCGAGCAGCGGGTGGGCGTACTCGATCTTGGCTCGCCCGTGACGGCGTTCAATGAAGTCGGGAATCAGGTCCATCGGCCCAGGCCGGTAGAGCGCGACCAGTGCCGTGATGTGCTCGACGGAACTGATTTGGAAACGCCGGCACAAGTCGCGCATCCCGCCGGATTCCAGTTGGAACACGCCGACCGTGTTGCCCTTGTTGAGCAGGTCGTAGGTCTTCTGGTCGTCGAGCGGGAGGCGGTCAATGGGCACGTCGAGGCCCTGGGTCCTTTTCACCATCTCGCAGGTGTTGCGAATGACGGTGAGCGTCTTGAGGCCGAGGAAGTCCATCTTCAGCAGGCCGAGATCGCCCACCGGGTTCATCGCGTACTGAGTGACGATGGTTCCGTCCTCGTCCTGGCGGAGCGGAAGGAGGTTGACCAGCGGCTCCGGGCCGATGACGACGCCGGCGGCATGGACGGAGGCATTGCGCGTCAGGTCTTCGAGCACGAGGGCGTTATCGACCAACTCCCGCGTGATTTCTTCGGTGTCGTAGGCGGTCTTGAAATCCGGCGACTGCTCGAGCGCTTTCCGCAGCGTCATCTTGAGGTCGTTGGGGATCATCTTGGCCAGGCGGTCGCACTCGCCGTAGCTCAGGCCCATGGCCCGGCCCACGTCGCGCACGACCGACTTCGCGCCCATCGTGCCGAAGGTGATGATCTGGGCCACGCACTCCCGGCCGTACTTCTGCCGCACGTACTCGATCACGTCGGCCCGCCGGTCGTCCGCGAAGTCGATGTCGATGTCCGGCGGGTTGACGCGCTCCGGGTTGAGGAACCGCTCGAAAAGCAGGCCGTACTGGATCGGATCGACGTTCGAGATTTCCAGCAAGTAGGTGACGATGGAGCCAGCCGCCGAGCCGCGCGCCACGCACGAAATCCCCACGCTCCGCCCGTAGCGGATGAAATCGCCGACGATGAGGAAGTAGGAGATGAAGCCGGTTTTCTCAATGACGGCGAGTTCGAGCTTGAGGCGGTCGAGGACGACTTGAATGGCCTCTGCGATTTGCGATTTGCGATTTGCGATTGCCTCTGCGGCGGCAGCGACGGAAGGGTCGAAGGCTTCGGGCGCCGGCGCGTTCGGCTCTCGACTCTCGACTCTCGCCCCAGGCTGATACGTCGGCAGCCGGCTCGGGTCGTCAATGCCCTCGACGACGAACTCCTTCCCATCGATGCGCGCGCGCAGCGTGTAGCGACGCCGCAAGCCCTCGGCCAACAACTGCCGCAAGTAGCCCTCGCGCGTGCGCCCCTCCGGCGGCGTGAACACCGGGTAGTGGAGCTTGCCAAACTCGATTTCCAAGTTGCACTTCTCCGCCACTTCCAGCGTGGTCGTGATCGCCCCGGGCGCTTCGGCGAAGAGCGCCTTCATCTCATCTGCCGAGCGGAGGAAGAACTGCTCCGGCTGGTAGCTGAGGCGCTTGGGATCGTTCACCGTCGTTTGCGTGCCGATGCAAATGAGGAGGTCATGCGCGTGCGAGTGGGCCTTCTCCAGGTAGTGAACATCGTTCGTGGCCACGCATTTCAGGCCAAACTCCTTCGACCACTGGAGCAGATGGCGGTTGACCTTCACTTGGTCGGCGAGGCCGTGGTTCTGGAGTTCGAGATAGAAGTTCTCCGCGCCGAGCGTCTGCTTGAACCAATCAATCGTCTCGCGCGCCTTCTTCAAATCGTCGCCGACGATGGCGTCGGGAATCTCGCCGGCGAGGCAGCCGGAGAGCGCGATCAGGCCGTCCTTGTGTTGGGCCAGCAGTTCCTTGTCGATCCGGGGCTTGTAGTAAAAGCCGGTCAGGTGGGCTTCGGTGGCCAGCTTGATCAGGTTCCTGTAGCCGCTCTCGTCCTTGGCCAGCAGCGTGAGGTGGTGGTATTCGCCGCCGCGTCCGCCGGGACTTTTCTTCTCCGTGCGGCTGCCCGGTGCGACATAGACCTCGCAGCCGATGATGGGCTTGATGCCGGCTTCGCGCGCGGCCTTGTAGAAATCGATCGCCCCGAACAACACCCCGTGGTCGGTGAGGGCCAGCGCCGGGAATTTGAGCGCGCGCGCCCGATCGACCAGGCGGTCGAGACGGCAAGCCCCATCGAGCAACGAGAACTCGGAGTGCAGATGAAGGTGGACGAAATCCGCGTGCGACATGGCGGGAATTTAGAACGCGGGGTTTTGCCGGCGCAAGCCCGGCTTGGCGGCAAACCAGTGGCCTCTCCGATTTCCGGTTGAGTTCGAGCCGTCCACGGCAGAAGCTCGCCGCGTTCGCATGAACACCATTCTCCAAGCCGCTCTGCCGGCCCATCTCGACCTGGCCCGACAGTTGTTTCGCGAATACGCGGCCTCGATCGGAGTGGACCTTTGCTTCCAGCGCTTCGACGAGGAACTGTCCGCGTTGCCGGGCGACTACGCGCCGCCTCGCGGGCGCCTGTTGCTGGCCTGGGAAGACGGCGCTCTCGCGGGCTGCGGCGCGCTGCGTTCCTTGGGTGAACAGGACTGCGAGATGAAGCGGCTCTATGTCCGGCCTCAATTTCGCGGCCGCTGTCTGGGACGACGGCTGGCCGAACGGCTGGTCGAAGCGGCCCGCGGCGCCGGCTATCGCTCCATGTTCTTGGACACACTGGCCAGCATGGTGCCGGCACGACGGCTTTATCTCTCGCTCGGTTTTCGGGAAACCGCGCCGTACTACTCCAATCCATTGCCAGACGTGGTGTTCATGAAATTGGATTTGTCTGAACCGGAAGCGGGCGGCGGACACGGAGCCACCGATGGCACCGATGACACAGACTCAAAGAGGTTTTAGCGAGGGCAGGCTGCTTACTTGCAGGGGGCGCTTCCGAGGGTTGGATTCACCTCTGCAAGTCCTTTCATCGGTGCCATCCCTGTCATCTGTGGCCCACTCCAATCGCCTCGTTTAAGTTCAAATCCCGGCGCGCTGCGGCTCCCCCACTGCCGCTCCGCGGCCAACCTCGCTCACTGTCCCTGTCTTGCGGCGAGCGCATTCCGCACGCCCTCCAGCATCTGGTTCGCGGTGGGGTTCGCGGCCCGCAGTTGGTCGATCAGCGTGAGTTGCCGCTGCACTTGCTCGGGGGTCCAGCCTGGCGAGACGTTGAAGCTGCGATAGGTCTGCTGGTTGCTGGGAATGTGGTAGCTCTTTGGCTCGGTCGCGCCCGCGGGCGGCTGGGACGCGTTCAGATAGCCGTCGCCATAAAAGGTCTGCACTCCGCCGAGCGCCGACGCGAGACCGACCCAGGCCGAGTCCGGCACTTTGTTCGCCGCGACCTGCTCGGCCAGCGCCTTCGCCGCGTCCGGATACCGCGCCGCCAGTTCTCCCAACATCTGGCAGGCAAACCGGCTGGACCCGCCGAACGCGCCGTCCGCATTTTGCGCCATGCGCGTCAGCGAGGCCACGCCCGCGCCCTCAGGCAAGGAGGCCAGGGCCAGCGGCGCGTAGTAATTCCATTTGTTCGCCGTCTGCTCCAGTTCAAAGGCCGTGCTCGCCCCGCCGAACTTCTGCATCACCTCAAACAGCGGGGCGGTATCGACCGCCGCAGTATTCACGCCGGCTTGCATCAGTCCCATGCGCGCGGCCGCGACGGCGGCGTCCCCATACTGTCCGGGGGCCGCGCTCTCCAAGTTGCGCGCGAGGATCGCAATCTCGCGCGGGTTTGCGGCCGTCTGCATCGTTTGGGCCGCCACGGCCAGGGCTTCGGGTCCGCCGATCTGGCGCAGCGCCTCGATCATCGCCAGCCGGAGCGACGGCGCTCCCAAATCTGTTCCCCCTGAAACGGAGGCGAAGTTCTGGTCCGCGTTCTTTTCCAATAACTCCCGGATGGCCGGGACCGCGGCCGCGCCTTCCTTGACCAGCTTGTCGTACTCCTCTTTCCAGAACTGCACTTGCTCCGGGGTGAGCGCGCCTTTGCTCAAGTCCAGTCCCGCTAGGTTCCCCACCAAGGTCCGGGTGTAACCCGACGGTTCCGTGCGCGGGGCCGCCTGGGCTGCCGTGGCTGGCGGCGCTGCGGTGGCTTGAGTTGAAGGGGCGGGAGCGGACGGCGGCATCAAGGGTGTGGCCACGGCGGCGGCGGGTGTCGCCGGACGGGGCACGCCGGGGGCAGGCGGCGTCTCCGCCACGGCCTCCGTGGTGTTGGAAGCGGCTGGCGCGTGGGCCGGACTGTTGGCCGGCGGTGTGGGACGAAGGAAATACCACCCGCCCGCTACCGCCAACACTCCGAGGACCACGACGACCAACATGACGGGCTTGCGCGCCGGCGCCGAAGGCTGGCCCGCGCCGGCTCCCACGGAATTCCCAGAAGAGGATTGTGTCATAGGCTAACGGCAGCCGCCTGGCCGAAGTTGCATCCCAGCCAGGCGCTGATGAGGCGCGACGTTAGGAGGAAGCGCCGGCGGGTGAAAGCGAAAAAAAGACGGATGCGCCGGGACGCTGATTCCCCCGAAAGCTCGGTCTTGCCTTTCGTTTGCCTTCGGGATACCAATTCTCCCGCATGAAATCAGACCCGCTCAAGCAGTACCTCGTCATCCGTCAAAACCTCATCGCTGAGAAGGCCCAGTTGGAAGCCCGGCTGAGAAGAATTGAAACCGTGTTGGCCGGCCAAGCGCCTGCGCCGGAACCCGAGCTTCGCGTCCAGGCTGCGCCCAAGCGCAAACGCAAGATCACGGCCGCGGGGCGGGCCGCCATCGCGGCGGCGCAGAAGGCCCGCTGGGCCAAGCTCAAGGCCAAGAAGGCCGCGCCGGCTCCCGCCAAGAAGAGCGCCCCCGCCAAGCTGAGGCCCAAGTTGAGTGCCGCGGGCCGCGCCGCCATCGTCGCCGCCCAGAAAGCGCGCTGGGCGAAGATCAAGGCCGCCAAGCAGGCGGCCACTGCGGCGCCGGCTGCCGGCAAATAAGTCCGCCGAAGCTGGCGCTCCACGTGGCGCTTAGCCGTTTTCGTGGACTGCACAAGCGACCCGCCCGGTGGGATGGCAGGCCGGCCATCCTCTTCCATTCGCTCAGGGGTTCGGCCGTGGGTTCCCGAAATGCGCCACGCGCGCTTTCCCTCGCAGATTTCAGGGCGGGACCCAGGTTCGATGCTGGAACACCTTTCTCCCCATCCGCGATCCGCTTTGACTCTGCGAGGAGGTCCGTGGAAGACAACGCTTCGTTTTCCGGCGAGGGCTGTTCCACACTTTGCATAGTGTGGAACGGCTCCGCGTGGCCGCATCGATGCAGACGAGGGAACCACGAAATACACGAAAGCAAAGGCCGCCGTGCGGTTCTTGACTGGGGTGCCGGCGTCACCAAACGGTGACGGGACGAAGTCCCCGTCCTGCCGCGGCGCGTCCAGCGATTCTCTTGAGCCTCCTCACGTCGGCTGCTACGGAGTTTTGAAATCGCCTCTCTTCGGCGTTCCTTTCGTGTGTTTCGTGGTTCAACTGAATCGTTGCGGCTTAGGCGTCCCTTCGATCCGGCAGCCACAGCGCCACCAGCAGGGCCGGGAGGAACAGAACGCTGGCGTAGAGCAACGCCCGCCGAAAATCCCCCACCTGGGAAAACAACCCGAAGAACACCGTGCCGCCCGCCGCGGCGATGCGGCCAATGTTGTAGCAGAAGCCGGCGCCCGTGGTGCGCAGCAGCGTGGGGAACAGCGGCGGCAGATACATGGTGAACAGCCCGAAGACGCCGGAGAAGAACCCGACCGCCGCCACCCAGACCATCAGTTCGCTGTGGCCGCGCGGCACGCAGAACGCGCCGAACATGGACGCGAAGAAGCCCACGAACATCAGTGCCACGCCGCGCCGATAACCGAGCCAACGCGCCAGCCAGCCGCCAAAGAAGTTTCCGGCCATCGAGACGGAAATGATGACGAAGAAGCCCGTGCTGACGAACCGCTCGCGGGCTTCGATCGTCCACGAGGACAGTTCCGGCAGGTTGCGCAGGTGTTGGTTGATCCAGAACATGAAGGCCCACCACGCGCTCAGCGAGCAGGCGCACACGGTGATCGTCAGCAGCGTCGTCCGCCGCACCCCGGCGCGGAAGAGATCCAGCGCGCCCGGTTGGGCCTCGCCGGCGCGATTTCGGGCGGCGCTCCATTCCTCCGGCTCCGGCACATTGCGGCGAATCCACCAGACGAGCAGCGCGGGCAACACGCCGGCCAGGAACACGTAGCGTTTGGGTTGCTCCGCCAGGAGGTAGGTCACGCCGCACGCCAGCAGCACCCCGAGGTTCACGCCGGTCTGCAACACGGCGGCGATCCACGGACGCCAGCGGCGCGGCCAGGTTTCCGACAACAGCGACGCGCCCACCGCCCACTCGCCGCCGATTCCCAGCGCCGCCAGGAAGCGGAAGATCAGAAGCTGCCACCACGTTTGCGCGAAGAAGGAAAGCCCGGTGAAGCTTGCGTAAGTCAGGATCGTCAGGCTGAGCGCGCGGCTGCGGCCCAGCAGGTCGCCCAGCCGTCCAAAGAAGCCGCCGCCCAAGGCCCAGCCCACCAGGAACGCCGCCTGGATGAGCGAACTCTTCTGCCGCACCTCGGGGTCGGCCGGGCTGGCGGCGTGGAGCAACTGCGCCACGAACGGCGCGGCCACGATGGTGTAGAGGTGCATGTCCAGCCCGTCGAAGAGCCAGCCGAGCCAGGCGGCCAAGCCGGCCTTCCATTGTTGCGGAGTAAGATCGCGCAACGAGGAGGCTTCGCGAGAAGACTCCTGCCCCGGTTCCGGGGACGGCGGCGTTGGCGGCACGGGTTCTGGCATCGTGAAGTGGTGCTTCGCGCGGCAGGCTACGCGCGGGGCGGGAGGAGGCAAAGGGAAATTCGCGCCCGCCGGCCTCCCCTCAAGGCTGCATCAAGCTCGGTTCGGGAGCACTCGTAGCGCGGGCTTTCCAGCCTGCCGTAGCGCCGGTTTTCCAACCGGCGAGCGTTGGAAGAGGCCAGCCGGCTGGAAGGTTCACGGCCTGGCCGACTGCAAGTCGGCGCTACGGCAGGTTGAAAACCTGCGCTACCCGGTGCGCCGGGCGGGAGCTTGATGCAGCCTTGGCCTCCCCGCTTGCGGTTCAACACCTCGGTGGCTACGCTAGCGGCCATGCAGGCAAACAATGAGCCGAGGACGGCGACGGCGTTGACGGCGGGCACCGCCAGGCTCCCGGTCGTCGGTCGCGTTTCCTGGGAAAGGATGGTTCGAGCCGTGGAAAAAGTGCGTGAACGATTGAGCCGAGCGGCGGCCGCTTTGGATCGAGCCGGGGTCGCCTACGCCGTGGCCGGAGGCAACGCCGTGGCCGCCTGGGTTTCGCGCGTGGACGAGGCCGCGGTGCGCAACACCCAAGACGTGGACATTCTCCTGCGCCGCTCCGATCTGCCCGCGGCCGTGACGGCGATGGCTCAAGCGGGTTTCATCTATCGGCACGTCGCGGGCGTAGAGATGTTCCTGGACGGCCCCAAGGCGCGCGCGCGTGATGCGGTGCATGTCGTCTTCGCCGCCGAGAAAGTGCGGCCGGAGTACGTGGCGCCTGCGCCGGATGTCACCGAGGCCGAGAAAACGGAGTTGTTTCGCCTGCTGTCGCTTGACGCGCTGGTGCGCATGAAACTCACGTCGTTCCGGGACAAGGACCGGATGCACTTGCGCGACTTGATCGACGTGGGCTTGGTGAACGCGAGTTGGGGGCAACGTCTCCCGCCGGCACTCGGCGCACGGCTGCAAAGCCTGCTGGAAAGTCCGGAGGGTTGAGGCCCGGCCCGGTCGCGCTCCGACTACAGCGCCACGATCTTCCCTGTCTTGATCGATTCGTTTTCCGCCTCGCAGATTTCCACAGCGCTGGCGCCGTCGCGGCCCGTCACGATGCTGGGCGCACGGTGGGACGCGATGCAGTCGATCATGTAACTGAGTTCACCGAGGTAGCCGTCGCCGGGTTCGGGCGTGATCGTGCGCGGCTTCTGGCCCTTCTCGAAAAGGCGCAGGCCGTCGGCGCCGCGGGTGCAGTTGTAGTCCGCGGTGGCGTTCTCGAAGATCACGTTGAAGGACATCTCGAAGCCGTGCCCCTCGGTCATCACCCAGCCGCCTTCCGCCGACACCGTCGCCCCGGACGCGACTTGGTATTGCGCGACAACGTGGTCGATCTCTCCGCTGTAGTGTGTGAAGCCCTGGGCGTACACGGCCTTGGGACGGCCAAAGCAGCATTGCACGAAGTCCGCGTCGTGGATGTGGAGGTCGAGGATTGCGCCGCCGGATTTTGCGCCGTCGAAGAAATGCTCGCGGCCCCAGGCGGGCGGTTCGGATACGCGGCGGAACCGCGCGGCCAGGCAGCGCCCGTAGGTCTTTTGGTCAATGGCCCGCTTGAGCCACACGTATTCCGGCCAGAACCGGATGCACATGGCGGGCATGAAGAAGCCCTTGGCCGCGGTGGCGGCGGCCACGATGTCGCGGGCGGCGGCGGCGGTGCGGGCCAGCGGCTTCTCGCAGAGGACGTGCTTGCCGGCCTGGAGCGCGGCGATGGAGAGCTTCGGATGCGCCAGTGTCGGCACGCAGAGGTCGATCAAGTCGATGCCCGGATCGGCCAACAGGTCGTCCAGGTTCTTGGTCGCCTTCACCTGCGTCATGTCGAGCTTGATGGCGTCATCCGAGCCAATGTTGCCGCCGGCGGCAGCGAGCACGCCATCCACGGGCAGGCGGACGGCGTCGCACACGGCGACGAGGCGGGCATTGGGGATTTTGCGGTAAGCCTTGAGGTGGGTGACACCCATGAAGCCGAGGCCGACGATGGCAAGGTTGACAGTGCTCATGTGAATTCGTTGAAGCGTTGAAGAGGGAAGCGTGAAGCGTGAAACGTAAAAAAGCTCTCAGGCGCTCAGGAGTTTCTCGACGAACTGTTTGCCGGCGCGGATGTCGGCGACGCGCTGGTTGGCGGCTTCGCGCTCGAAGCAACACCAGCCGGGGTAGTTGATCTGGGCCATCGTCGTGAAGAAGGCCGGCCAGTCCACTTCGCCCGTGCCCACAGGGACTTCGTCGCCCCAAGTGCCGGGAGTCTTCGTCACGTTGGCGTCTTTGAGGTGGCAGGATTTCACCCGGGCGCCAATGGTGCGCAACGCTTCGATGGGATCGCCGTTGTTGTAGAGCAGCATGTTCGCCGGGTCGAAGTTCACGGCCACGTTCGGCTCGTTCAAGTGTTCGAGGAAGGACACCAGGGACGCGGCTGTCTCTTGGCCGGTTTCAAAGCAGAGCGTGATGCCCTGGTCGGCGAACAGGCGCGCGATCTTGCGGATGCGCTCCAGGAGCTTGCCGAAGGTCGGGTCGCGGGGATCGTGCGGCAGAAAGCCGGCGTGGAACATGACGAGGGGCAAGCCCAGCTTGCGCGCGTTCTTCACCGTGACTTGGAGGTTCTGCCAGTTCTGGTCCCAGGTGCCGTCGGGCACCACGCCGCCGGTGCGGCGGATGGTTTCGAGCGTGGTGTAATCCTCGCCCACGGTGCGGAACATGCCGGACACCAGGGTCACGCCGGCCCGCGCGAAAATCTCCGCCGCGCTGGCCCAGGCCGCGGGTTGCTCGCGGAAGGGATCGAGATCGATCTGCACGCGGGTGAGGCCGATGGCCTGGAGTTGTTGCACGAGGTGGGCCGGATCGGTCGGTTGCAAGGACCAACTGCACACGGCCAGCCGGGAGAGGAAGGACTTGGCTTGCTCAGGAATATTCATGGCGCAATACGGTTTTCTCCGCACGGCGCGGCGGACTTGCCTTGATCGCCGTGCAGGCTGATGGCCGGAGACTAAGGACCGGCGGCCTCCTGGCAAGGCTATTCGCCACGGCGGCCCTTACCTGCGGCGCACTTGCCGCTTGCGTCCGGCGCCAAAGCCGCTTAAAGGCGGGACTCGGACTCGATGACATTGGCCGAGAAGAAACAGTCGCTCCTCGCCGACCTCTCGCGCTGCCGCGGCGCGCCGGACCGGCTCGCGTGGCTGGTGGCCCGGGCGCGCCGCCAGCCGCCGTTGGACGCCGACGCCAAGATGGAGGCGAACCGCGTGCCCGGTTGCCTCTCCAAGCTTTGGATCGCCGCCGAGCGCCGCGGCGGGCAGTGCCACTTCCACTGTGACTCCGACTCGCAGATCGTGAAGGGTCTGGCCGGATTGCTGTGCGAGTTTTACAGCGGCCACCGGCCGGAGGAAATCCTGTCGCTGCCGCCGGAGTTCCTCGCCGGCGCGGGTCTGACCCAGCATCTCACGGCCAACCGACGCAATGCCCTCTCGCGCGTGTGGGAGCGCATCCGGTCGTTTGCCGAAGCGCCGACGCCATGAAACTCTACGACGCGCACAATCATCTTCAGGACGGCCGCTTCGCCGGCCGTCAGACGGAACTGCTGGCCGCGTGTGCCAGCGAGGGCGTGGCGCGCATGGTCGTCAACGGCGCGTGCGAGGCTGAGTGGCCCCAAGTGCTGGCCTTGGCCCGCGCGCATCCGGTGGTGCTGCCGAGCTTCGGCTATCACCCGTGGTACGTGGGCGAACGCACCGCGGACTGGCAGGCGAACCTCGTCCGCTTCCTGGAGCAAGCGCCCGGGGCCGTCGGGGAAATCGGCCTCGACCGCTGGAAGCCGGGTCTGGCCTACGAGGGACAGGAGGATGTGTTCGTGGCGCAACTGCGTCTGGCCGTCGAGCGCAACCTGCCGGTGAGCATCCATTGCTTGCAGGCGTGGGGGCGACTCGCCGAGCTGCTGCGCGCCAACCCGCGGCCCGAACGCGGCTTTCTCTTGCACAGCTTCGGCGGCCCGCGGGAAATGATTGTGCCGCTGGCGAAGCTGGGCGCGTATTTCGGTTTGCCCGGCTACTTCGCCCACGAACGCAAGGCCCGCCAGCGCGACACCTTCAAGCACGTCCCGCGGGATCGCCTGCTGATCGAAACCGACGCGCCGGACCAGCGTTTGCCCGACGTGCGCAACGCGCACCCGCTCACGGCGCCGCAGACAGGCCAGGCAATCAACCATCCTGCGAACCTGGGCGCGGCGTATCGCTTCGCTGCGGAGTTGTTGGGGAGGCCGATCGACGAGCTGGCGGCGCAGGTGGAGGAGAATTTTCTCCGGCTGTTTGGCGCGTCGTAGGAGGACAGCGCGTTCCGCCCGTCTCACTTTCTCACGAACCACGTTGAAGGGTTGAAGGGTTGCAGAGTGAAAGAGGTTCCAGCACTTGGGCCGAAGCCATCCCATGAAGCCTCTTGAACTCTCCAACCCTTCAACTCTTCAACCAACAGCCCGCGTCTGGATGACCGGCAGGACGCGCCGTCTTACGCCGGTACCGGTTTCTTCTTGATGATCTCCTCCACGACACCGCGCGTGGTCAGCCCGGAAAAACGCGCCTGCGGCTCCATGACGAGGCGGTGCGCAATCACCGGCACGGCCAGTTCCTGAATCTGTTCCGGGGCCACGAAGTCCAGGCCCTCGAACAAAGCCAGCGCCTGCGCCGCTTTGGTGAGCGCGAGAGAGGCGCGCGGGCTGGCGCCAAGCTGCACCCCGGGCGTTGCGCGCGTGGCCGCCACGAGATCGACGATGTACCGCTTGAGTTCCTCGCTCACCCGCACCTCCCGCACCGCGCGCTTGAGCGCGAGCACGTCCGTGATCGACGCGCACGCCGTCAGCCGATCGAGCGGATGCTCCCGGGCCTGCGCGGAGAGGATGGCGACTTCGTCCTCCGGCTTGACGTAACCGAGCGAGATCAGCATGGCGAAGCGGTCCATCTGCGCTTCCGGCAGCGGGTAAGTGCCGCGGAACTCCACCGGGTTTTGCGTGGCGACGACGAAGAACAATTCCGCCAGATTTCGATGCTCGCCATCGACGCTGACCTGGCCTTCCCCCATCGCTTCGAGCAAGGCGGATTGGGTGCGCGGCGAGGCGCGGTTGATCTCGTCGGCCAGCAGGATGTTGGTGAAGACCGGCCCGGCGTGAAAGCAGAAGACCTGGTCGCGCTGGTGGAAGATGGACACGCCCAAGATGTCCGATGGCAGCAGGTCCGGCGTGAACTGCACGCGCTTGAACTGGGCATCGATGGACCGGGCCAGGGCCTTGGCGAGCGTGGTTTTGCCGGTGCCGGGGAAATCCTCCAGCAGCACGTGCCCGCCGGTGGCGAAGGCCGCCATGAGCCGGCGGATGGACGCGGCCTGACCTTGCATGACCTTCTCGACGTTGGCGGCAATCTTCCGGTACGTCTCGCGTGCGGCGGTATGTTCACTTGCTTGCATTGACTCGCGGCGATTCGTAGCGGGCAGCGGCGCGTTTGGCGAACAAAAAGGATCCGGACGAAACCTGCTCCGGGGCTGATTCAAGAAATATGCGGAGAGGAGCGCGGGCAGCCTGCCC
>JACRJZ010000009.1 GCA_016219875.1 Verrucomicrobiota bacterium | reverse complement strand
GTAGCGGTCTTTCTCCTCGTCATTCAGGGAATAGACGAAGTTGTTGGTGCAACGTTCGCCCTGCCCCGCGTCGCGGATGGAAACCACGTACTCCTTCTTGGGCCCGGTCTTCGAGTTGAAGGACCGTTCCCCCTCTTCCAGCACAAGCATTTCGCTAATCATACAGATGTATATTTGTACTCATTGTTTGCTCTGGCCGTTGTTGAACTGCCCTCCCTGTCTGGCCAGGACACGGAAGGAAATTGGTGGGCGGAACCCACTTGGGGAAAGGACCAATGTGGAGGTTCATTGCTCTTTCTCCTTTCGAGCGGGAACCTTATGCACTTGGGCGAACTCGCCCATCTCGGCGCGGGCCAAAAAATCCTCAATGGCCTGACGGGTGAGGTACTGGCGCCCGCAGATATTGACGGTCTTCAGCCAGCCTTTCCTCCGCCAGCGCCAAGCGGTGCAGGCGGTGACGCCGACCTGTTCAATCCAAGCCGAGAGGCTGATGAACGCCGCTTGGCCGTTCCCATCCGAAATAGAATCTGTTCGCGCCCCCGCAAGCACCGATCTGCCGTATTGCCCATACACTGCACTCGTCATGAGTGCAGGTGTAAATTAACACCATGTCTTAGTCAACTTTTATTTTCATCCACCCACTGTTCGCGTGTCCCGTCCAACGCTGCCCGCCACATTTCCTTCACACTCGGTTCCTTCCACGGGCGTCCGGCCTTGCGCTGCAACTTCACGAACGATTCCAATTCATTCCCCGACAGCCACTTCTTGCCGTAGATTTCAGTAGTGCGCAGGGTGCCCTCGCGGACCAGATCATGCACCCGCTGTTTACTCACGCCCAAAATAGCGGCCGCTGTCGCGATAGGAACCAGCCCGCCTTCACGGTTGCTGATTTCGCGGAAATGCAGCAGGTAATCCAGTACTCCCTTGCGGACTTTCCGGGTGGGAAGAGTCGCCGCCGACAACTGGCTTAATGCAATGGCATCGGTCATTGGATCAGTTCCATAATCTATTAGCGGACTGGAGTCAATAATTAACGGCGGTGCTTCATGTCAGGTAGAACTTGCCAAGGGCTGAACTGCTGCTGAGCCTTCCATCACGACCGATCCGAACACCACTTTCTGGGCCTGCCTCTGGGTGTGCTCGTTGGAAAGATGCCCGTACACCTTTCCGATCAAAATACCCCCATCCTGGTGGCCCACCCATTTTGCGATCGTCATGAAGTCGATGCCAGACATCACGCACATGGAACAAAAGAAGTGACGAAGATCATGGAAGCCGAGGCCCGTCAGCCTCGCCTCGTCACGCACCAAGCGCATGGTTTCCACGAAACTCTTGCCCGGCATGTCCCGGTCGCCTCGCTGCGGCGATGGGAACACCCACTGTGAATCCGGGGCGCGGCGTGCGGCCATGCTCCTCAAGTGAGCTTCCAGCTTGGGATTGAGGTCCACCACGCGGTGCTGCCGGTTCTTCGTCTGCCCGTCTGCGCCAATGGTCAACAGCCGGCGTTCGAAATCAACGTCGGCCCAGCGAATTCGCAACGCTTCGTTGCGCCGCGCGCCTGAGTATTGGAGAAACCGCACGTAGTCGGCAAACTCTTGTCCGTTCTTGAATTTCAGTTGGCCGTTGTCATTGGACTTCAGGGCCGCCGCGCACAGCCGGTCAACTTCAGCCGGAGTCATCAAGCGCCGCTTGCGGGGCGTCCACTTGAGCGGGCGCAGATTCTCCGTGGGTAGCCGCGTGATCCAACCATCGTCGAGCGCCCGTTTCATGACGTTGCGAAAGGCGATCACTTCCAGGTTGACCGTCCGCCCACTTCTCCCGGCGGCCTGCCGCTTGGCAATGTAGGAATTGACGAGAGCGCGGTTGATCTGATTGAGGCGGATTTGTCCCAGATGCTCCTTCCAATGATTGATGCAAACGCGCTCGGTGTAGAGCGTGCTGTCCCGCTTTGCGTCTTTGACCTTCTCGTAGTAATCGAAGTACTGCTCGGCATAGGCACTGAAGGTGGGCGCACGCTTCGGAGTCAAGGCCAGCCTGTTTTCCTCCCGCTTGACCTTGAGCGCGTTCATCCGTTTGACGGCCTCGGCCACGGTTTGAACCGGGTTGCTGTCGGAATCCTCCAAGCGGACGCGCCGAACACACTTCCGGCCGGTGGCGGCATCGGCCAGCATGATCTGCGCATAATACGCGCCGTTGCGCTGCCACAATCCCCGCACTCTCCGCTTGCGCGGATCGAAGACTTTAACGTATTGTCCGGTCTTGTGTTGACGTTGAGTCGCAGTCTGGGCCGGGTTGCCGCGAATGTTGCTCGCGGCTGCAATTGCTTTCATGCCGTAAAACTAGCACAGACAGTAGCACAAGGTCAACCGGAAGCCTGTTATTTGGTCGTAAGTGATTGGTGGTTAGTGTTGCCGACGTGGCGGAATTGGCAGACGCGCTAGACTCAAAATCTGGTACTCGTGAGAGTGTGTGGGTTCGACCCCCTCCGTCGGCACCAAAGAAAGCCACCCAGGTTGGGCTGGAGCGGCTCGGTGAACGCCTTCAAGGACTCGCGTAGCTCCCCTTCCCCAAGCCTGCTGTTTTCCGCTTTTTGAGGAATTCATTGCCGCCGTCATGCCGCCGTGGCTACGATCCGCCGGTCAGCTTATGAGAACTCGGGGCAAGAATGGTGAGGAACGTCTGCTGAAGACCGGCCAGAGAATGGAAAAGCCCGGTCTGCCTCAGGACTGTCGCCCGCCCGCCCGCACAGCGGAGGACAACTGCCATGACTGATCGAGATCAATTCGAGTTCGACGTCTTCATTTCCTATTCCAGCAAGGACAAGGCGTGGGTGCGCGGAGAATTGTTGAAGCGCTTGGAGGAGGCCGGGCTGAAAGCCATCATTTATTTCCGCGACTTCACGCCTGGCGCGGCGAGCATCAAAGAAATGGAGCACGGCGTTGTGAAGTGCCGCAAAACTCTGCTGGTCCTCACGCCGAATTACCTCGAGAGCGAATGGTGCGAGATCGAGTTTCGGATGGCGCAGACGCTCGACCCGGCGAATCGCGACCATCGCATCGTTCCATTACTTCGGACCGAGTGCGAGAAGCCCCTCAGTATCGCCGCGCTCACCCACATCGACTTCACCGACGGTGCGGACCACGACCTCGCCTGGCGCCAGCTTCTCACCGCCCTCGACAAACGGCCGGAGCCGGAGCCGCCGAAGCAACCGGAGCGCGGCCACTGGTTTCTAGCCCATCCGTATCCCATGCCGCCTAACTTCACCGGGCGCCTCGCCGAGCGCGAAATGCTTTCCCGCTGGTTGGAGGCGGACCCCGCGCATCCGCTGCTGAGCCTGCGCGCGCTGGGCGGCTTCGGCAAAAGCGCGCTCGTCTGGCATTGGCTCACCCAGGACGTGGCCCCCGCCGCCTGGCCGCGCGTCGTCTGGTGGAGCTTCTACGAAGGCGACGCCAGCTTTGAGCACTTCCTGGTCGAGACGCTGCAATACCTCTACGGCGAACGAATGGCAGTCGGCTCGATGTCCGCGCGCGATCAACTCACGGCGTTGTTGCAGGCCTTGTGCTCTGGCGGGACGCTACTCGTCCTCGACGGCTTCGAACGCGCCCTCCGCGCGTATGGCGGCCTCAACGCCGCCTACCAAGGCGACGAAGTAGCGGCGGGCGTCCCGCCTGCCGTAGAGGACGGCATCCTGCCGCCCGGCAAGGCTATCGACAATACCAGCGCCGCGAACGCTTCCGCGCCAGTGCCGCCGGGCAGGATGCCCGGCTCTACGGCAGGCAAAGATGCCTGCCGCTACAACGACTGCGATTGCCTCTCCCCACTCGCCGAAATCTTCCTCCGCGGCGTCGCCACGCTCCCAGGGATTCGCGCCAAAGTTCTGCTCACTACGCGGCTTTGCCCGCGCGTGCTGGAGGCGAAGGGCGCCGGATTGCTGCAAGGTTGCCGCGAGGAGGAACTCAGGCAGATGCAGCCCGCCGACGCGGTGGAGTTTTTCCGCGCCCAAGGCATCCGCGGGACGCACACCGAGATCGAGCAGGCGTGCGAACCTTACGGCTATCATCCGCTCAGCCTGCGATTGCTGGCCGGCTTGATCGTGGGTGATTTCCAGCAACCCGGCGACATCGCCGCCGCGAAGCGGTTGGACGTGAGCGGCGACTTGGTGCAGCGCCAGCATCACGTGCTGGAGACGGCTTACGACAGCCTCACGCCGGAGCGGCAGGCGTTGCTGGGCCGCATCGCCTGCTTCCGCAGCCCGGTGAAATACGACGCGCTCAAGGCGCTGGCGGAAGCGGACAACCCTCACCCCGGCCCTCTCCCATCCGATGGGAGAGGGAGAAGCGCCGGACGCGCTGGGACGAAGCAGCCGCGCGACATCGTACCGACGCCGGATGCGCTCGCCCTCTCCCGTCGGACGGGAGAGGGTGCCCGAAGGGCGGGTGAGGGTTCCCTCGACAAGGACCTTCGCGATCTGGTTGCGCGCGGGCTGCTGCACCACGACACGAAGGAGGGTCGGTTCGACCTGCACCCCATCGTGCGGCGCTACGCCTACGACCGGTTGGCCGCGACCGACCGCGTCGCCGCCCACACCCGCTTGCGCGATTACTTTGCCGGCGTGCCCCAGCCAGACAAGGTGACGCGTCTGAAAGACTTGACCCCGGTGATCGAACTCTATCACCACACCGTTCGCGCCGGGCAGTTTGACGAAGCGTGCGCGCTCTTCCGCGACCGCCTTCATGGCACGCTTTACTTCCAGCTTGGCGCCTACCAGTTGATCATTGATCTGCTGCGTGCGCTCTTTCCCGACGGCGAAGACCGCCCGCCGCGTCTGAAAGACGAACGCTGGCAAGCCTGGACGCTGAATTCGCTGGCAAACTCCTACTCCCTCAGCGGCCAGCTCCTCCGCGCCGTACCGCTGTATGTGCAGTGCAACTTCATCCGTGAAAAGCACAGCAACAAGACGGACCTCGCCATGGGCTTGGGGAACGTGGCTTACATGGCTCAACTTCCCATCGGCGCGCTACGGGCTGCCGAGGCCAAACTGCGCCGCAGCATCGCGCTGGGCCGGGAGGTCAAGGTCGAGCGCCGGGAGGCGATTGGGCACCGTGAATTGGGCCTGCTGCTGGCCTATCGCGGCGCGTGGGACGAGTCGGAAAAGGAACTGACAACAGCGCTGAAAATGTTCGAGAAACAGAGCTACGTTCGAGGGCAAGCCTTGACGTGGGCCTACCGTGCTCTACGTGAACTGCTGCTGCTGCGAGCAGGAGGCAGTTCCGAGTCACGCGTTCCGAATTCCGTGCTGGAATCCGCGCGCCACGCGCTGGAACTAGAGGATGAGACAGCGCGTACCCGTTACCTACATCCACGCGACTTTGCGGAGGCGCACTGGCTACTGGGCGCGGCGCACCGCGTTGCCGGCCAGACTGACGAGGCCGAGCGCCATTTGCACGAGGCGCTGGAACGCTGCCGCCGCATCAACGATGTGATGGACGAAGCCGACATCCTCATTGACCTGGCGCGGCTGCGCGCCGCCACCGGCGCGTCGGACGAGGCCCAGCGGTTGGCCGAGGAGGCGCTGCTCATCACCGAGCGCAGCGGCTACGTCCTGCAATGCGCGGACGCCCACCTGGAACTCGCCAAGCTCGCCCTCACCCGCGGCGACAAAGCCGCCGCGAAAGACCACGCCCAGAAAGCCCGCCGTCTCGCCACCTGCGACGGCCCTCCCGATTACACCTACAAAGCCGCCTACGACGAAGCCGGCGCCCTGCTGGAACAGTTGAAGAGAGACTGAGCAGGAGCCAATTCCTTGAACCGCGAAATACACGAAAGGGACACCGAAGAAATCCGGGTGCTGCGATGAGACTAGACGGAGACGTCCACCTTAAACCCGGTTTCGGACTTTCCTTTCGTGTGTTTCGTGTGTTTCGTGGTTCCTCTACAGGGACAGAGACGCAACGAACGTCCGCGCGGCGGGCGATTCCGAGGCCGGATTCCAGGCTACGAACAAGTCGCCTTGGGGCGCGTCGAGCAGCGGACGAAATACCACGCCCGGATGCGGCAGCGCTTGCAGTGATTCCGGCAGCAGCGTCACGCCGCAGTTCCCGGCCACCAGCCCCAGAATCGTGTAACCGCGTTCGGCAGTCTGCAGAATCTTCGGCCGGAACCCGGCCTTGCGGCAGGCTTCCTTGAGAAAACGCGCCGCTCCGGGATAAGTCTGTTCGGAAATCACAATGAAGAAATCCTGGGCCAGCGTAGTCAGCGCGACTTTTCGTTTCCCCGCCGCCGGGTGATGCGCGGGCAGCGCGGCCATGAAAGCACATTGGCCAACTTTCCGCTTGGCCAGCCGGGCGGCATCCGCCTCCAGCGCGAAACCAATGAATCCCAGATCGAGTTTTCCCCGACCCAGCATCTCGGCCTGTTGGGTGGCGGTAAGGTCGAACAGGTTCACGGCCACCTCCGGGTTGCGCTGACGGAACCGCGCCACCCACGGCGGCACGAGGGTGTGGAACAGACCCCACACGTAACCCACGTTGAGCTGTCGCTGCTGATGCTGGCCGCTCATCCGCGTGCGCCGCACCGCCTGCGCGCTTTGTTCGAGCAACGCCGCCGCGTCCGCGAGAAACACTTCACCCGCCTCGGTGAGCCGGACGCCCCGCGCCCCGCGTTCCAGCAACACCACGCCCACTTCGTCTTCGAGCTGGCGAATCTGCCGGCTGAGGGCGGGCTGGGCCACGCGCAGTTTGGCCGCCGCCCGCGTGAAGCTCTGTTCCCGCGCGACACCGACGAAGTAACGCAATTGCCGCAGTTCCATGCGCCGAAGCATACCGGAACGCGATGGCAGCGCGAACAAAGAAGCATTGGCCACGACTCTTCGTCAGCCGTTAATGTGTTCCCATGAAATGGCAGCCACTCTTCGCCGAGCGCACCACGCAGATGCGCCGCTCCACCGTGCGCGAACTGCTCAAGGTCACCGCCCAGCCGGGCATGATCTCGTTCGCCGGCGGCATCCCCGCGCCTGAATTGTTCCCCGTGCCGGAAGTCGCCCAAGCCGCCGCCAACGTGCTGCAACGCCGCGGCGAACAGGCGCTGCAATACGGGGAAACCGAAGGCGTGGCGGAGTTGCGCGACTGGATCGCGGCGCGTTTCTCCCGGGCGCATTTCCAGGTTCGACCGGAGAACGTGATGATCGTCACCGGTTCGCAGCAGGCGCTGGATTTGATCGGCAAGGTTTTCCTCAATGCTGGCGACCGGGTGCTTGTCGAAAACCCGACTTACCTCGCCATGCTCTCCGCGTGGCGGCCCATGATGCCGGCCTTTGTGCCGTTGCCCTCGGATACCGACGGCCTATGCGTGGACGCGCTGTCGCCGTTACTGAGAGCGGGCGCCAAGCTGATCTATCTCGTGCCTAATTTCCAAAACCCGCAAGGCATCACGCTCAGTCTGCCGCGCAGGCGGCAGTTGCTCGAATGCATCAACGGGCGTCGTCTGGTGCCAAGCGATGTAGCGCAGACATTCTTGTCTGCGGGTTCAGGGGACATTCCTGTCCCGTGTTCCAAGCTACTGGCGACTGGAAAGCGCGCTACAACGTCGCACAAGCCCCAGACGATCATCATCGAGGACAACCCCTATGGCGAACTCCGTTACAGCGGCGATCCCCTGCCCCATCTGCTGGAGTTGGATGCGGCCAACGGCGCGGGCGGCGAACTCGAAACCTGTGTCATTCACCTCGGAACATTCTCCAAGGTGCTGATCCCGGGCTTGCGCGTCGGCTGGGTGATTGCGCCGGCGGAGGTGATCGACAAGTTGGTCCAGGCGAAGCAAGCCGCCGATCTCCACACCAGCACGCTCTGCCAGCATGTCATCCTCGAACTCATTCGCAACGGTGTGCTCGAACGCCAGATTCCGCGGCTGCGCGAAGCGTATGGCCTGCGGCGCGACACCATGTTGTCCGCTTTAGCCGCGCATTTTCCGGATGGAACCACCTGGACCCGTCCCGACGGCGGCATGTTCCTGCTCGTGACCCTGCCCCCGCACATTGAAATCGGTTTCTTGCTGAAGCGCGCCCTCGCGCGGAACGTGGCGTTCGTGCCCGGCGATGATTTCCACCTGGACGGCCAGGGTCGGAACACGCTCCGGCTGAACTTCTCCAACGCCACACCGGAACGAATTGAAGAAGGCGTGAAGCGATTGGGTGGTGTGCTGGTGGAGATGTTACGGACGGGCTGATCGGTGGCGGCGAATCATAGCCGTCCGCCGGGGCTTCTTCTTCACAATCTCGTTCTGCACTTCCGCCGCCGCTTCGAACACAGCACGGACCTGCATCTCGGAATTCTCGGTATATGCTATGCCTGGATGGCGGTCGCCTGGGACAATCAGAGGCCAGCCTTCCTCTCCAAGGCCTCCACCGAAAACACATCGCCCCCTAGGAGGAAGAACCGGGTGATCTGGTTTCGTAGCTGGCGGTAAAGCGCGGGATCCGTTTGGGCCAACGCTGCGGGCACATCCCGGCGCGCGTAACGCACCAACGCAGCCAGTTCCGCCCATCGCTGCTCCTTCCAATAGCGGTTTACCAGCGCCGGATCAGCGAGGAGGGTGCGGGCCACGAGTTCTTCATCGCGCGGGGTCATGCTCATGGTTTCAACACTTCCAAAAAAACAAGGTTCTCGGAGGCTTTCTCACGCGTCGGCTGATCAAAGCCAGCGATGATCTGCCGGATGCGGTCCAAGTCCAGGCGATGGCGGCTGATCAGAAAGGCGACGTCGCCCAAATCCTTCGGCTCCGCCCGGATGAGTTTGGCTGCGACCAGATTTTCTGCGGGCGGGCGGTAGATGTACAGGCGGCCCAGCCGTTCCACCAGCACGGGGGCGAATTCGCCCAGTTGGGTCAAGCCCGGTTCCACCAACTGAAGGTACGGTGTGTCCGGCTCCAGCGTCGTCTTGGGGTCAAACAGAAGGCCCGCCTTTTCGGCTGCGAGCTTGAGTTCCAGGCGGTCGTAATCACTGGCGGGCTTCCAGATGTCCAAGTCCATCGAAGTGCGTCCGTCCATCCCACCGAAGAGGCAGGCGGCTGAACCGATCAAGCAGAGCCGCAGGGGTGGTCCTTCGGAAGGCAAAGACTTGGCGAGCCGTTCGAGAACGGCCATCCATTGTTCGCCATCGAGAGCAATCGGCATCGGGCGTCGTAGTAAAAAACCGCTTCGGTTTCCCAGAGCGGTCTTGATACTAGTGTTGTGGCGCAGTGGCGTCACGCCAGGAGTTGACGGGTGTTCCTTCACAATCTCGGCCTCGGTGTAGGGCAGCAGGAAGCTGCCGGAGTCGTCGCGGCTCATGCCCAGGCAGGTCTGGGTGAGGTCGTTGGTGCCGAAACTGAAGAACTCCGCCGTCTGCGCGATTTCGTCCGCGGTGAGGGCGCCGTGCGGAACTTCGATCATGGTGCCAACCATGTAGCTCAGCTTGACCTTCTTCTCAGCCATGACTTCCTTGCCCATGCGCGGGCTAGGCGCCGGGTTGATGCCCGTCATGAGGGCCCTGACGTTTTGATGGGGCCGCGCTCCCACACCCAGCGCCGTCGCGTTGCCAGGATAGCGTGGGATGTTGTTGGTTTCGGGCAGGCCAAACCAGCCATAGTCCGGCGCGCGCGCTTCGAAATCGCTCGCGGCCCAGATGCGATGCGGAAAGCGTTTCGGGCGCGTCTCGTCAACTTGCGCCGCGCCGCGTGAACGCGCTGAAAACGATCCTCTGAGAAGGTAGGCGCCCGGCCCCTGCGGCAGCGTGAACCGGGCTCCGCCGTTCAAGGTCAGGTTGGAAACCACCACGCCGGTCAACGGATGGATGACTTGGAATTGAAGTGGACGCCGTGCCTCGAGCGTCACGCCGCCGGCCAAAATGCCCATGGGAAGGCACACGAACTCTCTGCCTTTGACGCTGCCAATGTTGCGGTGACAGCCGTTCGTCGCGCGACCCACATTCGGCCAGTACTGGTTGGGCCGACCGTCGCAGAACACGGTGAAGGGTGCGCGGGGTTCGAGCCCGTCATGGCGCGTCCAACTGGCCAAGTCGGGCGGCAGGATCCGGGGCAGGTGCTGATAGGCGCTGATTCCGGCCGAGTCCTCGAAACGATCTTCGCCACCTGCGGGCGGACAGCATTTCACAAATCCATACACACCAGCCCGCGAGTGGTAAACATAGGCCGGCAGGTTCGCGAGGTAGGCAAACACCGCCGCCGCGCACAGCTTGATCGGGTCGCTCTCTGAACTGACTGAGGAACCCGGGCCGATCGGCTCGTTGCTGGACACGGGCGGCACCCCCGGCAGATTTCCCGCGCGGTACGTGTCGCGCACCGGCAGCCAGCCGCCCTCGATCGTCCGGGTGTCCCGGCTGAAGTGAACCGTAGCCAGATCCGCCGCGCTGCCGCGATAGAGCGCCATGATGCCCTCGTTGCTCGTGTCGTCATTCGACGTGGTGGCCACTAACACGTGCGTGCGATCGGCCAGGTACTGCGTGAACGCGCGCAGGTCCGCAATGCCTTGCGCTCCGGAGAAGCCATTTTGCCAGGCCTCGTTGGCCACTTCGAGGTGCAGAATCTGGTGCTTGCGGCTGGCGATGTTCGCCAGGATTCCGTCGAGGTGCGCTAGCCGGGCTGCTTTGGATGGCATCACGTATTGTGCGTCGGCGAAGACCGTCACCTCGGCGCGCAGCCCGTGCAGAGCGGCCAGATCAAGCAGTTCCCGAAACTGTTGCCAGTAATCCGGCCAGGCCGGGATCACACGACCGGCCCGATTGGTAAACGCCACCGGGGCAATTTCGAGTCCATCCCAGCTTACCATGCTGAGGATGCGCACATAGTTGAACCCTTTAGCCGCGAACAGCGCCAGGTTACGGTCCAATCGCGCGCGATCATGTTTCGCGTGACGCAGCGCCTGAAAGTAAGACACGCCCAAGCCGAGGAACGGCCCGGCGTCGTCACAGAAAGATTTCCCGTTCAAGCGGACAAGATTCGTTGGGTTCGCCCGTTCCCATTCCTTGATGTTACTGGACCGCGGATTGCGCGGCAGTTGTTCGTCCGCGACTTCAGGCCGCAACGCGAGCGCCGGCGGGTCGGCACCTGCGGCGGGCTGCATGAGGTGAATTGCAACTGCCAGCGCCGTTGTCAGCGTGCTTGCCAAACGCTTGAATGATGGCCTGATCTTCATCGTGGCGGCAATTCCTACGTCCGAAATCTCATGAAAGCGAGCCGCAACCGCATCGCACTGTGTTGAGACGTTTCCAGGTTGTTACGTCGGCGAGGCCGACAGTCGACGTCACATCCAACGATTGACGAGAGGAGATGCCGGGAGGAGCATCGCCGGGTGTTTATGAATCAGCGCCTCATCAGCCGCCTTCTTGTTTCGGCGATCCTGTTGGGCTTCTGCCTTTCGCTCTCGGCCCAATGGGTGAACGTGACCGGGAACCTCGCGGGCCTGCCGTCGGAGTGCGGGAACTTGTGTCTGCTTTCGGTCGTTCCCAGGCAGGACAAGATCATTGCTGGCATTGCCCAACGCGGGCTCTGGCAAACCACCGACGGCGGCCTCACTTGGACGCCGCTGGGGCAAGGCGCTGGTTCCGACGCCATCGTCAATCGGCCCTCGCGGATTCTCTACGACCCGGCCCACGCCGATGTTTTCTGGGAGAGCGGCATCTACAACAGCTCCGGCGTGTATCAAACGACCAATGGCGGGCAAACGTTTCGACACCTGGGCCACATCAGGCACAACGACTACGTGAGCGTGGAATTCGCCGACCCGCGGCGCCGGACCTTGCTGGCTGGAGGACACGAGCAATCCCGCACCGTGTGGAAATCTGTGGACGACGGGGCGAACTGGACGAACATCGGCGCAACGCTGCCCGAAGGAACGAAATTCTCGTCCAACCCCCTGCTCATCGACACGTCCACGTATCTGGTCAATGCCTCGGGCTGGGGCAAAGGCACGGGCGGTGTCTATCGGACTGCCGACGGCGGCGCCACTTGGAGCCAGGCCACTCCTTTGGAGGCCAATGGCGCGCCCCTGAGCGCGTCGGACGGATCGATCTACTGGATGTTGATGTACGACCGCGGAGTCATTCGCAGCACCAACCAGGGTCAGACGTGGATTCAAATGTGCGGCCCGGGCGCGATCAAAGGCTCCATGATCATCGAATTGCCCGACGGCAGACTGGCCGCCGTCGCCGGCAAAGGCATCAAGGTCTCCTCCGATCACGGCGCGAATTGGACACCGGTGTTGGAGCCGGCGCCGGTCCAGCCCAGCGGCCTCATCTACGCCCCCGCGCGACAGGCCCTTTATGTTTGGCATTGGGACTGTGGCAACCAGGTCCTCACCAACGCCGTCTGGCGGCACGATTACGCGATCGAGTCCAAGCCGCCACAATGAGACGATGCGTGCAGGACCGTCCGTTGCTGCCCCACGCCGCCACGCGACTGGAAGGCAACCAGACATTCCCGCTGACAGGCGCCCGGCGGCCGAAGCCAGCGGTTCCCTCGATTTGCGATTGGCAAAAGACGCAGAGGACCGCCAAGCACGCGATTCCGCGGTGCGCTGAAGGGCGGCAAAAACCGCACCAAACCCGAACCGAACTACAGTCATGAACGAAATCAATCGCCGCCAATTCATCCACGCCGCTCTTGCCACGACCGGGGTGTGGCTCACCCAAACCGGTTGCGTCTCCACGTCACGCAGCGCCGCCCGAAAACGCATTGCCTTCAACACCGCCAACCTCGTCGCCCGCTTCACCAACTATCGGTTCGAGCTGAAGCATTGGGGCGAACAGCACCAGAAAACCGTGGCCCTGACCGACGAAGCGGCCTGGACTGCTATCTGCCGCGACATCGCCGCCGTCGGATTCTCCGCCGTGGAAATCTGGGAGGCCCACGCCGCGCCGGAATCGTTGAATCGCGACCAGGCGGCCAGTTGGAAGCGCATCCTGGCCGACCACGGCCTGCGGCCCATCGCCTATGCGGGCAGCTTGCGGCGCGAGACGCTGCAAATCTGTCAGTGGCTGGGCATCCCGCACATTGACGGCGGATTGCGCGGCCAGACGCCCGAACAAGCCACGGCGCTTTGCCAGGAGTTCGGCATCGGCTTCAACATTGAGAACCACCCGGAAAAGACCGCCGCCGAGGCATTGGCCAAAGTGGGCGGCGGGAACGATTGGCTGGGTCTCTGCGTCGATACCGGCTGGTTCGGCACCCAGGCGGCCAACGTACCGGAACAAATCCGCGCCGCGGGGAAGTTCGCCCGCCACACGCACATCAAAGACGTGAAGGCCGCCGGCGCGCACGAAACGTGCCTCCTTGGCGAAGGCATCGTGAACGTGGCCGGCGGTCTGACGGCGCTTCGCGACATCGGCTACACCGGTTGGTATTCGTGGGAAGACGAACCCGAAGACCGCAACCCCTTTGACTCCGCGGTGCGCAATCGCGAGTGGCTGGAGACGCGCCTCTGATAGCACCGAGTCACATCTTTGCTGTTCTGCTCCTCTGTATCGCCACGACCGCTGCCGCGCTGGCGGCGCCCGCGGACCTTGGAAGACGGCCGCTTCGCCTGTTTAGGGCTTTTGGTTTTTCGCGAACCGCTCCAGCAGCAGCTTTTTCCGGTCGGTGGGTTTGGCGGTGGGTTGGTGATCGTTCGGATCGGAGTTGTGTTCGACACTCCAGCCGTCCCATTCGCGGTAGGCATGATACGACCAGTCCCAGCCGTATTCTTCGAACAGATCGATGCAGTCCTTCAGGTATCGGGCAGCGCCGGGTGCCCAGCGAATGGCGCTGAACTCGCCGCAGTAGATGTGGGCGTTGTAGGCGAGTTGAAACTCGCGCACGGGCTGCAGAAATCGCCGCAACGCCTCCCGGTCGCACGGCCGGCCCTGGATCGTGCCCGGATACGTCACACCGGTCCGTGCGCCGGACACGCCCTGGTGCGTGAAGCTGTGCGGCCAATACAGGTGGACTTGGTAAATGACCCGCGCCACATCCACCGGTTCAAGGTAGCGAAAGCCGGTCGGCGAATCCCAATCCTCGGCCTCGATGATAATCGGGGTCTCGGGATCGAGGGCGCGGATGGCTTTGGCCGCCTTCACCTGGGTGCCCAGCCAGTCGGCCACGCCCGCGGGTGAGGGCTTGCCTTGCACGGGTTCGTTGACGAGATCGTAACCCCAGATCGCGGAATGGCCTTTGAAGCGGCGGGCGATCTTCTCCCAGACCTTCACGAAATGCGCCTGGTAAACCGCCTCGTGAAACATCCGCACGCTGTTGTCCGCGTAGCGTCCGCCGGGGGGGGAGTGAAGGTCCACCACGGCTTTGATGCCATAACGGCTGCACGCCGCCAGGGCTCGGTCGAAGTCGGCCAGCTCGCTCTCGATCCAACGATCATACTCGGCGAGGTCCAGGTCCGTGTTGGGCTTGCCCCAATTGCGGGTGATCTGCCAGCGGATGAGGTTCGCGCCCCAATCCTGGCCGAGCACACGCAGGTCCTCGTCGCGAAACGCGTTCGGGGACATCACCCCACGGAGCCGGGGCAGGGTGTGGCCTTTGAATGGCGGCGGCGGGTTGGCGCTCGGGGCGGGGCGCTGTGGCGGCGCACCGCGCGCCACGACGACCGTAACGTCGTCGAACCACACCGTGCCGTTCGAGTTCTGCAAGCCCAAGTCCAGTTCGCCCGACTCGGCATCCTCAGGAATGGCCGTGATGAACGAAAGCTCTTTCCAGTCGAACGTGCCGTGGACACCGTTGACGTTGTGCCACTGCGGGCCAAGCGAGGGCGACTTGAAGTGCAGCATGAACTTCACGCCGTTGTAGGTTTCGGGCGGCTGGCTCACGCGGTCCGCCTTGGCCTGACACGTGAACTGGAGTTGCATCCCGCGATAAGCCGCCACGTCGAATGGCCGCCGAATCATCGCGCTGGGGGTTTTCACCGTTGGCGGTATGGCTACGCACAGCGCAGTACTGCCGCCCGGCCCCTCGTTCCCCCACCGCGCCTCGCGTGCTTTCGACCATCGGGCGCGTTCGGCGGGTTCCCCGAAGTCAGTTTGAAGCACAACGCTGCCGGACTTCGGACGAACGGCACTCCCGACTACGATGCCCTCCGCGGCCGGCAAGGGTCTGCCACTCGAAGCGAGTGCAGTCAAAAGAATGAACGCTGCAGCCATTGTGCTGTTTCCACGATACTTCATACCGGGTGACTGGACGCTCGGTGGATCGATTCTGTTCACGCGGTGGTCCGAGGAAGTCTCCTTGGCGCGCCAGTTCGCACGTCCTGCAAGGAGCTTCCGTTGCCACCCCAAAGCAGTTCGCTGGTGAAGATCGCCTACCGCGATTCGAGGAAGGGCAGACGCCGTCCGTCGTGCCCCTACTCGGCGGCCTCGGTCAGCATGATGTTCAGGCCGATGCCAACGGCTGCGTGCTCCACCGCAACAGCGAGGCCCATCAACACGCAGCACGCTTGCAACCTGCAACCTCGAGCGAACGGCTGGGCTGCAATTTGCATTGACGGCACGGCGGAGGAAGCGGTTGTCCCGACCCGCGCACATCTTAACTCCCTGTCCGACATCGCGCCGCGGCTCCCCGAGGCTGGCTTGGCACAGCGGACGCTTAAAGACGCTCGCGAGAGAAAACGAACGAACGGCGTATGAACAGATTCGCGAGCAAATGGAAGACAATGCGGTGAAGCCGGAGGTCCCTATGCTGGGCTGGTCCTTGACATTTTTGATCGTGGCGTTGCTAGCCGCCTTGCTGGGCTTCACGGGCCTCGCGGGCACCGCGGCGGGCATCGCCCAAGCCCTGTTTGTGATTTTCGTGGTGGTGTTCCTCGTGTCCCTGATCTTCGGTCGGAATCGCACCTAAAGGCCAAGACCGGGAACCCCGCCTGAAAACGGAGCGGGTTGGCCGGGTCGTGGCGGATTGCCCGACCAGGCCGGCGCGCTTCGCCACCTGAAACCAAAAAAAGAAAGAGAGAAATATGAAACTGAACCGATACCTCTTTGCCTGCGCTGTGTCGGCAGCCTTGCTGGGCTGCAGTCAAGCCAACCGGCAAACGACTGACAACACGGGACCCCAGAGTGAGTCCCAGCCGTCGGAAGCGAAACAGAACACGCCAGCCCCGACTCCGAGCGTGGCCGAACCCGGCCGCGGAGCCAAACCTGCGGATGAGAAGAATGCCACCCTGGCCGCCGCAGAGCAGGAACTGAAGGAGGGCAAGGCCAAGATTGAAGAACTGGCGAAGAAAGCCGCCGGCTACACCGGCGACGCCAAGGCTGAGGTGGACAAAGCCCTGGCGGCGTTGCGTGAGAAGAGCCAGGCCGCAGCGGACAAGTGCGAGGAATTGAAGCAGTCGAGCCAGGAAACCTGGCAACAGGTCAAGGAGCAACTCACGGCCGCGCTGAGCGACTTCAAGAAAGCCATTGAGGACGCAAAGGCGAAGTTCTCCGCTTAGCATCACACGGAATCAGAAAGCAGAAACCGCATTTCGGCCCACAGATCAACTCGGCATGCCGCGGCCGCGCGGAGGGGCAGACTGGGATGAAACCCGGCCCCTTCGCCCGCCGACACATCCCGCCGAGCGTCTGTGGGCCGTCTCATGCCCAGTTCGCGGGTGGCGCTTGCCGGCGGCGGGTGTAGATTCCCGCACTTGCGAAGAGAAGGCCCGATCCCACTCGCAACCGGTCGGGCGGGCAACGGACCAGCATCATGCGCCTGTTGATCATCGACGACGAAGAGGGCATCCGCAAAACCACCGCGGTTTTGCTGGAAGGACTGGGCCACCAGACCGTCGGCGTGGCGACCGGCGCCGCCGCGCTCCACCAACTCGACAAGGCCCAGTTCGATGTGGCCTTCCTCGACTTGAAACTGGATGGCGAGAGCGGCCTAGACCTCCTTCCGAAGATGCTGGCAAGCAGCCCACCATTGGAGGTCGTTGTCTTCACGGCCTACGCGTCGATCGAAAACGCCGTGGAAGCGATGCGCCGCGGGGCCACGGACTACGTCCCGAAACCCTTCACGCCCGAACAAATCAGGAAAGTCCTCACCCGCATCACCCGCGCGCGCAAGCTCGAGCATCGCCTGGCCGATTTGGAATCGCGGCTCTCGACGGACTCGCCGCCGCCCGACTTGACGACCGCCGAGCCAGCCGTGCAGAAGACGCTGGAGATCGCGCTGAAAGCCGCCGCCACGCCGGCCACGATTTTGATCCTGGGCGAGAGCGGCACCGGCAAGACGGTGCTGGCGCGGGCCATCCATGAAGCCAGCCCGCTGAAGGAAAACGCGTTCGTGACCGTGAGTTGCCCCAGCCTGTCGCGCGAGTTGCTGGAGAGCGAATTGTTTGGCCACGTGAAAGGCGCCTACACCGGGGCCGTGTCGGACACATGGGGCAAGGTTGCGCGGGCGGAGGGCGGCACACTGTTCCTGGACGAGATCGGCGAACTCCCGCTGGAAATCCAGCCCAAGCTCCTGCGCTTGCTCCAGGAAAAGGAATACGAGCGGCTGGGCGAGGACAAACCCCGACGCGCGAACCTTCGCGTCATCGCTGCCTCGAACCGGAATCTCGAACAAGCCGTGAAGGAGGGCCGCTTCCGCGAGGATCTCTTCTATCGCCTCAACGTCATCGCGCTCACGTTGCCGCCCCTGCGCGAACGGCGGGCCGATTTGCCGAACTTGGCGGCGAGCTATCTGCGTTTTTTTTCCGCGCAATGCGGCAAGCCGATTCCGGCGTTCTCGGACGCCGCCAGCCGGGCGCTGCACAGCTACCCCTGGCCGGGCAATTTGCGCGAGTTGCGCAACGTGGTGGAGCGCGCCGTGATCCTGGCGGCCGGAGAGCGGATTGAACTGGGGGATTTGCCGGACCAGATGCGCCTGGCCTCCGGTCAAGACGAAACCAGCCGTGTTCAGGTGGGCGCGGCGGTGTCCCTGGAGGCGCTGGAGAACGAACACCTGCGTTTGGTGCTGAACCAGGCGGCAACGCAGGAGGAGGCGGCCCGCATCCTGGGGATCGATCCGGCGACCTTGTACCGGAAACGGAAGAAACTCGCGCCGGAAGCCGATTCCGCCCCATGAGCGCCGCGGAGAAATCCCGCGGCGGCCTCTTGAGCACGCGGTTGTTTCTGAACCTCGTGCCGCTGGTGCTCATGCTCCTGGCGGTGGGCGTGTATGCCACCGTGCTCCTTTCCTGGCTGGCCACGAGCACGAGCGTGGCCGCGATGAAGCATTACCAGAGCGTCGCAGCCGCGCAGGCCATGAGCCTGTCGCTGGCCCGGATGCAAGGCGGGGTGTTGCTGGCATTCGAGCAACAACGCGAACTGGGGCAGCAGCTCTTTGCGCAAAACCGGAAGCTCTTCGAACACAACTTGGCGGTGCAACAGGGCAACATCACTTCACCCGAAGAGCGGGCGTGGAGCGCGCAGTTGGCCACCAACCAACAGAGCTTTGTGGAGGCCGGAACGCAGATCTTCGCCTCCCCGCAGCGCGAGGAACAGCGGCAGTGCTACGAGGCCCGGCTCTATCCGGCGATGACCGCCGCCACGCTGCTGCTGGAGAAAATCAGCCGCCGGCACCACGACGCCATTCTGGCCGCGGAGGAAAACGCCCGGCACATCACCCGGCGGGTCACCCACCTCCTGCTCATCGGCCTCGCGGCGGCCCTGGCCATCGCGAGCTTCGCCTGTTACCAAGTGAGCCGTTCCATCCTGGAGCCGGTGCAAAACCTCACGCGGGCGACGCGCGAATTGGGGGAAGGCCAGCTCGGCCAGCCGGTGCCGGTGGCTCCCATCCGGGAACTGGGCGAACTCGCGGTCGCCTTCAACAAGATGGCCGCCCAGCTTCACGCCTACCGCCAAAGCACCACCGACGAAATCCTCCGGCTGCACCGCACGATGGAGGCCACGCTGGGGTCGTTTCCCGATCCCATCTTCGTCCTGAATCCGGCGGGGCGGATTGAGTTGACGAACCCGGCTGCGGACAGCCTGGCCGCGGCCCTGCATCTGGGCGGCGCACTGCCCGCGCGGCTGCAGGCCACGGCCCGCCACGCGTTGCAGACCGGCGAAAATTTTTTGCCGGCCAGTTTTCAGGAAGTGGTTTCCTTCCGGCTCAACGGCGAAGAAAAGTTTTTTCTCCCGCGCATCGTCACCATGCGCAACGCGGAGGAGGCCCTGCTCGGCATCGCCGTGGTCCTCTATGATGTCACCCGCTTCCGGCTGCTGGACGACGCCAAGACCAACCTGGTGGGCACCGTCAGCCACGAGTTGAAGACCCCGCTCACCAGCCTGCGCCTGGCGCTCCACCTCTTGCTGGAGAAGACGACCGGCGAGTTGAGCGGCACGCAAAGCGACCTCCTCCAGACCGCGCGCGACGACGCCGAGCGGATGCTGCGGACGCTGAACAATCTGCTCGATCTGGCGCGGCTCGACGCGGGCAGTGCGGAGTTGAACCGGGAAGAAACCACCCCGGACGAACTGGCGGCGGGCGCACTGCGAGAGATGCTCGAAGCGGTATCGGCGTCGGGATTACGCTTGGTGGCCTTGATCGATCCTGGGTTGCCTGCCGTGTCGGTGGACCGGTCGCGGATCAGCCTCGTCTTTGCCAACCTCATCACCAACGCCAGCAAACATTCGCCGGCCCGCGGGGAAATCCTGCTCCGCGCTGCGCGCACCCAAAGTGGCGACGTGCAGTTCAGCGTCTTGGACGAAGGGCCAGGGGTGCCGGAGGAATACCGGACCCGGATTTTCGATCGCTTCTTTCGCGTGCCCGGCCAGACGAAAACCGGCGCGGGCCTGGGCTTGTCCATTGCGCGGGAAATCGTCGTGGCCCACGGCGGCCGAATCGGGGTGAAACCAAGAGACGGGCGGGGTAGCGAGTTCTACTTCACGCTGCCCCGCGTCGCAGCGGTCCGGCAACACGAATAGAACTCTCCCTTTGCCGGGTCTGGGGACCCGACCTACAGCTCCTGTGCGACCCTGTAGGCCCGGTGCGTTCACCGGGCAGGCCACGTCATTCTCACGGGATCAGAAGTCCTGCGCCCTCGCCGGCACCGCCTGCAATCTGCACGAGCGAACGCGAGGCGGCCTGCAATTTGCAGGCTGCATCCTTCCGGGTGACGAAGGAGGCAATTGTAAAACCCCGTAGCAGCCGACGTGAGGAGGCTCAGACTTCAATGAAAACAGAGCCTCCTCACGTCGGCTGCTACTGTTTTTCAAGAGGATCGAAGGACGGAGATTGCCATGCTGGCCGCGGCAACGCGCCGGGACGCCCGAGATGCAACCGCCCTTGGGAGCGCCCCCGGCTGCGAGTCATGTTGGCGTGTCCGATGCTGAAGTTCGGATTCGCTATGAAAACTACATTCAAACAAATCGTATTGGCAGGAGTGCTGGCGGCAGGGTTGCCGTTGATGACCGGTTGTCTCGCCGTGGCGGTGGCGGGAGGCGCGGCGGCAGGCGCGGGCGCCGTCGTGTACGTCAAAGGCGAACTGCAGTCCAACCTGGAGGCCCCTCTGGCCAAATGCACCACCGCCGCCAACCAAGCCGTGACCAACCTCAAGTTGAAGAAAATCGGCGAAGAGAACGATGGCACCAGCGCCAAGATCAAGGCCAGGAACGCCAAAGACCAAGCTGTCACCATCAGTTTGAAGAAGCTGACGGACAGCGCCACGCGCATCAGCATCCGGGTGGGAACGTGGGGTGACAAGGCCGCCTCGCAGCAAATCCTGGATGAAGTGAAGAAGGGGCTGTAGTCCGCGGGTTGGCCGATTGGCAATGCACTAACCGCTTGCGCTTCGCGCACCGGCCCGGCAGATTCCGCTTGGCCCGCCCAGGAATCTGCCGGCGGACCGGTGTCGTTCGATGCGTGAGTATTTGAGTTTGTTGCTGAACAGAGCAGTGTGGGCCGCGGCGTTGCTGACGCCGGGGCTGTCCCCTTCCCAAGACTTGAAGCCCGAGGAGATTTACGCGCGGCTGCTGCCCTCCGTGATGACGCTCAAGGTGGTGAACACCCAAGGCGACCGCTTCACGGGTTCGGGGTTCCTGGCCCTGGGCGAGGGGCTGGCCGTCACTTCCTGGCACGTCGTCTTTGACGCGGCGGAGGTGACCGCCCATTTTGCCGACGGCACCAAAGTGGAAGTCTTAGGCGTGGTGGACAAGGACGAGCGGCACGATCTGGCCTTGATCAGACTCAAGATCACCGGCCGCCCGCTGGCCAAACTCGCCAAGACCCCGCCTCGGGTGGGAGCGCGGGCCTACGTGATCGGCGCGCCGAGGGGCTTCGCCTTCAGCATCGCCGACGGCTTGCTCAGCCAAGTTCAGTCGATTGACGGTTTCCCGCAGTACCAGATGTCTTGCCCGCTTTCCACCGGCAACAGCGGCGGTCCCATGGTGAATGAGCGAGGGGAAGTGGTGGGCGTGGCCTCCTGGAGCAAGATCGACGCGCAAAACGTCAACTTCGCGGTTCCCGCCGAACATCTCTCCCGCCTCAACCCGCGAAAGCCCGTGGTCCCGTGCAAGGACCTCGCCGCCCGTGCTCATCTTCCCGTGGCGAGATCGGAATCGACGTTGTGTGCCAAAACGGCGGATGAGACGGATTCGGATCGCGATCTGGAGTCGTTTCGCAAATTCCTCAAGACGTCCGCCGGCCAGAAGATCACCGTCACGGTCCAAGACGGGAAGAAGCCTCAAGTCTTCAACTTCGTCGTCCCGGAATAACTTCCCGGCAGCGCCCCGCTGGTTCCGCAGGTTCGAGCGGGCTGCTCTGCACTGCAATTCGCAAGTCCGGCCACGGTTCTCGATTGCAAATTGCAGGCTTCTACCCGCCCTTCGATTCCGAAATCCCCGCAATTCCTTGAGCCAGGGCCATCTGCCCGCCCGACGATCCGATTGGCATTCCGGCGGCTAGACCCAAAGCCAAGGCTCGGGCCAGGCATTTCGTTGGTTGCGAGCCAGTCAACCGAAACATGCACTACGAAAGAGAAAGACTATGAAAATGACAACGAGACTGTTGGCACTCACAGCCGGTGGATTGATGGCGTTCGCGCTGGCATGGCCTGCCTTGCCAGGTGAACCGCCCCCGACTCCCATCGACAAGGAAAAGACCGACACCAACAAAGCCGTCCCAGAAGTGACCGACACCAACAAATCTTCCGCGTGGAACAAACTCTCCGACTTGCTCGCCCCCGGGCCGCAATTCGGGGCCGACAAGTCCACGGATCTCCTCGGTAAAACCGTCCGGGGATCTGACAACGCCAAGTTCGGCGAGTTCGGCGACTGCCTGATCGATCTGCCGCAGGGCCGAATTGTGGCCGGTCTGGTCAAATCGGGCGGTCTCCTGGGCATCGGTGAAACGGTGCGCGCCATTCCGCCAACCGCCTTCCAGTACAACGAAACGGAGAGGACGCTGACCCTGAATGCGGACAAACGGACTTTCCATCAGACACCCGCGTTCAAGGCGAGCCAGATGGATGACGTGGCCCAGTTCGTCGCCTCCTATCGCCAGTTTGGGCAAGAGCCTTACTGGTCGCAGGGCGGCACTCGCCAAGCGGTGCGCGAGGCGGAACCGTCCGCCGCGCCCGCCGTGGCCTCGGCGGCTCCCTCGAACGTGAGGAAGGCGACGCAAATCATCGGCTTCACCGTGCGTGATTCTGCCCAGCAGGAGTTGGGCGAAATCCGGGACTTGGTGCTGGACCTGAAGTCAGGCCACATCCTCTACGCGGTGCTGGCGCAGGGCGGCATTTTGGGCGTGGGCGACAAGCTTTACCCGATTCCGCCACAGGCGTTGAGCTTCGCGGACACGGGAAAGGCCCTGGTCCTCAACATGAGCCGGGACCAGCTTGAGCGCGCGCCGCAGTTCACCAAGGAGAACTGGCCGGGCCTCAGCGACCCCAAATGGGCTTCCGATGTTTACACCTACTACCACGCGCCGATGTACTGGCTGCCGGCTCACATGGAAAAGGACAAAGGCGCCACAGAGTTGATGCGGCAACCTGTCCGCGAAGCCGAAGACAAGCCCGCCAAGGTGGAAACAGCTCCCGCGACCTCTCCTCTGGCCAGCAAGATCGTGGAAGCCCTCAAAGCGGACTCCGCGCTGGCGTCCGTGGCGGAGAGCATTGAGATCACGGCGGAAGGAAGCGTGGTCACGCTAAAGGGAACCGTGGACACTGAGGAACAGAAGGAAGCCGTCGTCAAGGCGGCCAAGAACACGGACGGCGTCACGGAGGTGGACGACCAGATCACGGTCCGCAAGTAGCGCCGGTGGCGACTCTTAGTGTTCAGCAAGGCAAGGGGCTGGCCCTCAGGGCGGATGTGTTTAGCGTAGCGCGGGCTTTCCAGCCTGCCGTCCCGCAGGTTTTCAACCTGCGGGACGTTGCCGGGCGAAGGCGGGAACGAACGCGGCGTGTTTCTGAACTGGCCACGCCCTGTCGACTGCAAGTCGGCGATACGGCAGGCTGGAAAGCCTGCGCTACGACGCTCAACACATACGTCAGGGCCAGCCCCCTTTAGACAACCAACTCGCGGGGGGCGATGAAACGAGGAGGGGGAACGCGCCGCACGAATCGAGACCGCGGCGGCGCGGGCCAAGATGGAGGATGCGGCGCATCGTCCGCAGAGGGTGCCGGCCCCCATCTTTCGCCTTCGTGATTGGGCGCGCACGGAACGGGATTTCGACTATTTTATCTGGGCCGGGCAGCGGAACCGGCCTGGCAGGCAGGCGTGAACGACCGCGGTTCTGAACGAGCAAACAGCAAGCTATGGCGACAAACGAAGACCGCGAAGCGGTGCTGGAGAAGAATCCACAGTGGTACAAGAGCGGCGTGATCTATGAAGTCCACCTCCGCGCGTTCCACGACAGCAACGCCGACGGGACCGGCGACTTCCGCGGACTGACGGAGAAACTGGATTACGTGCGCGACCTCGGCGTGACGGCGCTGTGGCTGCTGCCGTTTTATCCGTCACCGCTGCGCGACGATGGCTACGACATCTCGGACTACTGCGGCGTGCATCCGATGTACGGCACGCTGGGCGACTTCAAGGTGTTCCTCCGCGAAGCCCACCGGCGCGGGCTGCGGGTCATCACGGAACTGGTGCTGAACCACACTTCCGACCAGCACCCGTGGTTCCAACGCGCCCGCCGCGCCAAGGCCGGAAGCCGCTGGCGGGAGTTCTACGTCTGGAGCGACACGCCGGAGAAATACAAAGGCACCCGCATCATCTTCAAGGACGCGGAGGCCTCCAACTGGACCTGGGACGCGGTGGCCGGCGCCTTTTACTGGCACCGCTTTTATGCGCACCAGCCGGACCTGAACTTCGACCATCCCGCCGTCCATGAGGCGATGATCAAGGTGTTGGATTTCTGGATGGACCTGGGCGTGGACGGCGTGCGCTTGGACGCGGTGCCCTATTTGTACGAGCGGGAAGGCACGACGTGCGAAAACCTGCCGGAGACGCATCGGTTCCTGGCCATCCTCCGCCGGCACCTCGATGAACAATACGGCGACCGCATGTTGCTGGCCGAGGCCAACCAATGGCCCGACGACGCGGTCGCCTACTTCGGCGCCGGCCGCGGCGACGAGTGCCACATGGCGTTTCATTTCCCGCTCATGCCCCGCTTGTTCATGGCGCTGCGGATGGAGGACCGGGTGCCCCTGGTGGACATTCTGGAGCAGACGCCGCCCATTCCCGAAACGGCGCAGTGGGGCCTGTTCCTGCGCAACCACGACGAACTGACCCTGGAAATGGTGACCGACGAGGAGCGCGACTACATGTATCGCATGTATGCCCACTCGCATCAGGCGCGGCTCCACCTCGGCATCCGCCGCCGGCTCGCGCCGCTGCTGGGCAACGACCGCCGGCGCATTGAACTGCTGAACGCGCTCCTGTTTTCGCTGCCGGGCACGCCCATCCTGTACTACGGCGACGAGATCGGCATGGGCGAAAACATCTACCTCGGCGACCGCAACGGCGTGCGCACCCCGATGCAATGGAGCGCAGACAAGAATGCCGGATTTTCACGGGCCAACCCACAAGGACTCTACTTGCCGATCAATCTTGATCCGGAAAACCACTATGAAGCGGTCAACGTGGAGGTCCAGGAGCGCAACCCGCACTCGCTGCTCTGGTGGATGAAACGCCTCATCGGCCTCTACAAGCGCCACCCGGCGCTCGGGCGCGGCTCGCTGGAGTTTCTTCACCCGGCGAACCGCAAGATCCTCGCCTGCGTGCGCCGGCATCAGGACGAGTGCGTGCTCGTGGTGGCCAACCTGTCCCGCTTTGTGCAGCCGGTGGAATTGGACCTGGCCTCCTTTCAGTCGCTGGTGCCGGTGGAGTTGTTTGGCCGCACGGAATTCCCGGCGATCACGGACCAGCCCTACTTCCTCACCCTCGGCCCGCACGCGTTCTACTGGTTCTCGCTGGAGGCGAAAGCCCCGGCGCAGGCGCAATCGTCCGGCGCGCCCATCGGGGCGGGAGCGCGGGCCGTGCTCCTCGTCGAGGCGGACTGGACGGAAATTTTTCACGAGCGCCATCACGTCCTGCTGGAACGGGCGCTGCAGGCCTGGTTGCCGTCGCGACGCTGGTTCGGCGGCAAGGCGCGCGCGATCAAAGGCGTCCACGTTCAGGAAGTCATCCCAGTGACCGGGCCGGGTGAGGAAGCGTTCCTCACCTTCCTGCAGGTCGAATACGTGCAGACCGAGCCGGAGCTGTACGTGCTGCCGCTGGCCTGCGCGTTTCGGGAGCAGTCCGATGTGATTTGCCGCGACTGGCCCCCGCTGGTCCTGGCCCATGTGACCGTGAAGCGCGAGAGCCAGGACGGCGTTCTCTACGACGCCATCGTGAACCAGGCCTTTTGCCAGGCGCTGCTGGAAATCATTTCCCGCCGGCGCAGCCTCCGCGGCCGCCACGGGGAAACTGAGGCCACGCACACCGCCGTGCTGCGCAAGCTGCGCATGGAAGGGGCGCTGGACTTGGAGCCGTCGGTCAGCAAGGCGGAGCAAAGCCATTCCTCGGTCATTTACGGCGAAACCCTGATCTTGAAACTCTTCCGCCGGCTCGATGCGGGCGTGAATCCCGACCTCGAGATCGGACGCTTTCTGACCGCGCGCAAATTTCCTTACGCGGCTCCGCTGGCGGGCGCGCTCCAGTACCGCAACCGGACGGGAGAATCACTCACGATCGCCGTCCTCAGCGCCTTTGTCCCCAAATGCAAAGATGCCTGGGAATTCACGCTCGACACGCTGGGCCGCTTCTACGAGCGCGTGCAGACCTTGCCCCCGGAGAGCGCGGGAGGGCCGCCGCTGCCGACGGCCTCGGTCCCGAAACTGGCGGCCACCAAACTCTCCGAGTTGGCCGAGGACATGATCGGCACCTACCTCGAATCGGCCCGCCTCCTCGGTGAACGCACCGCCGCTTTGCACCTGGCGCTGGCTTCAGAGGCGAACGACCGCAACTTCGCGCCTGAACCCTTCACGCCTCACGCCCAACGCGGGCTGTTCGAATCCCTGCGCAACCTGACCCGGCAGAATTTCCAACTGCTGGGCCAGCGACTGAAGGGCCTGCCGCCGGAGTTGGAAGCGCCGGCCCAACAAGTCCTGGGCCTGGAGAGCGCGATTCTCCAGCGGTTCCGGGGCCTCTACGGACGCCGGTTTTCCGCCGCGCGCCTCCGCCATCACGGCGATTACCACCTGGGCCAGGTGCTCTACACCGGCAAGGACTTTCTGTTCATCGACTTTGAAGGCGAGCCAGCCATCGCGCTGAGCGAGCGGCGGCTGAAGCACTCGCCGTTGCGCGACGTGGCCGGCATGATCCGGTCGTTCCACTACGCGGCACACGCCGCGCTGCTGCAGCAAATTGAGCACGGCACGCTCCCGCCCGCACGACTCACCGCTATCGCGGCGTGGGCGCCGTTCTGGGCCAGATGGGTCAGCGCGGTGTTTTTCAAAGCTTACCGCGCCGCTGCCAGCTCGGCGCTGTTTCTGCCGCCCGGCGACGACGACCTGGAACTCATGCTGGAGGCCTACTTGCTCCGCAAAGCCATCTACGAACTGGGCTACGAACTCAACAACCGGCCGGACTGGGTGCGGATTCCGCTCCAGGGGATTCTGGATTTGATGAACCCGGACCGCCAACCGTGATACCGCAGGGGCCGCCATGAACAAATTCATCTGCATCCACGGGCACTTCTACCAGCCCCCGCGCGAGAACCCCTGGCTGGAGGCGGTGGAGCTGCAAGACTCCGCGTTCCCGTACCACGACTGGAACGAGCGCGTCGCCGCCGAGTGCTACGCGCCCAACGCCCACGCCCGCTTCGTGAACAGCGAGGGCCGCATCCAGCGCATCGTCAGCAACTACTCGCGCATCAGCTTCAACTTCGGTCCCACGCTGCTCTCCTGGATGAAGGAGAAATCACCGGACATCTACCAGTCGGTGCTCGACGCCGACCGGGAAAGCCAGCAGCGCTTCTCCGGCCACGGCTCGGCGCTGGCCCAGTGCTACAACCACATCATCATGCCGCTGGCCAACCCACGCGACAAACGGACCCAGGCGATTTGGGGTTTCCGTGATTTTGAATCGCGCTTAGGCCGTCCGCCCGAAGGGATGTGGCTCCCGGAATGCGCCGCGGACAACGAGACGCTCGACGTCCTCGCCGAACTCGGGATCCAGTTCACGATCCTCGCGCCCCGCCAAGCCAGCCGCGTGCGGCCGTTGGGGGAGAGCGACTGGCAGGACGTGAACGGCGGATGCGTGGACCCTTCGATGCCTTACTTGGTGAAGCTGCCGTCCGGGCGCTCCCTGGCCGTGTTCTTCTACGACGGCCCGGTGTCGCGCGCGGTGGCGTTCGAGCACTTGCTCCAGGACGGCGAACGCTTTGCCCATCGGCTCACGAGCGGTTTCGACGACCAGCGCACCTGGGACCAACTGGTCCACATCGCGACCGACGGCGAGTCTTACGGGCACCATCACCATTACGGTGAAATGGCACTGGCCTATGCGTTGCACTCCATTGAGGCCAACCACTTGGCGCGGCTGACGGTTTACGGGGAATTCCTGGAACAACATCCGCCCACCCATGAAGTGGAAATCCACCCAGCCAGCGCCTGGAGTTGCCCGCATGGCGTGGACCGCTGGCGCCGACACTGCGGCTGCAACTCCGGCGGGCGGCCCGGCTGGAACCAGCATTGGCGTCAGCCGCTCCGCGACGCGCTGGACTGGTTGCGCGACCAGCTTGCCCCCGGTTATGAAGCCAGGGCCAAGGCGTTCCTGAAAGACCCGTGGGCCGCGCGCGACGATTACATCGCCGTCATTCTCGACCGGTCACCGGAAAACGTCGCGCGGTTTTTCAGCGGGCACGCCGCGCGCGAGCTGAGTGAAGCCGACCAGGTCATCGCGTTGCGTCTGCTCGAAATGCAGCGCCACGCCTTGCTCATGTACACGAGCTGCGGCTGGTTCTTCGACGAGATTTCCGGGATCGAAACCGTCCAGGTCATCCAGTATGCTGCCCGCGCCATCCAGCTCGCCCAGGACTTGCTGGACCAAGACCCAGAACCGGGCTTCCTGAAGATTCTCGGCCAGGCGAAGAGCAACCTGCGCGAGCACCGCGATGGCCGCCAGATTTACGAGAAGTTCGTCAAGCCGGCCATCATGACCCGCGAAACCGCCGGCGCGCACTACGCCATCAGTTCGCTCTTCGAATCCTATCCGGAGCAGGCGCGTATTTACTCCTTCACCGTCACGCAGGAAGACCGGCAACTGTTCACCGCGGGCACCGCGCGCCTGGCGCTCGGCCGCATCAAAGTCACTTTCGAAATCACCCGCAACTCCGACACCGTGAGCTACGCCGTCGTCCACCTGGGCGAGCACAACCTGAGCTGCGGCGTGCGCTGCGACGGGCAGCCGGAAGCCTACGCGGCCCTGGTGAAGGAGTTGCGCGCGGCCTTCGAGCGCGCTGATTTCCCGGAGATCATCCGGCTCATCGACCGGCATTTCGGCCAGACGCAGTACTCCCTGAAGAACTTGTTCCGCGACGAACAGCGCAAGGCCCTCAACCAGATTCTCGCCTCCACGCGCGACGAGATTCACAACACCTACCGGCTCATCACCGACCGCCACGCGCCGTTGCTGCGGTTCCTGGCTGACCTGCGCGCCCCCGCGCCCAAGTCGCTGCAAATGGCGATGGAGTTCGTCCTCAACAGCGAGTTGCGCCGCCAGTTCGAGAGCGAAAGCCTGGACCACGAGCGCGTGCAGGCGCTGCTGGCGGAAAGCGAGCAAGCCAAGATCGCGCTTGAGGCCGACACGCTGGGGTTCGCGCTCAAGGCGCACCTGGACCGCCTGTGCGAGCAGTTTCAGAAAGCGCCGGACGATCTGGCGTTGCTCCAGCGGTTCGAGAGTGCCGCCGCGCTGGCGCACGCGCTGCCCTTTGAAGTGAACCTCTGGAAGCCGCAAAACGCGTATCACACCATGCTCCAAACCGTCTGCGCCCAACCCTGCGAGCGCGCCGCGCAAGGCGACGAACACGCCCAAGCCTGGCTCCAGCATTTCAAGGCGCTCGGCGAGCAGCTTGGCTTTGGCGTGGACCCTTGCGCCGCGTGCGAGCACCAGCCTTGAAGTCCCATGCGCCCGGTTCCACACGACAGTTCCAAGCCAGCGTGCGTTCCTCGCGCCACGTACCGGCTTCAGTTCAACCGCAGCTTCACTCTGCGCCACGCGACGGAACTCGTGCCGTATCTCCGCGAATTGGGCGTCAGCCACGTCTATGCCTCGCCTCTGCTGAAGGCGCGTCCCGGCAGCACGCACGGCTACGATGTGTGCGATCCCTCGCAAATCAATCCCGAGGTGGGCACCGAGGCGGAGTTGGCAGCGTTCGTGGCGGCGCTGCGCGAGGACGGCATGGGGCTGGTGCTCGACATCGTGCCCAACCATGCGGGCATCGGCCCGGAGAACCCGTGGTGGTGGGATGTGCTGAAGCACGGTCAGGCCAGCCGGTTCGCGGGCTATTTTGACATCGACTGGGACTCGCCCGACCCAGAGTTGCACGCCAAAGTGCTGGCGCCGGTGCTGCCGGATTCTCTCGGAGCCGTGCTGGAGCGCAGCGAACTCCGCGCCGAGTGCGAAGCCGACGAAGTCGCACTGCGCTATCAGGACCACAAGTTCCCAGCGGACCCGGCGTCGTTGCCTCCCGCGGGCGAACCCCGCCGCCGGTTCGTCGCGGACCTGAACTCCAGCCCCGCGAAATTGGCGGCGTTCCTCGGTCGGCAACACTATCTGCTGACCGACTGGCATGAGGCCAACGCGCGTGTGAACTACCGGCGGTTCTTCGTGGTGAATACGCTGGCCGCTCTGCGGGTCGAGGAGCCGGAGGTTTTTTGCGTCACGCACGAGCGTATTCTCGACTGGTGCCAACGCGGCTTCGTGGACGGTCTGCGCGTGGATCACCCGGACGGCTTGCGCGACCCGCTCGAGTATCTCCAACGCCTACGCGCTGCGGCGCCTGAAAGCTGGATCGTCGTGGAAAAGATTCTCCAACCCGGCGAGGAGCTGCCCGACGACTGGCCCGTGGCCGGCACGACCGGCTACGACTTCCTGAATCGTGTCACCGGCCTGTTCGCCGATCCCGCGGGCGAAGCGCCACTCACGGAGTTCTACGCGGAGTTCACGGGCGAGCCGGCGGACTGGGCTGCGATCATCCGGGAGAAGAAGCTATTGGTGCTTCGAGAACTGTTCGGCGCGGAAGTGGATCGGCTCGCAAGGCTGCTGGCGCGGATCGCGGCGGAACATGGAATTGACCTGCCTCGGGAGCCATTGCGCGAGGCGCTGCTCGAACTGGCCGCGGCGTTTCCCGTGTATCGCAGTTATGTCGGAAGCACTGCCTTCATGCCGGCGGAGGTTGCTGCGCGGCCCACGTCTTCCGAGCAAGCCGGGCCGCCCAGCCCTCACCCCAACCCTCTCCCATCCGATGGGAGAGGGAGCACGGAGGAACGCGCTGGGAGAAACCTCGTTCTTTCCCTCGCATCAAGCCGTGTGGAGTTCTCCCTCTCCCATCGGATGGGAGAGGGCCAGGGTGAAGGTCAGGGGGAGAACCAACTCGCCTGCATCGTCCAAGCCCTCGCCCACGCCCGCCAACACCGGACCGACTTGCACCCACTGTTCGACTTCCTCGGCGATCTGCTTCTGCGGCGTACCGTTGGCCCGACCGAGAGTGAGTTCGTCCTGCGCTTCCAGCAACTCACCGGCCCGGCGATGGCCAAGGGCGTCGAGGACACCGCCTTCTACTGCTTCAACCGCTTCGTGGCGCTAAACGAAGTCGGCGGCGATCCGGGGCGCTTCGGCCTGAGCGTGCCGGAGTTTCACCAAGCCTGCCTCCAGGCACAGGAGCGTTGGCCGGACTCCATGCTCGCCACCTCCACGCACGACACGAAGCGCAGCGAAGACGTGCGGGCGCGGCTCGCCGTGTTGTCGGAAATCCCTGCCGAGTGGTGCGCCGCCGTCCGCCGCTGGTCCGCGATGAACGGGAAGCACCGAAGGAACGGATGTGCGGACTCTGCAAAGTCCGCACCTTGGCCCGACCGCAACGCCGAATATCTCTTCTACCAAACGCTCGTCGGCGCATGGCCGCTGCCGCTGGATCGGGCGTTGAGCTACCTGCAAACGGCCGCGTGCGAAGCCAAGCAGCACACGCGCTGGCGGCATCGCCACGCCGCTTACGACGAGGCTCTGGCAAACTTCGTCGCCGCCACCCTCGCTGACGCCGCTTTCACGACCGACCTGGAAAGGTTCATTGCCCCGCTCATCGAGCCAGGCCGCATCAACTCGCTCGCGCAAACTCTCCTCAAGCTCACCGCGCCCAGCGTGCCGGACATCTACCAAGGCACCGAACTGTGGGACTTGAGTCTCGTGGACCCGGACAACCGCCGGCCTGTGGATTTCGCACGGCGCCGGCAGTTGATGGAAGAACTCAAGAGCATTTCAGCGGACGAAGCGTGGCGGCGTCGCGAGGAAGGCCTGCCGAAACTTTGGCTCATTCTGCGCACGCTCGCGTTCCGTGCCCAGCGACCGGAACTGTTTGGCGCAGCCGGTTCCTACGGACCACTGGCCGCACAAGGCGCCAAGGCCAAGCACGTCGTGGCCTTCAGCCGCGGCGGCGACGCGATCACCATTGTGCCGCGTCTCGTGTTGGGCCTCGGAGGGAATTGGGAAGACACCACCGTGCCCGTGCCGCTCGGCCTGTGGGAAAACGAACTGACAGGCGATGAAGTGCCCGGCGGCAACGTGCGCTTGCGGGAGTTGCTTCAACGCTTCCCGGTCGCGCTCTTGTCACGCATCGACGACTGAATCATGCATACCTTCCGCGTTTGGGCGCCGCTGCCAAAGCGGGTTGAAGTTGAGGTGGACGGCCACCGCCACGAGATGGTTCGCCATGACGATGGGTGGTGGAGCGCAGCGGTCGAAGGTAGTGGGGCAGGCGTCCCGCCTGCCGCAGTCCGGCGACCGTCCCGGTCGTCGAACCCCGCGGCGACCGAGACGGTTGCCGGAACCAGCGCAGGCGAGGACGCCCGCGCCACAACGGGCAGTGACTACGGCTTTGTGCTCGACGGACAAGGTCCATTCCCTGATCCACGCTCTCCGTCTCAATCTGCCGGCGTTCACGGGCTATCGCGGCTTGTGGATCACGCGGCGTTCTCTTGGAGCGACGGCGGATTTCAAGCGCCGCCGCTTTCCACTGCGCTCGTGTACGAGTTGCACATCGGCACCTTCACGCCGGAAGGAACGTTCGATGCTGCCATCGAACGGCTCGGCCATCTTGTCCAACTTGGCGTCACGCACGTCGAGTTGATGCCGGTGAATGAGTTCCCCGGCGCACGCGGCTGGGGCTACGACGGCGTCGATCTGTTCGCGCCGCACCATGCCTACGGCGGGCCGGACGCGCTCAAACGCCTCGTCAACGCCTGCCACGCGCGCGGTCTCGCGGTCGTCTTGGACGTGGTCTATAACCATCTCGGTCCGTCGGGAAATTATCTCAGCCGTTTCGCTCCTTACTTCACGAATCGATATGGCACGCCGTGGGGGCCGGCGCTCAACTTCGACGGCCCGCACAGCAACGAGGTCCGCCGCTTCTTCTGCGACAACGCGCTGATGTGGCTGCGCGATTACCATTTCGATGGCCTGCGCCTCGACGCCGTCCACGCGATCTTCGATACCAGCGCCGTGCCGTTTCTGGAACAACTCGGCGCCGAGGTGCGGGAACTGGCGGCGCAACTCGGACGCCCGCTGATGCTCATTCCCGAAAGCGACCTCAACGATCCGCGCTTGCTCTGGCCGGTCGAGCGCGGCAGCTTCGCCCTCGATGCCCAATGGAGCGACGATTTCCACCACGCGCTGCACGCCGTCCTCACCGGCGAACGCAGCGGCTACTACGAGGACTTCGGCGCGCTCGCCGATCTCGCCAAAGCGATGCGCAACGCCTACGTCTATGACGGTCGGCACTCGCTCCACCGGCAACGTCGGCATGGCCGTCCACCGACTGGCTTGAGCGGACACCGCTTCCTCGCCTACGCGCAGAACCACGATCAAATCGGCAACCGCGCGCGCGGCGAACGGCTCAGCCAGCTCGTCAGCACGAACCGGCTCAAGATCGCCGCCGCGCTGGTGTTGACGTCGCCCTTCGTGCCGCTGCTTTTCCAGGGCGAAGAATGGGGCGCGCGCACGCCCTTCCTCTTCTTCAGCGACCACTCCGAACCCGCCCTCGCCCAGGCGACGCGCGAGGGCCGGCAGCGCGAATTTGCCGCGTTTGGCTGGAAGCCGGACGAAATCCCCGACCCGCAGGCCGCGGACACCTTCGCGCGCTCCAAACTGGATTGGTCCGAGCTGTCACGCCAACCGCACCGCGAACTGCTGGACTGGCATCGCCGCCTGATTCAATTGCGCCGCGCGGAACCTTGGCTCACCGACGGACGGCTCGACCGCGTGCAGACGCGCTTCGATGAAGCGGCCCGCTGGCTGGTGGTGGAGCGCGGCCCGATCAGCGTCGCGTGCAACTTCGCCGCCCACCGTCAGGAGGCGCCACTCCGCTCCGGGAACCACGAGAGTTTGCTGACCTCGGAGAAAACGCCTGAGTTGACCGCCGCGGGGGTCGTGCTGCCACCAGAGTCGGTCGCGATCTTGAAGTGGTCGGAGGAAACCCGGCGGCCTTGACGCTGCTGAACTCAGGCGCTGGTAGGGCGCGAGACATTGGATCGAGCTTGATGCAGCCCGGTCAATTTCTCAGGACTGATTCAAGAAAGCGTAGCAGCCGACGTGAGGAGGCTCTGTTTTGATTTCGGATTTGAAAACAGAGCCTCCTCACGTCGGCTGCTACGATCCAAGGATTCTTGAATCCACCGTGGTCAAGTTCTCGTCCTGCGGTCTCAACCATTGACAAGGCCGCAGCGGCTTGGTTGCCTCGCGAGGTCGATGCGTTGTCGGTCGTTTGAATCGAATCGTCCACATGTCCAAACGCAATAAGAAGCATTCCAGAGCACGAGCCGAAAGCCGGCCCTCGACTCCAGCAGCCACGCGGGGAGGTATGGGCTGGATCGTCGCAGCCGTCGTCGTGGTCGCCGGAGTGGCCGTGGCGGCGGGCGTGTTCCTGAACCGGAAGAACGATTCGGTTACGTCCAGCGGCTCGAACACGAACCGCGTCGCCGCCGTGACCGCGCCGTCCCCTGCGCCGGTCGTGAGCACCAGCCGGCCGCCCGCTCTGGCGACCGCCTCCACCAACAAGTTGCCCAGCATCGAAGTGAACCAAGCGGTCATGGTCACGGTGGAACTGGACTTCGGGAAAACCGTCCCGACCATTGCCGAGGCGCTTCGCGAAATCGACCGCCGCTATCAACCCGACGACGGCCAAGGGCGCACGTTCGCCATTCTGGATGCCTACGGCGAGCCGACACCTCAGGGCAAGCTTCACATCTCGATGCACGTGAGCATGGAGAAGCCGGGTCTGGGCACGCTGGTCTTTCGCCGCACCGGCGAGGTCTTGTGGCAAAACCGGATAGTGGCGGCCACAAACGCGGCGCCGTTCACGGGCAAGAACTTGTTGATCTACCTGGACGACGGCGCTGGCAAAGCTGTGACCATCGACGGGTCGTCGAACCCGAGCACTATCCTCGATGCCTCGATCAAGGAAGCTGGCGTGCTGGTGCGGGCCTTCTGGCCGGAGGGTGCCGAGCGGGAAATGACGTTCCTCTACAGCGCCTGCGGTTGTCCGGTGAAAGCGATGGTCAAGCGGGTGGGAGAAAAAACGCCGCGCACGAAGGAGTTGCCCGTGATGTTTCCCGATGACCCGTCCGTGATGCTGGTGATCAACCGACTGATGGGCTGGTGAAGGTTTCAGCCTGGAAGTCCGAAGCAGAAACCACGAAACACACGAAACACACGAAAACGGAACCGAAAGCGCGTGCCGGCTTCGCATAGAGTCGCATGGGGTGAAGACGGCGGACTCGATTCAGTAGAGTAGGCGGAGCCGACGGGTTGAAAGGCACGCGGCCAATGACCGTCTGGCTCCGCCCCTCATCGAACCGGACAGGCGGTTTTCCCGCATCCGGCTCTCCGAGGGCCATTCACGCGCATCGCTTCTACGCCGT
>JACRJZ010000103.1 GCA_016219875.1 Verrucomicrobiota bacterium | reverse complement strand
GTGAGGCTCGGAACGAATTCGCTGGAGAGCGTTCGCCGACAGGCTGGATTCCAGGTCCAGCCATAACAACCATAAGTACAATGACTTGAACGATCAGATGTCCTCACGAAAGCAGAAAAAAGATGTGGGTAATGACAAGGGCTGGAAAGCCGGCGCTACGAAGCCAACCGCCCACTTCTCACCCGAGAAGGAAAGCCGGACAGCGAAGGGAAGGTTCGGAGCGAACTCGGTCGCAATCGGCTGTTTCAACATGCCGCCACGGTATCGCTCGCGGGCGCGTTCATGAACCGGTCTGGGACAATCTGCGACCTCTCGTGATGAAGACGGCGAAACGCGGGATGAAAGCGGTCCCGGCGCGAGGAGATGCAGGTTGTGGCTACCGACAAGCGAATGCGCGACGCGGCCTGTGGTTTCCAGTCGGGAGCCTGGTCTGGACCGGAGGGCTACCTCAGAAGCGCTCTAAATCCGGCTTGCTCGAAGTGATGGTCGCCAGTCAAAGCGTCCGTGATCTGTTCGTCCGTCCGTCATCACGACGAATGAAATGCAGTCGGTCAAGGACCACTCCTTGTCCGGGCGTTCCGCGTAGAGTTGAACGCCACGGTCGAACAACTCCGCGGTGGCGGGAATGATCTTCGCGTCCGGCGAGGATTGAAGCGCTTCGAACAGCCTCAAGAAGGCAAGGCGGTTCACCGGACTGGACATGGTGTCGCCCCCCTCCGTCAGAACCCAACCGGTGGTCACAAGGGGCCGCCATTCTTGTGTTCCCAACCGCACGGCCTGCTCGTGCGCCGCGTCGTCGCGGTTGAGACGAGCGAGAAAGTAAAACGAGTCAGCGAAGACCGCGCTCACGACGTCGGGCACTTCGGTTTGCCGTGGAGGTAATGGTCATGATTCCGAGCAAGGTCTTTGGGCAGTCCAACGGCCAGGCCATCCAGAGCGCGAAGCTTCCGGCCCAGAGGTTCCTCCGCCGGACGAACCTTGATCGTCTCCACGCGCACTTTCGTGCCGCTGGGCAGACTCACCTCCGCCGGCACCACCACTTTGCCGTTCTCGACTGTAGCCGTAAAAGTCATGGAGGAACGATGCGAGCGTTGGCGCCGATTTGCATTGCGGTTCTTTGAAAGAGAGAGACAACACCTCGTGCCCGCTCAGGCGAGCCAGTCCTCGAACCTCAGACCAGGGACGGCGGAGAAATCGGCCGCGTTTGGGTCAGCAGAATGGCGTCGTGAACAAGCCGGTCAAGAATGAGCCTCTTTCAAAACCGCAGCAGCCGACGTGAGGAGGCTCAAACTTCAAGGGAAACAGAGCCTCTTCACGTCGGCCGCTACAGTTTTGAAAGGAGCTCCCATGTCTAGAGCTTTTGCAGTGTCACGGCGGTTGGCCGGAACACGCCGGACCTGACTGGCTACCTGGGATTCACGTGGGTCTTTTGAAGTCGCGATCGAACTCCGGCGTTGGCAACGCCAACCCTCAATGGAATACTGCGCCCGTGAAATCAGCGTGCATCGTCGTGTTCGCCCTGTTGGCGGACGCCGCCTTCGGCCAATACCACCTCTATTGGGGCGACATGCACGGGCACTCCGCGCTCTCCGACGGCAAAGGCAGTCCCGACGATTACTTCACCCACGCGCGCGATGTCGCCCGGCTCGACTTCGCCATTCTCACCGACCACGACTTCGGCAATGGCCGTCCCGAGTGGCACCTGCCGACGAACAACTGGACGCTCATCCAGGAGACGGCGGATGGGTTCACGGTCCCCGGCCGCTTCGTCGCGGTCGGCGGCTACGAATGGACCTCGCAGGAGAAATACTGGTCCGGGTTAACCAATGGTCCTTCCGAGCGTTTGTTTCCCGGACTGCCCCGGCATTACAACCACAAGAACGTCTATTTCCCGTCGCGCGTGGACTACCTCTTCAGCGCGAAAGACCCGGCCTACCACACGCCCGATCGGCTGGCGGTGGCCGTCCTCAAACACGGCGGCTTGATCCACAACGATCATCCCGACGCGGCGGAAGCCGGACGAGATCAGTTCGACTACGCACCCGCGCACGCCGCCGTCATCGCCAACAGCGAAATCTATCCCGACACCATCCTTTACCAGGGCAAGTCGTTTCCGGTGCGCGGCGAAGAAACCTTGCGCGCGTTTCTCAATCGCGGCGGTCGCACCGGCTTCGTGGCGGGAACCGACAGCCACGAAGGAAAGCCCGCTGCGCGCACGGCCGTGCTGGCCAGAGCACTGACGCGCGCGGCCATCTTCGACGCCTTGCGTCATCGGCGGAACTACGCCATCAACCACACCCGCATCGGTCTCGATTTCCGCATCAACGGCCATTTCATGGGCGAGGAGATCGAGTTGACGGGCAAGCCGCGGATTGCGGTCGAGGTCAAAGGCACGGCGCCGATTGAGGAAATCGTCATCGTGCGCAACGGCGAGGTCATCCAGTCGCGCCGACCGCGCAAGCCAAAGGCAGCATTCACGTATGTGGACCGGGCGTTTGCCGGACCGAGCTACTACTACGTGCGCGTGATCCAGACTGATACCGACCCGCACGGCAATCATTCCCACGCCTGGTCCAGCCCGATTTGGGTCAGGCCGAACCGTTGACCTGTCCTGAATGCTTCCTTCGGACTGGGCACTTTGAAATTCGTCCTGCTGTGCGCCGCCTATCGCTCTCACTCCGGCGCGGGGAAGCCGCAAGCCCACTATCATTCGTCCCTCGTTGACCTGACTTCATCCCTCGAATCACCGCCTTCCTCCCGCATCGCCTGCAACGGCGGCGTGGTGGTGACACCGTGACTTCCGGTGATTGCCGGTGTTGAACCCGGCAGCCGGAACGCACACGCAATGAACGACACTCGGAAGCCAAACCCATGGCGCGCCTTCGCGATCAAGATGGCCGTGCTCCTCCTCGTGTGGACGACGCTCGCCGCGCTCTTCGCGGCGCAGTTCTATTGGATTGGAAAGGGCCTGCCCTTCAGGATTTCCTGGAGTCAGGCGTTCCTCCACTCGTTCAACGAATGGTGTCCGTGGCTGCTTGTGTCTCCGCTGGTAGTGTGGCTAGCGGAGCGTTTTCGGTTCGAGCGCACGCGCTGGCTGTCCGGCGTTCTCCCACATCTCCCGGCGTGTGTGCTGGTGGCACTGGCCTATCATGGGCTGTCCGTCCTTCTCATGGAACGCAGAGCCGTTGTCGAATTCCGCAATGGCCCGGCGAATGCCGGCGTGATCAGCGTGGGTTCCGGCGGCGGCGGCGCGGTGCGCGTATTTGGCTCGAACACGAAGTTCCCGTCGGGGCCGCAACTGCCGTCCGGCGCGTTGGTGGAATCCTCGAACAACGGAGCCACCAACCCGGCGGAGGTCGGCGCTGTCTTCGGCTTCGGACCTGGTGTCGGTCACGGCGGTTTTGTGTTGAACGTCCAACACGGCCCCGTGGACGGAGTCGCTGGAACGAGCGACCCGGTGAGCGGAACGGTCACGATGAAGCCGCCCTTTCATCTAGCCGCGGGCGAACCGCCGCCGCCGTTTCTGCCCGGAATGCCCGGCCCGTGGACCCGCTTCTTCCATCTCGCCGCGACTCGCGCCCAATACACCATTCCTATCTACTGGGCCATCGTGTGCGTCACCTGGGTCGTCAGCTACTATCAGCAGTTGCGCGAGCGCGAGCGCCGCACGCTGGAGCTCGAAGCGCGTCTCACGCAGGCGAACCTGCAAACGCTCAAGAACCAACTCCAACCCCACTTCCTGTTCAACACGCTCAACGCCATCGCCTCGCTCGTGCGAAAGAAGCCCGATGCTGCGGAAGACATGATTGGCTCGCTCAGCGAATTCCTGCGTATGAACCTCGAGGCCGCGCAACAACACGAAGTGCCACTGCGCCGTGAGCTTGAGTTCCTCGATCTCTATCTGGAAATCCAGCAGACGCGTTTCGGCGAACGGCTGCGTGTGCAAAAAGACATCGACCCCGCCACGCTGGAGGTCGCTGTGCCCACGCTCATCCTCCAGCCGCTGGTCGAGAACTCGGTTCGCCACGGCATCGAACCGCGCGAAACGGGCGGCACGATTTTGATTCGCGCCGTGCGCTGCGGCGACGCGCTCCGCCTCGAAGTGCGCGACGACGGCGAGGGTTTCAAGGGCGGCCAGCTTGCGGCGTTGCGCGAGGGCATCGGCTTGTCCAACACCAAAGCCCGGTTGCAGGAGCTTCACGGCGACGCGCATCGTTTCCAAATCACGCCGAATATGGACGGTGGCCTGACCGTCACGGTGGAGATTCCCAGGATGCCGTCCGGGACGGCAGAAAGTGCTTTGAACGCGTTCACGCGTCCGCCGATCACGCGACGCAAGGCGCCGGCGTGCATCCCACGCAGGTTTATGACTCGCTGCTGAACCTCGCGCTCTACGCCGGCCTGGCTTGGCTGTATCGCCGCAAGAAGTTCGACGGCCAAGTGTTCACCGCGCACCTGATCGGCTACGCGCTCTTGCGCTCGTTGGTCGAACTCTTCCGCGACGACTACAAGCCGCAGGATTACTACGGAGGGCTTGAAAGGCTGTTCCTCCCGGAACCTGAGTTCCGAAGAGGGACGGCAAAGCCTGGCCGCGGCCGACATGAAGAGAGCCGCTAAGGCGGGCGCCCTCGCGAGTTGATCACTCCCTAACGCGCGACTTGCGAGCGCATTTGCCTGGTCAATGCTCGAACGAACCGCCGCGTCGCTGCGAGCCAGAGCGCGGTCCTTACGGCGACGCCAGACGATAGAACACAGCGCCGCTGGCTGGATGCACCGGCAGCGTCATCTGGCTCGTGTTGGTCGAGCCGGGGAGGGTGAGCCAATTCGTGTTCCGGCCTGAAGTGAGTCCGTTCGTCAGCACCTCCAGGCGCCAGCCAGCGTGCGAGGCTGGCCAAGAGAGACGAAGGATGCCGTCGTCGAGCTTGGGCGAGAGAAGGGGAGCCGGCTCGCGGAGCGTGACGGTCTGACGGCAGGTGGCGATGTTGTTGGAGCAGTCGATCACCTGCCAATATCGCGTGATCGACTGCGACCACGCAGGGCCATTCGTCCTGGTGTCGAGAATAGTGAAGGTGAAATTGGTGCCGCAGCACGGCGTGAAGATGGCGGGCGTGTCGAAACTCCAATTCGTATCCGCACCTACAGCCTTGTTCGTAGGGCAGACCAAGGTGAGACAGGGATTCGTGTTGCACGGCACGCAGAAGAAGGCGGCCTCGCCTTCTCGGAGGATCGGAGCACTGGGATTCCAGTCGCCGTTCGTGAAAACGTACCCGTCCCAACTCTGAGTAACGGGATTAACCCGCACTACCGTCGAGCCATCCTGGGGAGCCCAGCCCGTCACGCTCTCATAGGTGTGAGTGCCGAAAGTCTGTCCTCCCATCAGGTTGGTCTGTCCGCAACCGCAAGGCAGGGGCGCCGGCAACACCGGTATCGGCCAGGGATCACGAAACTCGCGAATCCAGTGCCCGGGCCCGTAGAAACTAACCAGCACACCTTCCCCAGGAGCCAGAGACTCGCAAAACGGCCATACCTCACCACATCGCTCAAGGTAGCCCTCGCACTCAAAGGGACAGACCCTAAAGCCGCGGCAACCATAGAGCCAGCATTACGCATCTTCCGGCATGGAACGAAGAAAAAAGCCGAGAAACGACTGACCCCGAATTGACTCAAAAAGATTGTTACCGAAGGCGGGGAGAAATGGTTTGAGGAAACCATACGTTGACTCAAAAGGGGTGTTACCGAGCTATGGAACAGACAATGAGTCAAACAACACGAACGGAAGTGCTGGCCAAGAAG
>JACRJZ010000098.1 GCA_016219875.1 Verrucomicrobiota bacterium | reverse complement strand
TCGGAACGTGTCAGCAATTTCTTGAGGGCACAAGCCAATAAATTCTGGCCCCGGCTCTCGCGCAGGACTGATTCAAGAAGGAGCGCGGGCAGCCTGCCCGCGTGTTTTTCGCTCCCATTTCGGCGGAACGCGCGGGCAGGCTGCCCGCGCTCCTCTCCGCATGGTTCTTGAATCCACCGCGAGCCCGCGCATCTCCGACCCTCTTCCCGCCCCGAACCCGCGCTCAGTTCTTCTTTTGGAGCGTCCGCAAATCGACGTTCGGCGGACGGCTATAGACGGCGATTCGGGCCGTCAGTGCGTCGAAGCCGAGCAGGTAGCCGGTGGACTTGGAGGACTTGCCCACACACTCGAAGCGCAGCGTGTGTTCGCCCGCCGCCAGCTTGTGCGCGCCCCAACGATGGGGCGTCGGCGTCACGTCCGGGTGGTAGAGGTCGTGCTGGGCGATTTGCTGGCCGTCGAGTTTTACGCGGTAAATGCCGTAGTCGCGGGAGTGGACCATCTTCCCGACCAGTTCGGCCGTTTGTTCCTGCTCCAATTTGAAGGTGATTTCCACCCAGCCCTTATCGTCGCCCGGCTTGAACCAGAGTTGCTTCCCGTCCGTGACACCACCGAGGGGCTGGATTTCGATGGGGTGGTCCGAGTGCTTCGCCTGCGCCACGGCGGCGTGGCCTTTGAGGAGCGTCGCTTCCCGGAAAGGCAGACGCTCCGGGCCGGGCGGCAGCGCCGGCCATTTCTTGTGCGGCTCGGTTTGATACCAGAGCGCGACGCTGGACATGAGATCATCGCGCTCGATGAAGCCGCTGCCTTTGCCGTCCGGGAAGCTCTGCGAGCCTTTGTGCTCGATCTCCACGCGGAGGGATTTCTGGAAGACCACCGGGTCCGGAATGTGGAAGCGGTAGGCCGTGCTGCGGTCGCCGGTGTTGTAGCCTTCCCATAACGGCGTGCCGTAGAAGGGACCGTCTTGCTGCCGGAAACCCCAGGCGTCGCAGAAATAGTCCTCCGTTCCGGTGCCGCGCAGGCGCGGCTCTTTCTCGCCGTCGATGAAGAAGAAGTCGTCGCCCTCGCCATACCAGCCGGGCGAGACGTGATAGACGCTCTGAATGGTGCCGACGTAATGGCCGCGGCCCTCAAGGTCGGCCAGCAGGTAATTGCGGCCCATCACGCACGGGTGTTCCTGGCGGTACATGGCGTGGAAATACGCGGTGTCCCGCGGCAGCGAGGCGTGCTTCTGCCAGTCGATGTAGTAGAAGAACGCGTGGCAGGGCTTGTCGCTTTCGTTGCTCACGGTGAGGCGGGCGGACTTCTTGAACGGCATCGGCCAGTAACAGTTGCGGGCGCGGCCGTCGGACGTGACGCGGATGGGGACCGACATGAACGGCTTGTCCACGCCGTGCCCGAGGCCGAAGAAATCGCCGACCGGACACTCGACGCTGGGATGCTCTTCGCCGTCCCAGTAGAAGCGCAGGGTCAGGAGCCGCGAATAGAACGGCGCGTCGTGGGCGATGGTGAACCAGATGTGCGTGATGGTGCCGGGGCCGTCGAGTTCCGCCAGCGTGAGCGTGCCGCCGGGTTGGATGGGCCGGGCGTCGCCATTGCCGTCTGGCCAGTTTTTGTCCGAGGACGAGGCCCGCATGGACTCGAAGCTCTTGAGTTTCTCCAAACCGGAGAGGGGATGGCCGGTTGGGAATTGGGCCAGCGCGGGGCTGGCGGTCAGAGCGAGGGCCAGAGCCAGGCCGAGACGAGGTTGCTTCATGGGGAGGAATCCTTTCGTGCCGTCGGTTTCAATTGCGTGCGTGTGTCGGGACACGCCGCGGAGTGTAGGAAAAGTCCGGGGCAGGACAAGCGGCAAAAAGCGAAGCGTCACTTTGCTCCCGTCCCGAATCTGTCTTAAGCTCGCGCATGGCGAATCTGCGACAGCAACTCGAACGGTTCCTGCGGAAAACGCCCACCCTGGGCAAAAACGTGTACATCGCGCGCGGCGCGGTCGTGATAGGCGATGTGACGCTCGGTGACGGCGCGAGTGTTTGGTACAACGCTGTGCTGCGGGGCGACATCAACCGCATCGTCGTGGGCCGGGGCACGAACATCCAGGACAACGCGGTCCTCCACTTGGCCGACGACTTCGCGTGTGTCGTCGGCGAGTACGTCACAGTGGGCCACGCCGCCGTGGTCCACGCCTGCACGGTGGGGGACGAATGCCTGATCGGCATGGGCGCGGTCGTGCTGGACGGCGCCGTGATCGGCGCGCAAAGCATCCTGGGCGCGAAGGCGCTGGTCACGCAGGGCGCGAAGATTCCGCCTGGCTCACTCGTGCTCGGCGCGCCGGCCAAGGTGGTGCGCGCGCTCACGGCCAAAGAGCGCAAGGGCCTGAAGGCTTGGGCGAAGAAATATTCCGAGAACGCCGCCTATTGTCTCAAGCACGGAATCAACGTCGGTGGGCCGTGGCCAAGCTGACGCGGTGACCGGGGGCCTCTTCCAAAACCGTAGCAGCCGACGTGAGGAGGCTCTGTTTCCCTTGAAGGTTGAGCCTCCTCACGTCGGCTGCTACCGAGTTCTGAAATTGCTTCCGGGTTGGGTCACTTCTCCAGTTTCCACACCCAATCGCCCCGCAAGACGTCAGGCCGCGGCGGGTTGCCGATCAACATTGGGTCGCCGCCGTCATCCTTCAGGTTCCAGCCCACGGAGTAGAGCGTGTAAGCGCCTCCTTCCGCGCGGCGATATTTCATCGGCTCACCCGTGGCGAGGTCGTGCGGGAGTTTCTCGAGGAACTTCGGCGCGAGGGCGTCGAGTTTGTCCGGCAGTTGCCCGTGAGCCAGACGGTGGCGTTCGAGCGCGCAGGCGATGCGGAGGTGGTCCACCACGGTCTGGGCGCGGGCCGTGCGGCTGACGGCGTTGGTCAGCGCGGGGAACGCCAGGCAGGCGAAGCCGCGGTAGATCGTATCCGTGGCTTGGCTCACTTCTTGGCCCCAGTCCAGCACCTTCTGAGGGAAGACCCGATGCTCCTTTTCCTCCACGGCGGGCAAGGCGAATTCCTCATGCCATCGGCAAACGGTGGCTTGGTTGTGATAGCTCATGGCGGTGGGCATCAGCCGATACTTGGCCAAGCCGGCCTGGGTTTCCATGTCACCCAAGACGGAGAGATTGGTGCCCAGCCGCGGCCAGTGGCCGGTGCGCAAGCATTCCAGGCTGGCGACGTTGAGCACGCGCTCGCCGCGCATCGCTTGCTGGTAGTCGCGCAGGAGGTCCAAGGGCGCCAGCGTCTTCTCGAGTTCCACCAATTGCGCGTCGTCCCAGGCGTGGCGCGCGAGGCCCTCCCGCACGGTCTGCAAGGCGACGTAGAGCGGCTGGAGGCGGGTGAGATGCGTGAGCAGCGTCGGCTCCTGCCGGAGCGTGTCCGCGAGGCGGAAGCACAGCTTCACGTCGGAGAGCGCCGCCGGCGCTTGGCCGGCTTCCAGCCGGGCCACGGCGCGCAAGTGCGGCACCAAGGAGACTTCCTTCAGCCGGGCCACGCGCGGGAGAAACAGGCGCGACGGCTGGTCCTCTTGATACTCGATGGGCGCGCGGTTCTGCGGGCGCGCCGCGGCTGCTTCGAGTTCCGCGAGATCCTCGTCGAACCGCCCCAACGCCCGGAGCACGTCGTCCGCGGGGGACTTCGACGAGGAGGCGGTGACGTTGGTGAACTGCTTGTTGCCGCGGTAAAACTTCTGCCAACCTTTGAGTTCGGTCTCTTCGTTGCGCTCGACGTTGGCAAAGTGCGGAAACCCACGGGTCTTGGAAACACCCAGCGTGAGGTCAAAGTTGGCGAGGCGCCGGAACCGGGCCACCAATTCCTGCTTGCTGGCAGGAGGGGTGAGCGCTTCGTTGGCGAACAGCGGGCGCAGCAGCGGCGTGGCAGCGAAGTTTTGGTCGTCTGGCACGGCCTTGGGAATCAGCACGCGCCAATCAAGTTTGTCACCTTTGGCTTCCGCCGCGCGCTTCTGGCTCTCCCAGGCTTGCTTGCCGCGCCAGGATTCTTCCAGCCAGACGAGGGCCGCGAGCACGACCACCGCGCCGGCGGCGACCAGACCTCGGACCAACCACTTTCGTCCGCCGCAGCAGGCGCCAGCCTTCGCTTCTTGAGTCAGATCGTCGTTGGGCTCATTCATAACGCGCTTTGGTGTGGCCGTTCCCGCCGCGAAAGACAAGTCCAGAGTGCGGTGCGGCGGCGCGTAAGGCCTCAGTTTTACCCGGTAGTAGCGCAGACATTCCGGTCTGCCAGCAGGCTCGAAAGCCTGCCCCGCGAGGTTCATGGTCCCAACGGGCGTTTTGGAGAACGTGGAGACTGCTCCCAAGCGCCCACGTCCGCCCGCTACTTTACTTTGGAAATCAGTTCCACGGCCGCCCGCTCCTCGGTGTCGAGTTGATCGAAGAGACGTTGCGAGCGCAGATCGAATGAGCGGCGGGGTGCGCCGTCTTTGGCCGACCGCTGGTCGCCGTTGTGGAAACACCAGCCCGCCGCGCCGCCGGAGAGCGCGCCGCGCAGGTCCACGACAAAGTCCTCCGCCTTCGGCTCCCAGCCGCCGAAGCCGCGCCGGAACGGCTCCTGATGATGCACCGGAAGGACGCGGCCCAACTCCTTCATCCAACCCAACCACTCGCGCGTCTTCGCGTCGGTGTGCGCGGGCGACGCGGCATTCCGCGGACGATGCGGCGTCAGGAAATCCACCCGCACCGTGTCCACGTAGGCGCGCACATCGTCGCGGCTGAAGTCACCGGCAAAGGACGCGGTCACCAAAAGGCCGGGAGCCAGTTCCCGCGCGCAAGCCCGCAAGGCGCGCAACTCCTCGTAGCTCGTGTGGCGCTGGTCACGAATGTTGCGCTCGTTGGAGAGATCGAGATACCAATTGCGCCACGGCTTGAGCGCGGCTACGAGTGTCGCCACCGCGCGTCGATGCGCCTCGTGGGACTGAAGTCTGGGCGGGCCGGTGACGCCGTTCCCGCGCGACAGCGAAACATCGACCACCAACCCGCGCCGGTCGCAGTCGGCGACAAGCTGCTGGAGTTTGCCGAGGAACGGTTCGCGGGGCGCGCCGTCGGCTTCGACGGCCGCGACGTTGTTGCTGAACGAAGCCCACGTGGCCCAGACGCGAATCCAGTTGAAGCCGAGCCGCTGGAGATCGTCGAGGTCGCGACGGATGAAATCGTCCGGCGCGCCCAACGCGCCGTAGTAGCTGGCGCCGCGCAGAAACGTCGGCTGGCCGTTCAGGGTAAACCGGCTGCCGCTGATGCCGAGAGTGGTGCGCGGCGGAACGGTGGAGGGATCGGCCGGTTGGGCAGGGTTGGTGAACAGCAGGAGGGCGGGAACGACGAGAAGCAGAGGGCGGGTGCGCGATTTCATAGCAACGGCAAAGAAGGTAACGGCCCCAGGGCGGGCGTCCAGAAGCAATCCAGGCTCAGCCGTAACAATGCCGTTGAAAATCTTCACGGAAACGCCGCCGAGCACGTAGGACAGGCGTCGCGCCGCCTGTCTCCATCTTCCCACTTCTCGCTCCCCAAAGAGTGACTTCCCCGACCGGGGGGATGCCAGTCGAGACGCCTCTTCTCTATAAAGTCAGAGACAGGCGCGACGCCAGTCCTACTGCATGGATGAGGCTCCTGGCTCTCCGGCATTGCCGGACGCGGTGGCGTTGCTACAGTTCGCGCCGATGAAATTGCCCCGGCATCCAATCCTTCTCGGTGTTGGCGTCCTGGTGTCGCTGATCGCCCTGTTCGTGTTGGTGGAGCACTTGCGCGGGCGGTGGATGTTGCATCGCGAGTTGGCGCGGCTGCGGGCGAACGGCGAGTCCATCGTTGTCGCGGACCTCACTCCGCCCATGCCGCCGCCGGAGAAGAATGGCGCAGCGGTGTTTCTTGCCGCAGCCACTCGGCTGGGCTGGAACAGCCCCAACGGCGTGGTCACGATAGGGGTTCCCGGCGCGTGGAAGGCGGTCGCTCCCGGCAAGGTCCGGGTGGCGTGGCAGGCGAGAAGTTGGAAGAGGTTTCAACAGCCAACCGCCACGAATCTCGTCACGGCTGAGCAACTGATCGAGGACGTTCGCGCCAACCGTGAGGCACTCGAAGCCATCCACGCCAGTCTGCGGACGCCGGCGCTGCAATTCGAGGTGCAGTATTCGATGAAGGGACAGTGGCCACGCTTGATGCCGAGCAAACAGGCCGCGCAATGGCTGCGCGCAGCGTCACTGTGTGGTCTGTTCGAGTCTGATCTCGCAGGTTCTCTCACCAACCTGGAAAGCCTCGCTTTCCTTGTCAAAAAGCAGTCGGAAGATCGGATGCTGATCGACCAGCTTGTGGCCATCGCTGATGCGAGCATTGGAGTCGCCGCCATGTGGGAAGCTCTGCAGGCTCCGGGTTGGACGGAACCGCAATTGGCGCGGTTGCAGGTGGCCTGGTCTGGACCGGACTTCAATGAGCGGATGACGCGAGCCTTCGAGATGGAGCGCGCCATGATGAGCGGTTTCCTGGAGGAGATGACGGCTGCGGAGTTGGACGCGTTCATCACGGGGGGCTGGATCACACCGACTCCGGCTCCTGCAGCGACTTGGTCGAGCTTGGACGCCTTCATGAAGGACTTGCCTGAGTTGTGCGTCCGGGCCTTGCGCAGAGGCGTCTTCCTTCCACTCTACTACGCGGCGTGGTCAGACCAAGACAAGGCTCGCTTGCTCCAGCAACATGGTTCGTTCATCAAGGCCGCGAGGGAGGTGTCAGCGACCCACTCGCTGGCAGCGGTGAAAGCCATGATCCCTCAGAACACCGATGAGCTTTGGGAGTTCGGCGAGCCGCAACGACACAAGACCGGCGTGTATGATCGCTGCCGCTTTCTCGTCGCGTCACGATCGGTCGAGTATGCGTGGAGTTCGATCTCCAAAGCCTGTACCGCCGACGCCTGGCGCACGCTCGCCGTGACGGCCATCGCCTTGCAGCGATACCAGCTTCGTCATGGCAAACTGGCACCGACTCTCGATGCGCTGGTGCCGGAATTCATGTCCGCGGTGCCGCTCGATCCGATGGACGGCAAGCTACTCCGCTATCGCTTAAACGCGGATGGGCGCTTCACGCTCTACTCGGTCGGTGACGACGGTGTGGACAACGGAGGCGATGCCAGCCCGAAGCCGAACGCACCCACTTCGAGTTACTCAGTGGTCCACGGGAAGGACTTGGTCTGGCCCGCACCGGCAACAGAGGAAGAAATCAAGGAAGCCGAAGCGAAAAGCGAGCAGTCCAAACTGGGCCGGAGGTAGCGGGCAAATTGAAGTGCCGACACATCGTAGCGGCGTCTCGGCATAGCGCCGCACTTCAAAGGCAGAAGGCAAAAGGCAGAAAGAAAATGGCGGCGCTCTGCCGAGCCGCCGCTACGACCGTGGGGAAAATTCCATCACGTCACGGAACCGGCTTCCCGGCGTGCCCAGGTGTCGGCCTGGAGGATTTGTTCCAACGTGGGATGCGCGACGACTTCGTGGTCAGCCATGACCCGGCGGACCATTTCCGTGATGCCAGGGAAGTTGATGCGGTGGTTCACGAAGGCTTCGACCGCGATTTCGTTGGCGGCGTTGAACACGGCGGGCAGCGTGCCGCCGATGTCCCCGGCTTGGCGCGCGAGCAGGATGGCCGGGAAACGTTCCGTGTCCGGTTCTTCAAAGGTGAGCCGGCCCAGCTTGGCGAAGTCCGTCTGCACGCGCTGGCTGGCGACGCGGTCGGGATAGGTGAGCGCGTACTGGATGGGCAGACACATGTCCGGCGTGGAGAGCTGCGCGAGGATCGAGCCATCGACGAACTCCACCATCGAGTGGACCACGCTTTGCGGATGGACGAGCACGGAGACGCGGCGGATCTCGATGTCGAAGAGCCAGCGGGCCTCGATCATCTCCAGCCCTTTGTTGAAGAGCGTGGCGGAGTCGATGGTGATCTTGCGCCCCATGACCCACGACGGATGCTGGAGGGCGCGCTCGACGGTGATGTCGGCAAACTTCTCCAGAGGCCAATGGGCCTTGTCGCGGAACGGCCCGCCCGAGGCGGTGAGCCATAGTTGCCGCACGGACGAACTGGGCTTGCCGTCGAGGCATTGGAAGATGGCGGAGTGCTCGCTATCGACGGCCAGCACTTTCACGCCATGCCGCCGGGCTTCGCCCATGACGAGTTCGCCGGCCATGACGAGGATTTCCTTGGAGGCGATGGCGATGTCTTTGCCCGCGCGGATGGCCGCAAGCGCCGGCTGCAGTCCTGCCGTGCCCACGATGGCGATGAGGACGATGTCCGCCTCCGGCATCGTCGCAAGCTTCAACAGGCCGTCCGTGCCAGAATGCACCTCCGTCGCGGCTCCCAAAGCGGATTTGAGTTCGGCCAGCTTGGACGGGTCATTGAGGGAAAGGGCCTTGGGCCGGAACTTCCGCGCCTGCTCCAGCAGCAACTTGGCGTTGCCGCCCGCCGCGAGTCCCACCAACTGGATTTGGCCCGGCAGGTCTTCCGCTACCTTGAGCGTACTGGTGCCGATGGAGCCGGTGCTGCCGAGGAGGACGACGCGCTTCATGCGGAAACGGAGTGGTGGAGTGATGGAGCGATGGAGTGATGGAGTACCAGCATTGAGCGCGGCCGAAAGGGCAACGCTCCATCATTCCAACACTCCATCACTCCGAGATCGTGGCCCGTCTTCATCTGGTCAAAACGTGTCTCAAGTAGAGATACATGAGCGGCGCATTGAACAGCAAGCTGTCCATCAAGTCCAGCATCCCGCCGATGCCGGGGAACCAACTGCCCGAGTCCTTCACGCCGGCCTCGCGCTTGAAGATGGACTCGATCAAGTCGCCCACGACGGCGGCCACGCTGAGGATGACGCCGAGCGCCGTAGCGTGCAGCAGATTCATGCCGTAGAGCCTCGAACCGGCCAGGTGCGCGAAGAGCAGGCTGGCCGCGGTCGAAACCACGATAGCGCCGCCGAAGCCTTCCCAGGTTTTTCCCGGACTGATGCGCGGGATCATCTTGTGCCGCCCGATGAGCGTGCCGGTGACGTAGGCACCCACGTCGCTGAACTTCGTCACGAGGATGAAGTAAAGGATGTAGAAGTTCCCGTCCACTGCCGCGCCGTTGACTGCCGGAAAGAAATGGAGTTTCTGGATGAAGTTGAGCAGCCACGGCACATACATGAGTCCCAGGAGCGTGGTGGACATGGCGACCAAACCGACGGTCGTCTTGGAGAAGAACTGCCGCAGGCACAGGCCGAGCACGAACAGGATCAAAATGCCCGTCTCGAAGTCGTTGGCTTTGGCGGGCTGGTCGTAGCGCACGACCCAGCCTTCGAGGAAAACGAACGTGCTCACCATGAGCACCAGCCCGCCCACAATCCCCCAGCCGGTGAAACAGCCCAAGCCGCGCTTCTGGACCAGGTCGTAGAACTCCTTCAATCCCAGTCCCGCGATGGCGAGCATGAGCACGAGGAAGAGGACTTCAGAAAACAGGTTCTTCCCCGCAAAGATCGCGCCCAACACCACGCTCCAGAGAAGCACGAAGCTCAGCAGCCGCCGCAGGAAGACCCGGCCTTTGGAAACCGGCGGCGGCGCAGCGGGAGCGGACGTTGGCAATGCGTCAGGCATGGCTGATTAAAAGGGGAGCCTCGTGAAAAGGCAAATGCAGAGGTGGAGCCAGGCCACCGCTGCAAGGCTGCCTCAAGCTCGGTTCGGGAGCACTCGTAGCGCAGACTTTCGAGTCTGCTGTAGCGCCGGTTTTCCAACCGGCGAGCGTTGGAAGAAGCCAGCCGGCTGGAAGGTTTACGGCCTTGCCGACTGCAAGTCGGCGATACGGCAGACTGGAAAGTCTGCGCTACCCGGTGCGCCGGGCGGGAGCTTGATGCAGCCTTGCCATTGTTGTCGGGCCATCCCTGACAGCCATGTGAGGGCCTTTCCGCGCGGTGTCGCTCAGAAGCGTCAGGTTTGGGGCCTCGTGGGACGCGGGTTTTTCGCTCTCCAGTTCTCCCCTCGGCGCACCGATGGAAGATTGCGTCGAAGCCGGTTCTTCGCGGAGGAGCAACGGTCGTGGACGGCGAACGGTTTCTAGAGAGAACGAAGCGGGCGGCGAAGGACCGACCTCGACGCAAGGCGAACGAGTGTTCGCCGCATGGTTTGACGTGAAGACAACAAGCGACAGTGGCAAGCTGGCCAACCCGTGAGCTGCGCACCCCAGATTTCAGGGGCCGCGCGCGGCTGTGGCGTGGCGCTGCCAGCCGGACGCGTTCCGAGCGACCCGCGAGCAACGGACGTGCGGCCAAGGGCCAGTGCCGCTGCTGTCCTCCTGGAGGATACGGCGGCCCGCCCGGCCCGCTTTCACCAAGGGGAGGTTTCATGGCGAAAATACTACTGATTGATGACTGCGACCCGTTTCGTCGCGTCGCCCATGTTGGGCTGACGCGGGCCGGCCACGAGGTTCATGCCGCCGGCAGCGGAGCCGAGGCGTTGAATTGCTTCCCCCAGGTCAAGCCGGACCTGGTCATCACTGACTTGCTCATGCCGGACATGGATGGCTTGACCACCATCTCGGAACTGCGCCGGGTCGATCCGAAAGTGCCCGTGATCGCCGTTTCGGGCGGAGGGAGAATCTGTGCGGACCAGTATTTGCGGATCGCCAAGAACCTGGGGGCGGTGCGGCTTCTGACCAAGCCGTTCGCGTTGGAAGCCCTGACGGGCGCGATCGACGAACTGACGACGGCGGGGCGGTAGCCTCGTGGCGCCCCCCAGTCCAACGGCCTGGTTACGCTTGAGCGGAGCCAGGCCGTCCCCTGTTGAGTGAGCCTCCGGGAACAAGATGACCAAGTTGAAGGGTGAAAGGTTGAAGAGTTGAAGAGTTGAAGAGGATTCATGCGACGGCTTCAGCCCAATGCCGGAGCCTCTTTAACCCTTCACCCCTTCACCCTTCACCCTCGCGGCTTGCGCCCACGGAACCGGGCATCCGGAAACTCCTTTTGACAAGTTTTCCTAAGCGACCATATTCGGTGCGATACGGCAGTTCAGAGAAAGGCATCAACTGTGAAAAAGACCTACCAGAAGCTGGCGCTGCTCGCGCTCCTTGCCGCGGTCGCCTCGCTCGGCCTCAGCGCCTGCAGAAGTTCGGACGAGCATCCAAGCAAATCCGACCATCCGGCCCAATCCGAGCCACCCAAGAAGGCCGAGCATCCAGAGCATCCGAAATAGGGGGCGGTGGGTGCCCGCCCAACGACCCCGTGCGAGGTGATCCATCGGTGACAGCGCGAAGCGTCTTCGCGGCGGCCTGCGTTCTCGGCGCGGCGCTGCCGGTGTTGGCCGCGGCCCCGCCCAGCGGCGAAACGGTGAGCGCGCCCGCGCCCCACGTTGTCACCGCTGACATTCAGGCGGGGATTGAGAAACACATCGAGGAGCAGACCCGCGCCGGGAACGGCTACTTCAAGCTGGCCTTCGACGAAAAGCAGCTCCAGCTCAAGTTGGTCCGAGTCCACTTGGAGTATCTGGCCAATCTCGGCCCGCGCCGGCATTTCGCGTGCGTGGACTTGGCCGGCACCGATGGCGAAGTCTATGACGTGGATTTCTTCCTGGCCGGCGATCCGGGCGCAATGACCGTCACCGAAACCACCGTCCACAAAATCAACGGCCAGCCGCGCTACACGTGGGAGCAGAAGCGCAACGGCACCTGGCGCCGGGTGCCTGTGAAGAAGGCCTCCAAACGCCTGCTGGGCGTGATCAACGGCCGGGACGAGTTCGAGTTCATCTACCGCGTCAAACTACCGCAACTTTCCGCCCCGGCGCGGATGTGGCTCCCTCTCGCCCAGTCGGACCGCTTCCAGACCGTGCAAGTGGAAGGCATCCAGGCGCCGGTGCAATGGCGGGAACTGGAAGATCACGCGCACGGCAACAACGTGCTGTTCCTGACCGCCAGCCCGGCGGAGAGCGGGCGGACCATCGAGATCAGGTATCGCGTCCAACGCGTGGAAAAGGCGGCCTACGCGGTCCAGGAGCCGATGACGCAGAAATACCTGAATCCGGAGCGCCTCGTGCCCGCCGATGAGAACTTCCGCACCCTCGCCGAAGAAGCCTCTCGCGGCAGAACGACCGATTTGACGCGGGCGCGGGCGCTCTACGACCACGTGATCGACCGCCTGCGCTACATGAAATTTGGCGCCGGCTGGGGCGTGGGCGATGCCACGCGCGCTTGCGACGCGCGCACCGGCAACTGCTCGGACTTCCACGCCTACTTCATCGCTCTGGCGCGGGCCATCGGCATCCCCGCGCGCTTGGCCATCGGCGCGGCGATTCCATCCGAGCGCAACGACGGTCGGATTGACGGCTACCATTGCTGGGCCGAGTTCCTGGCGGACGGCAAGTGGTGGCCGGTGGACATCAGCGAAGCCGACAAGTATTCGAGTCTGGCCACCTACTACTTCGGCCATCACCCGGCCAATCGGATCGAACTGAGCCAGGGCCGCGACTTGGTGGTGGATCCGCTCCCGGCCTCGGGGCCGATCAATCTCCTCGCCTACCCTGTGTTGGAGATCGCCGGCACGCCAGTCAAGGCCGAGACAGAATTCATCTTCCGCCGCATTGGCGCTGCCCGGAAATCGTGACGGCGCCTCGTGGCCTCATGGGGAATTGATGCCGCAGGTTTGCCGCCGGTTCTTGAGCTTGCCTCGGCTTCCGTCCCGGTGGCATACAGGCGCGATGAAAAGTCTTACCGAGCACCTGTGGTTTGAAGTGCCGAGCCGTCGCGGCTTCGTGAACATTACCGACACCGTCGCCAAGCTGGTCCAAAAGAGCGGCGTTCAAGAGGGGCTTTGTTTGGTCAACGCCATGCACATTACCGCCTCCGTCTTCATCAACGACGCGGAGAGCGGGCTGTTGCACGACTACGAAGTCTGGCTGGAGAAACTCGCGCCGCACGAGCCGGTCAGTTTCTACCACCACAACCGCACCGGCGAAGACAACGCCGACGCACACATGAAACGCCAGGTCATGGGCCGCGAAGTGGTGGTCGCGATCACCAAGGGCCGACTGGACTTCGGCCCCTGGGAACAGATTTTCTATGGCGAGTTCGACGGCAACCGCCGCAAACGCGTCCTCGTGAAGATCATTGGAGAGTGAGGCAATTTCAAAACTCGGTGGCAGCCGACGTGAGGAGGCTCAAACTTCAAGGGAAACAGAGCCTCCTCACGTCGGCTGCTACCGTTTGAAAGAGGCTCGAGTGAGCGGCGGAATCGACCTCGCTCGCCGCGCCCCCGGCCGTTGACGTTTCCGCAACGTCTGCTTCCCCGGTAGCGACCGGCACAAGGTGCCTCGCCAGGAACTGAAAGGGCGGGCTGCCACCGTGCGCTGCCGCGCAGGGCTGCTCTAAACTCGGCGAGCGGGACGGCTGGTTGGCCTTCGGGCCCTCACCCCGGCCCTCTTCCATCCGATGGGAGAGGGAGGGCACAACCGGCGCCGGCTGAAATCTGGAGCCAGTTTCGTGACCCCGCGTCCGATGATCTCCCCCTCTCCCGTCGGACGGGAGGGTTGGGGTGAGGGGAAGGCCTTGTTCCCCACCGTGGGGGTGCCGACTTTAGAGCAACTGTGGCCGCCGCGCCCGCCCGTGAGTTTCGGCTTGCCTGCCCTGAAACCGCCTCCTAGCCTGCGGGCAAGTTAGCCCAGCCATGACCCTGACCGATGCCGATGTTTGCGCGCAGTCACAAGAAGGTGCCGCCTTGCCCAATCAGGTCTTCAGGGTTGACGTGACCGGGCGACGGCCGAGGCGCCCTCACGGCCTGTGCCTGGCCCTGTTGCTCTGGGCCATGGCTGCCGCGTTCGCACAATCCTCCTCTCCCGGCTTGGTGGACTTGTCTTTTGATCCGGGCAGTGGCGTGGATGCGACCGTCCAGTCCATCGTGGTCCAGCCCGACGGCAAGATCATCGTGGGCGGCTGGTTCACCACCTTCAACGGCACGGCGCGGAACGGCATCGTGCGCCTGAATGCGGACGGCAGCGTAGATGCGGCGTTCAATCCCGGCACGGGCGTCGAGGGGGGCGTGGATCCGCGGGTTTACTGCGCGTCGCTTCAGGCCGACGGGAAGATTCTCATCGGCGGGGCGTTCTCGGCCTTTGACGGGACACCGCGGAAAGGCCTCGCGCGGCTGAACGCAAACGGTTCGTTGGACTCGAGCTTTACTCCCACTCCCGGCGTGGAGCGGGGCGACGCGTTCGGCACGTTCGTTTACGGGATGGCCATCCAAAGCGATGGCAAAGTGGTGATCGGAGGAAATTTTACGAACTGCAACGGCGTTCCGAGACCCTGCTTGGCGCGGTTGCACGGCGACGGCTCGCTGGACACCAACTTCAACGTCGGTGCGGGCGCGGACCATTGGGTCACTTGTGTGGCGGTGCAGCCGGACGGCAAGCTGATGATCGCTGGCGATTTCACCCACTATGATGGCACGGCTTGCGGACGGATGGCGCGCCTGCAGGCCAATGGGGCGCTCGACACCACCTTCCTCACGAACCCCGGCGCGGACCGATGGGTGCAGCAAATCCTCCTGCGACCCGGCGGGCAGTATTTGGCGGCGGGCAAGTTCACCTCCATCAACAGCACCAACCGCCATCGCATCGCCCTCCTCAATGCTGACGGCACTGTCGATCCGGCCTTCGATCCTGGCGCGGGTGTCGAAGGTGGCGGGTTTGAGGGAACCCCCACCGTGATAAGCCTGGCCGTGCTCCCGAGCGGCTACCTCTACATCGGCGGCGACTTCACCAACTACAACACGGCGCTCCGCCAGCACCTGGCCCGACTCCGCCCCAACGGCTCGTTGGACACCAACTTCCCGAATGCCGCGCTGAGCGCCCGGCTCTGGACGACCGCCGTGCAACCGGATGGCCGGCTGCTGATCGGCGGCGAGTTCACAAACGTGAACGGCGTGGCCCGCTCCCGGATCGCGTGTTTGCACGCGGGTGCGCCCGTCATCACCGCGCAGCCGGTGTCACAGGCTGTCACGCTCGGATCGAATGCGGTGCTCTCGGTCACGGCGCAAGGCGCGGAACCTACGAGCTACCAGTGGTGGTTCAACGCGGCCCCGCTGCCTGTCGCCACGAATGCCTCGCTCGCCATCGAAGGCGCGTCGCTGGTCCATGCCGGGAGTTACTTCGTCGTGGTCACGGACAGCTTCGGATCCGCCACCAGCCAAGTGGCGACTCTTCGGGTCTTTCGGGCGGATGCGCTTCCCCCTGCCACGACCAACAGCGCCGGCGCGCTCGTTCTCACCAACAGTTTTGGCGACGTGAATGATGACGGGCCGGTGAACCTCTTTGACTTGGTCGCCCTCGTCCACCACCTCAGCGGTGTTCGCCCGCTCGCCGCGAATAGGCTGGCCCGTGCCGAACTGAACCAGGACGGGCAAGTCACTCATGCCGATCGCCGCCTTCTGGCAGACATGATTGCCGCCCGCCACGCCAAGGCCGAGGACGATTTCGACGAAGACGAACTCGACAACGCGGCGGAAATCCAGCGCGGGACGAATCCGTTCGATCCCGACTCCGACCACGACGGCGGCCTCGACGGCTGGGAAGCCGTGGAAGGCACCGATCCGCTCAATGCCCAGTCGCGGATGAACCTCATCGTTGTCGCTCGCCCTCCGGTGCAAGTCATCCATCCGTTGGTCCAGGACACTGACACGAACGCGCCCGGCCCTGTGGTGGCGCGCCCGCCAATTCAGGTCATTTTCCCCGCCATGCCCGAAGGAGAGGAAGTCGGAGCCATCACCTTGGCTCGCCCTCCGGTGCAGGTCATCCATCCGCTTCTGCAGAGCGAGGACACGAACTCTGCGCTAGTTCTAGCTCGCCCTCCGGTTATGGTCATCCACCCCTTGATCAAGGACACCGACACCAACGCACCCGGCCCCGTGCTGGCCCGTCCGCCGGTGCAGGTCGTCAACCCGACGCCATGAAAGCCGCGCCCCCCAACGTGACGCAGCTTGGCTTGGCGGCACCCACGGCCAGCCTGAAAGGCTGTGCCCATCGTAATCGAGAGCAACGCCCTCGGACCAAAGCCGCCGTCGTATTTCGCCCTGCAAGGGCAATCCTGGATTGGCCCGCCCCGTCAGGGCGAGATGGTATTGGGGCGTTGGGTTCGGGGGCGTTGCCCCCGCCTACGATGGCGCAGGCCGTTGGCCTGCTTCTTACGATGGCCCCGTTCGGCATCCTGTCTCTCACCGTGGCAGAAATCGTTACCCTCCCCGCCCTTGCGGCGGAGCCCAGCCTGATCGGCTACGACCATCGTAACCGAGGGCAACGCCCTCGGACCAACCGGTCCATTGAGGCCCCTCGCCCTGCAAGGGCAATCCCAATCCCGAAACCCATCTCCGACCATGCCCCAATCCCTCCACATTCTGGGCGTCCACATTGTTTTCTCCACCAAGGAGCGCCGCCCCTTCTTGACGCCGGAGATTCGCCCGCGCGTGTGGGCCTACCTTTCCCGCATCCTCCAGAACCTCGAATGCCACTCTATCACCGTGGGCGGCGTGGCGGACCACATCCATGTCCTCTGCCACCTCACCAAGAAGCACGCGCCCATGAAAGTGCTGGAAGTGCTCAAGAAAGACTCCTCGAAATTCGTGAAAACACTCGGACCCGAACTGGCGGACTTTCACTGGCAGGATGGTTACGGGCTGTTCAGCGTCAGCCCCTCTCACTTCGAGGCCGTGCGACAATACGTCCTTGGCCAGGAAGAACACCATCGGAAGGAATCGTTCCAGGCCGAACTCTTGCGCATCTTGAAAAAGTACGGCGCGCCCTACGACGAGCGGTATTTGTGGGATTGAGTTTGGGGGCGTTGCCCCGAGGTCCGATGGCGGAGGCCGTTGGACTGCGTTTCATCACCGCACGGTTTTCCGCTCGGCCTCGCCTTTGGGATGCCCTTTCATGGCGACACGCTATCGACGCGTCTGGTTCGGGGGCGTTGCCCCCGCCTACGATGGCACAGGCCGTTGGCCTGCTTCTTACGATGGCCCCACTCGGCACTCGCCCTCACATCACGACACAAATCATCGCCTCGCCTGACCACACGTCGGAGACCAGCCTGAAAGGCCGGCCCCATCGTAGCCGAGGGCAACGCCCTCGGGCCAATTCCCGTATCGAGTTTCGCCCTGAAAGGGCAACCCAAATCGGCCCTCCCGACCACGAACCGGAAATCCTCCAACCATTTTGAGAATGAAGGAACTCACCATGAAAACGAATCGAATCATCTCGTTCCTGATGCTCCATAGTTTGCTCGGTTTCACGGCCTTTGCCGCCGCGCCCTTCGACTGCGGCAGCACCGGCGCCTACGGGCCGATGAACATCACCAACGACACCACGCTGCTGCTGCCGCCGGATGGGGTCTTCCATTGCACAACGATAGCCGTGGCGCAAGGGGCAACACTTCGGTTCAACAGAAATGCACTGAACACCCCCGTGTATTTGCTGGCGACGGAGAATGTGAAGATCGATGGGACGATCGATATATCGGCAAACGACCGACAGGGAGGACCAGGCGGGTTTGATGGTGGCCATCCGGGGTCTCCGTACGTCGGCCACGAACAAGGAGGCGATGGATATGGTCCCGGCGGAGGGACGGCTGGCGGCATTACCTGGGGTAGATTTGCCGGGATTTACGGGAATCTGTTGCTGGTTCCTCTGATAGGTGGATCTGGAAGCTCGCCTTGGAACGGCAGTCCATGGGGATACGGATGGCGAAGTCTTGGTGGTGGCGGTGCGATCATGATTGCTGCCAGCACGATGATCACAATCAATGGGGCCGTCCAGGCGAGGGGAGGTACATGGGATTGCACATCATATCCGCACCTAAGCGGTAGTGGAGGAGCCGTCCGTCTCGTTGCGCCGGTAGTCGGGGGCACTGGCGCGGTGGACGTTTCGTCGAACTGCGCTCGCGAGAACAGCAACGGGCGCATCCGCATTGATTGCCATGACAACCAAGCCTACCGCAGCCTCAATCTCGCTGGTGTCGCCTCCCGCGGCTCCCGCATGATCGTCTTCCCCGCTGTCATTCCTGCGTTGGACATTATCGAAGTCGGTGGCCAACCCATCGCCGAAGGCACGAACAGCGCCGTGACCATTGAGTTGGCGGTCGGCGCTCCCACCAGCCAAACCGTCCGCGTGCAAGCCCGCAACTTCACCAACGACGTGCCCATCCGCGTCGTCATCATGCCGGAGAACGGCCCTTCCGGTTCGTTCGACGCCGTCATCCTTCAAGCCTCCGGCAACCCGCCCAGCACGAACGTCCCCGTCATCATCCCCGCCGGCAGCGTCTGCCAGATTCACGCCTGGACACGGTGAGAGTTATGCGGCTCGTCCCATCCATTCTTCGTAGCAGCCGACGTGAGGAGGCTCACTCTGAATTCGGAATTCGGATTTCGGATTTCGGATTTTCTTCAGAGCCTCCTCACGTCGGCTGCTACGGCCCGCTTCACCCCTTCAACGCTTCAACCCTTCGACCCTTTCTCCGTGCCGCTTTCGTGTGTTTCGTGTGTTTCGTGGTTCCCTCCGCCTGGGCCGCCGTGGAACTGCGCGTGGGCCACGTCTTTGCCCAGCCTGGTGGTGTGGCCCGCGCACCCGTGCTCTGCACCGGTGCCACCAACCTCATCGCCGCCCAATTTGATCTCGTCCTCGGCAGCACCAACGTCACCGCCGACGATGCCGCGCCCGGCCCCGCCCTGGCCGGTCACGAAATCACCTCCGGCGAGCCCCAGCCCGGCGTCCGCCGCGTCGTGATCCATTCGCCCACGAACGACATCCTGGGAAGCGGTGTCTGGGCTTACGTGCCGCTCACGCTGTCCACCAACACGCCCTACGGCCTGATCCCGCTCACGTTGACCAACGTCCTGCTCGCGTACTGTGATGGCGAGCCGGTGCCCACCGTTTCCCTGATCGCCGGCAGCCTCACCTGCACTTCCGCCGTGCCGCAATGGCCAGTCATCCTGGTTCACCCGTTGAGTCAGACCATCGCGGCAGGCTCGACTCTGCACCTGTCCACCACCGCCGACGGCCTTGCCCCCTTGAGCTACCAGTGGTGGTTCAACGACTCGCCGATTCCCGGCGCAACGGACCCCGTGCTCCAGCTTCAAACTCGCGCCTTTCAGAATGCCGGCGCTTACACCGTGATCGTGACCAATGCGCACGGTTCGGTGACGAGCCAGGTGGCGACGCTCTCGGTGCGGCTGCCCAGGCCGGAGCGGCCCACGGTCGCCGGCCGCGTGGTGGTTTGGGGCAACAACCAGGGCGGAGTGCTCAACGTGCCTCTGGACCTGACCAACGCCGTCGCCATCAGCGGCAGTTCAGGCGATCACGCGGTGGCGCTCCGCAGCGATGGCACCGTGACGGCCTGGGGCTTCAACAATTACGACCAATGCAACGTGCCGCCGGGCCTCTCGAATGTCGTGGCGGTTGACGCCGGCCATCAACTCAGCGTGGCCTTGCAGCAGGATGGAACGGTAGTGGCCTGGGGCTACGGCGGCGGCGTCAGCGGCTACCCCAGCGAAATCAATGTGCCGCCAGATTTGAGCAACGCGGTTGCCATCGCCGCCGGACACCTCCACGGCTTGGCCCTGAAAGACGATGGGACAGTCGTGGGCTGGGGGCAGGACGGTTTTGGAGAAACGGTGCCGCCGCCGGGTCTATCCAACGTGGTGGCGATCTCTGCTGGATACTGCTTCAACACCGTGCTCAAGAGCGACGGCACCGTGGTCGTTTGGGGCAAGGGGCAGTCCGGAGAAACCAACGTCCCCGCCGGATTGACCAACGTGACCGCCGTGGCTTCGGGAGCGTTCATCGCGGTGGCCAGGCAGGCCGACGGCTCAGTGGCGCTCTGGGGCGACGCAGGCTACGGGACGGCCAGCGTGAGTCCGGCGCTGCTGCAAGGTTGTTCGGCGTTGTCGCTTTGGATCCACGGCTTGGCGCTTCGACCGGACGGCACGGTATTCTCCTGGGGGCAGGCCGCCGCTCCCACGAATGTTCCCGCGGGGCTTTCCAGCGTGGTGGCGGTCAGTGCCGGCAATGAGAACAGCTACGCCATCACCACCAGCCCCGGTGTGCCGGGAGCCTACCCCAGCGTCCTCCAGCAACCGCAGAACCAGGCAGCGCCGTTGGGTGCCACGGCCACCTTCACCGTCGGCTCCACCGGCAGCCAGCCGCTGTTCTACCAATGGCGCTTCAACGACGTGGCGATTCCCGGAGCCACCAACGCGACGCTGCCATTGAGTAACGTTTCTCAAATGAGCGTTGGCTCGTACGCCGTCGTGGTCAGCAACGCACTCGGCACCGCGACGAGCTCCAACGCCATCCTCTCGGCGGTGAACGTGGCGGCGTGGGGAGCAAACGAGTACGGACAATGCAATGTCCCAGCCGATCTGACCAACGCCGTCATGGTGGAAGCGGGCCTGCATCACAGTCTGGCGTTGCGGGACGACGGTACCGTGGTGGCTTGGGGTGATGACACGACGGTAGGGGCGGGGCTAACCATCGTACCACCGGGTTTGAGCAGTGTGGTCGCGATCGCCTGCGGGGCTTACTTCAGCGTCGCCCTGAAAAGCGATGGCACGGTGGCCACCTGGCCAGCAGACGCGGCCGGTCCGGTGCCCGCCAGCTTGATCAACGTCGTGGCTATTGCCGCCGGCGGCTCGCGAAGCATGGCCTTGAAGGCCGATGGCACCGTGACGATGTGGGGCCTTTCCTACAATCCAGCCGCGGAAGACCCGCCGACGGGTCTGCGGAATGTGATGGGCATCGCCGTTGGCGGCTACCACAATCTGGCCTTGAGAGAGAATGGCTCGGTCGTGGCCTGGGGCGATCCCATCTGGGGCGCGCTCGGTGTGCCTGCGGACTTGACCAACGCCGTCGCGGTGGCAGCCGGCTGTAATCATGGGCTGGCTTTGAGGTCCGACGGAACGGCGGTGTCTTGGGGACCTCCTTACTCTTATGTCGATGCGGCCCGTGGCATTCCGCCCGGCCTCAGCAATGTGATCGGCGTTGACTCACTTTGGACCCACAATCTGTTTCTGAAGGCGGACTGCACCGTCGTCGGCAGCGGCTCGTATGGGAACGGCCAGACGACGCCGCCAGCAGGGCTGCCCAGCGTGGCGGCGATCGCTGCTGGCGGTTATCACAGTCTCGGAGTTGTCGGACCGGTGCGCCCATCCATCCCGCGCCTCGCCATGCGCCGGACGGTTTATCCGGGTGCCCCCGTCGTGCTCCAGGCCGCTGCGATTGGCTCCCTGCCGATGCGGTACCAGTGGTTTTTCAATGACACGAACCGGCTGGCTGGCGCAACAAACGCGAGCTTGAGCTTGCGCAGCGTCGTGGTGCAAGAGGCCGGGACTTACAGTGTGGTGGTCAGCAACTCAGTTGGCGCGGTCACCAGCGTGGTGGCCAGCCTGACCCTGGCCCAGCCGCTGATGTTTTCCGTGGTGGGCCGGGGCGGCGTGGGGAAATCACCCGATCTCGCAGTCTATGACATCGGCCAACTCGTCACCCTCACCGCCACGCCCGGCCGTTGGTATTCGTTCCAGAGGTGGTCCGATGGCGTCACCAACAACCCTCGCCTGATCACCATCGGCCTCACCAACGCCTACACCGCCATCTTCACCAACACCGTGCCGCTGGAGCAGTGGGTTCACCAGCAATGGGACAAATCGTACGGGGGGACTGGTGACGATTCCCTGACCAGCGTTCTGCGAACGTCGGACGGGGGCTTTATCCTCGGTGGCTATTCGGCTTCCGGCGCTGATGGCAACAAAACCAGCCCTGCTCTGGGCGGTGGAGATTTTTGGGTTGTCCGGCTGGACGCGAATGGAAACCGGCTTTGGGATCGAAGCTTCGGAAACAGTAGCGAGAACTTCCTGACGGACCTCGAAGAAACGGCGAATGGCGGATGCACTTTCTGCGGATACACTGTGGCTTCTCCGAGCTACGGATCATACGACTATTACGTGTCACGACTGGACGCGGAGGGGAACCTCCTGTGGAGCCAGGTGTACGGTTCCTACAGCCAAGACCTGGCGTTTGTCATAGGACAGACGGCGGATGGCGGCTCCATCGTAGGCGGGCAGGCTTTCTATGGCGACGGCGGTGGGACAAGGACCGATGCCGCCTACGGCGAATCGGACTATTGGGTTGTGCGCCTCGACGACCAGGGCAACCAGATCTGGGATCGCTCCTTCGGCGGCAGCTTTGACGATTCCCTGCAAGATTTGCAGCAGTTGCCCGACGGCGGCTTGGTGCTGGCCGGCTTCTCCTCATCAGGAGCCACCGGCAACAAGACCGCGCTCAATTGGGGATCGTGGGATTACTGGGTGGTACGAACGGATGCCGCCACCCAGCGGCTTTGGGACCGCTCGTTTGGAGGCACGGCTGCGGACGAACTCCATGGGGTGGCGTTGATGAATGACGGCGGCCTGGTGCTGGGGGGCGATTCGTGGTCTGGCGCAGACGGCAACAAGACCAGTCCGAATTACGGAAGCAATGATTTTTGGGTGGTGGTGGTGGATGCCAGCGGGAGCAAATGCTGGGAACATACTTTTGGCGGCAGCAGCGTGGACACTCTCCAGGCCGTCGAGACCACCCGCGATGGAGGCATCCTGCTCGGCGGTTCCTCATGGTCCGGCGTCGATGGCAACAAGACCAGCCCCAACAAGGGTTCCAGTGACTTTTGGCTGGTCCGGCTGGACGGGGCCGGCAACAAGCTATGGGACTATTCCTTCGGCGGGAGTGGTGTTGACGAACTCTCTGCTGTACAAGAAACCCCCGACGGGGGCGTTGTCTTGGCCGGTACATCTGCGTCTCCCCCAGGCGGTAACAAGACCAGCCTGAATTACGGCAGCAACGATTTCTGGATCGTCAAACTGAGTGTCACCGAAGTCCCCGTCGGCACGCCGGTGGTGTTCCTCAACAACACCCTCGCCGTGTCCAATCGCTACACCTTTCCGCAAGGCACGCTGCTGGAGTTGACCCTGCAGTCCAGCTTTGAAGGTGGCACCATCTACTACTCCACCGACGACTCCGAACCGACGCTTGAGTACGCCGGCCCGATCCAGGTCACTTCCAATCTGACCCTCCGCTCGCTGGCCTACAGCGCGGATTTCGACCAGTCGCCTGAATGCGATCCCGTCACGATCGAAATCTGGCCCACGTATCCGCTGACGGCCTGGTCTGAAGGCGGCGGGACCGTGAGCCTCAGTTCCACGAACAGCCCTTACCTCAGCAATACCGTCGTCCGCCTCACGGCCACACCGGACACCAACTGGTCCTTCCTCCACTGGCTCGGAGACGTGGGCGACACCAACCCTGCGCTCGACGTGACGATGGATAGCGCCAAGACCGTGCGCGCCGTTTTCGGCACGCCCGTTTTCACGGCGACCAATGGCAACGGCACCGTGGCGATCGACCTGCCGCAGACGGTGTACCCCTACGGCAGCACGGTCCGGCTGATGGCGTCGGCACTGGGAACAAGCTTCTTCCGTTACTGGACCGGCCCGCTGGGCAGCAACAACGTCAGCCCGCTCAAGTTCGTGGTCACAAACGCGGCACCGCTCTTCACCGCCACCTTCGGCGCTCTGCCGCCGCAGCGGTTTCGGTTGACTGGGTTGGTGAACGGAAGCGGCGATCTGAATTGTTCTCCCTACCAGAACTTCTACAGCAACGGCCAGAGCGTGGTGTTGACGGCGGTGCCGGACGCCGGTTGGTTCTTCCAAGGCTGGGAAGGCGATGCCAGCGGATCACAGAATCCCCTCCCGGTGACGATGAACACGAACAAAGTCATTACCGCGCGGTTCGCGCTCACGGCACCGCCGTCGAATGCGCCGCCAAGTGTGGCGCTGACGGCGCCGTCGGCGGACGCGCTCTTCACCGCCCCCGCGACGATCCAACTCGCCGCCAGCGCCAGCGATTCCGACGGCGCGGTGTCGCGCGTGGAGTTTTACCGGGACGGCCTGTGGCTGGCGTCAGTGATATTGGCACCGTACGCGTTCACCTGGACCAACGTACCGCCCGGCAACTATGCGCTGACAGCCCGCGCGGTGGATAATCAGGGCGCGGCGGCCACGTCGTCCGTGGTGGCCATCACGGTGAGCAATCCGCCGCCGGTCGTCTTCCTCGTGCAGCCGACGAACGGCAGCGTGGTGTTCGTCCCCACGAATCTGCCACTGACGGTGTTCGTCTCGGACAATGGTGGTGCGGTCGTCCAAGTGCGCTTCCTGCACGGCGGCACCAACCTGATCGGCGTGAGCAGCAACGCGCCGTTCAGCTTGGTGTGGAGCAATGTGCCGGCGGGCACCTACACGCTGACGGCGGAGGCGATGGATGATCTCGGCGCCACGAGCGTTTCTCCGCCGGTCACGATCACGGTGTTGCCGCCGGGCTTCACGGGCCAAGGCTTTCACTTCACGCAACTCGCCTTCACCACGAACGAGGGCGCCGGCTCGGTGACGCTGGTGGTGGAGCGCGAGCCGGGCGGGCCGGAGGTGGTGAACTTCGCCACGGCCAACGGCAGCGCCAGCGCCGCGCGGCCCGACTACTTGCCGGTCGGCGGGACGCTGCGGTTCACCAATGGCCTCACCCTCCTCGGCATCACCGTGCCGCTCGTGGACAACAACGAGTTGGACGGCGCGCGCGCGTTTGCGGTGCAGTTGACCTTGCCGGGGGCGTCGGCGCCGTTCACCTCGGCGTCGGTGGTGATCCTGGACGACGACGCCCAGGCCGACCAGTCGAGCCTGGCCTACTTCCTCCCGCAGACGGTGAATCCAAACAGCCGGCTGCAACTCACGCTGGACCCCGCTTACGGCGGCTGGCGGTTTCCGTGGGAGTCCACGTGGCGGCCCAGCGACGGCGTGGCGGCCGGCCTGATCGCGGGCCAATACGACGTCGCCTACAAGCCGCTCTCCGGCTACTGGCCGCCGCCGGAAAACAGCTTTGCCGTGCTGGAGAACACGCTGCTCCATCGCACCAACGCCTACGTCCTGTTCGGCCAACCGGTGTTGGGAGCATTGAGCGTCGTCATCGAACCGCCGGAAGCCCTCGGCGCGATGTGGAGCCTGGCGGGAGAACCGGCGGTCCTGCCGAGTGGCGCCACGACGAATCTCACGCCGGGCGCCTACGTGGTCGTCGGTTCGACCGTGCCGGGCTGGGTGACGCCCTCGCCCGTGGGCGTACTGGTGGTAGAGGGCCAAGAGCGGATCGTCACCCTGCGCTACACGCTGGCGGAGACGTGGCAGGGCAGCGGCACCGTCGAGACGCCGCGGCAACTGCGCACCTACGCCAACCTTGTGAGCGTACTCAACGGGAGCGACCATCTGCCTTTCGGCTGGAACGGACAGATCGTGAGCGACCTGGGCAGCGGCAGCGGCGTGGTGGTGAAAGACCGCGTGGTGCTGACGGCGGCACACGTGGTCTGGGACGAGGCGCGGGGACAACTGGCGCCCAACCTCCGCTGGTTTTTCCAGCGTCACGCGGGCGAATTCGAGCCGAAGCCGGTGTCGCCGCGCGGCGTGTTGCTCTTCGGCACTTACGTCACGGTGCGGAGCAATCACCTGGCGGCGGGCGGCCAAGTCGGCGTTTCCACCGCCGCGTCCCGGCAGCAGGACGTGGCCGTGCTTTACTTCGACGCGCCGGCGGGCCGCGGCGGTTCGGGCGGCTACCTGTTGTCAGGCCCGGAAACCAGCGCGTGGCTCTTGAGCAGTCGCAACAAACTGCTGGTGGGCTATCCGGTAAGCGGCCCC
>JACRJZ010000097.1 GCA_016219875.1 Verrucomicrobiota bacterium | reverse complement strand
ATGAGCGAATCTGCTCGATACCCCGAAAATGCTCTGGAAATGGCCGAAAGCCGCCATCCAGTCACTGGTGGTCCGCCTGGAATTGGGCCGGTGAGGCTCGGAACGAATTCGCTGGAGAGCGTTCGCCGACAGGCTGGATTCAAGGTCCAGCCATAACAACCATAAGTACAATGACTTGAACGATCAGATGTCCTCACGAAAGCAGAAAAAAGATGTGGGTAATGACAAGGTTTTCAACCTGCCGTTTCGCCGGTTTTCCAACCGGCGACGCGCTCGAATGGAACCGGCCTTGGACCCTTGCGGAGCGTCTTGGAACTTCGCCGGCCTCGCCGACTGGAAAGTCGGCGCTACGGCAGGCTGGAAAGCCTGCGCTACGACGCGTGGTGTCTCGGCAGAGCGCCGCCGTTGTTGCGCGAAATCAGAAAGCCGGCGGCGCTCTGCCGAGATGCCGCCACGCCATTGAGGGCTTTGAAATCGCCTCCCATGAAAACGACTGACCGTGTCATCGCGGAACGGCCCATCGCCTTCCGCAGCCCGACCCTTTCGCCAAGCGCCTCCAGCAAGTGCGGCGACTCCTCCAATCCCTTTGCGACCATCATGGCCCAGACCTTGGGCGAGACGGCCGACGGCTTGGCCTCGTCCAGCCTGACGCCCGCGAATCCGCACCGCAACCGCGACACCGGTTCTTGCCAGGACGCGCCCCGCGCCGAGGACCACGCGGCGGTCCTCGCTCAAGCGGCTGGTCTTCCCGTCGCCCTGTCCCCTGCCCCGCCACCCGCCGCAACGCCGCGCGGCGCCTTCGGAGAAGACAGGGCCGCAGAGGGCCAGGCCATTGCAGATTGCAGATTGCAGATTGCAGATTGGAAGGCAGAGCCTCCTCCCGGCGGCGGCGACGGTTGGGAAGCTGGTCCGGAGTCTGGCGAGTCAGCCGGCGTGGCGCTGGAGCCAAACCATTCGGACGCTCTTCCAACCGAAGCCGATTGCCGATTGCCGATTGCCGATTTGAAGTCAAAGCCTCCTCACGGCGGCGGCGACGGTTGGGAAGCTGGCCCGGAGTCTGGCGACGCAGCCGGCGTGGCGTTGGAGCCAAACCATCCGGACGCTCTTCCAACCGAAACGCCAACGGCTGATCTCACCGAGGAACCGCTCCACCCGGACGCAGAAGCAACCAGAGCCACCGCCAGCGGCCCTTCCTCCGCCGGCCCGGAGCGGGAGAACTCCGCTGGCACATCCGTTGCTAAGACCGTCACAGCGATGATTGCAGCGGAAAAAATGAACGACTCTGCCGGAGGCAACGAGCAGTTTTTGCCTTCGGAGGAGTATTCTGCCGACAGCCGCGTCGCCGGCAAGCTGGCCCGCGAAACCCAGCCGACGGCACACGCGCTCGACTTCTCCGCTGGAATCGCCAACGCCTTTGCCACTTCGACACCGCCCAGCCACGGCGAGGCTTCCACCGCCGCGCCGGCTCTGGCCGCCACCGCCGTTCGCACGGCGGAGCACACCTTCGAGATGGTTTCCGACCACGCCGTCCGCCTGCTCCAACTTGGCGCGGACACGCTCTCGGTTTCGATCCGGCCTGATTCCCGAACGGAGTTGCTGCTGGAACTGCGGGTGCGCGGGGACGGTCAGCTCGAAGCGCGCGCCGAGATGCAGCGCGGCGATTACTCCGGCCTGAGCGCCCAATGGTCCGAACTGCAGGAACGCCTGGGCCGCCAAGGCGTCCGCTTGGCTTCGCTGGCCCAGGAGGCGAATGCGCAAGGCGCCGGCGCAGACACCAGCGCGTTTTCCCGACGCGGACACTCGCCGTCGCGCGAACCCGCCGAGCTGGCCCCCGCTGCCAACGCCCACCCACTGAAATCCCTGCGCGAAGCGATCCGCCCCACGTTGGCGCGCCGGGGCCTTGAACTTTATGCCTGACGCCACTTCCGGTATTTCCAGCACCTACGCCACTTCGGCTTGGCTCTACGGCACCGACAGCAGCGGCGCGCGCACGCCAACCAAGGCGCTCGAACAAAAGGATTTTCTCAAGCTGCTCGTGGCCCAGATGACGACACAAGACCCGCTGAATCCGGTGAAGGACGCCGATTTTCTGGCGCAGATGGTGCAGATGAGTTCGCTGGAATCGAACAAGGCTTTCCAGACCGAACTGGCCGCCTTGCGCAGCGACCAGGAGTTGCAGCAAGCCAACACGCTGATCGGGCGCGCCGTGGACCTGCAACTCGACGACGGAACCACCGCGCACGGCACCGTGAGTGCGGTGCAGATCGAGGAAGGGACGCCAAAACTGATCGTGAACGGCCAGTCGTTCAAACTGGGGCAGGTGGTCACCATCACGACCCCCGCGCCCGCCACCCAACCTTAACCTCCCTCCATCATGCTTGGCTCTCTCCAAACCGGCGTCAGCGGACTGCAACAGTTCCAGCAACGCCTCGACGTCATCGGCAACAACATCGCCAACGTCGGCACCACCGGCTTCAAGTCCGCCCGGATGGACTTTGAGGACACCTTCAGCCGCACCCTGGACTCGGCCAGCGGCGGCCTGCAAATCGGCACCGGCGTAGGCACGGCGGCCATCCGCAGCCAGTTCACGCAGGGCGCCATCAACAAGACCAGCGTCGGCACCGACCTGGCGGTGCAAGGCCAAGGCTTCTTTGTGGTGCGCGACACCGGCAGCGGCGAATCGTTCGCCACGCGTGCCGGCGAGTTCCGCTTGAACGACGAAGGCTACCTCATCACCAACTTCGGCATGAGGGTGCAAGGGCTGAACAACGGCGGCAGTGCCGCCGAGGATTTGAAGATCGACGGCAGCGGCGCTCCCGCCACGACGGCCGCGGACGCTAAGATGACCTCTTTTAGCATCGGCTCCGACGGCAAGATTAAGGTCCGCATGAGCGACGGCACGGAGTTCGTCCGCGGCCAGGTGCTGCTGCAGAGCTTCACCGCTCCGGAGAACTTGATGAAGGAAGGCAACAACTTGCTGTCCGGCTTTGCTGCCGCCGGCGCGCTATCCAAGCTCGAAGCGCCGAAGACGAACGGCCTCGGCCACATCGAGGCCGGCTCACTCGAAATGTCCAACGTCGATCTGGCCGGCGAAATGTCGTCGCTCATCACCACCCAGCGCGCGTTCCAGGCGAGCGCCCGCATCGTGACCACGAGCGACGAGTTTCTTCAGGAACTCGTGAACCTCAAACGCTGATTCATCATGGTAGCCGACCGCGTCAATACCCCCACCAAGACCGAAGGCGACAAGGCGACGAAAACCGGCCCCGCTCCGGCCAACGGCGCGGCCAGCAGCGACGCCGGCTCCGGCGGCGGCTTCAAAGCCTGGCTGCCGCTCATCATCACGCTCGTGACGATGCCCGCCCTGGCCTACGCCATCACCGCGTTCGTGCTGGTGCCGCAATTGCAGAAGGGCCTCGGCATCGCCCCGGTCAAGGCCGCCGAGACGTCCAAGCACGGCGACGACAAGAAGAGCGGCAAAGGCGGCGTCCATGCGAAAGCGGCCAAAGAGATGATCAACATGACCAAGGTGCTGGTGAACGTGTCCGGCACGATGGGTTCCCGTTACCTGCTGACGAGCTTCACGCTGGCGGGAGACAGTCCCGACTTCAAGAGCAAGGTGGAACAGCACGAGCCACAACTGCGCGACCTCGCCTGCGGCACGCTGGCGACCAAGACGATCAACGACCTGGAAAAGCCCGCCGTGCGCAACCTCATCCGCAGCGAGCTGCTCTCCGCGTTCAACGGCGTCCTGGGCGAAAACACGGTGCAGGAAATCTTCATCACGGAGTTCGCCATCCAGTAACCCGGCCATGCCCTCCGAAGCCTCCAGCCCCAATCCGGCGCCCGCCGCGCCCAGTTCGGCGGGATTCCCGTCGTCCGCCTCGGGCTTCGCCGGCGGGATGGGCGGAGCGCCAGACTTGGATGCGGTGGTCACGGTCATCACCGGCCGCGGCCGCAACCAGAAGCATCGCCAGGGAGACATTCAGTCGTTCGACGGCCGCCACAGTTCCATTCTGGCGCCGAGCGAGATGCGCCGTATCCGCCTGCGCCACGAGCAATTCGTGCGGGCGCTGGCCGGGCGCTTTTCCATTCAACTGCGGCTCGAGTTCCAGATGAAAATCGTGCGCCTGCAGACGATGAGCTACCAGAAACTCATCGAAAGCTATCGCAGCCCGACGCACTTGACCCTCTTCCGCGCCGATCCCCTCAAAGGCGTCTGCCTGCTCGAAGTGCCGCCGGGTCTGGGCTTGCTGATCGTGGACCGTCTGCTTGGCGGACCGGGCCGCCCTCCGGCCAATCCCGGCGAACTGACGGAACTGGAGATCACGCTCCTCGATCAGATCATCCAGAACATCCTGGCCGAATGGGCCGCCCCCTGGCGCGACGTGCAGGAGTTGCGGCCGCTCGCGCTCGGTTACGAGAACACGGCGCGCTTCCTTAACACCTCGCCCGCCGACGCCTCGATGCTTGTGCTCGCGGTCGAAACCGGCGTGGGTGATTTCGTGGACTACCTCCAAATCGCGCTCCCCTGCTCCACCTTTGACCCGATCATCCGCAAACTCGGTGCCCTGGGCACGGCGGAGAAGGAACCCGTCTCGGCCAACGCCAAGCCCCGCTGGAACCGCCAATTCGACGACGCCCCCATACCGGTCATCGCGGAGTGGCAGGGGCTGCAACTGACCACGCGCGAACTGATGGACCTCAAGCAGGGCGACGTGCTGCTCCTGTCGCCGGAATGTGCCGGCCAAGTCCGGCTCAAGCTGGCGAAGCTGCCCAAATTTGTCGGCCGTCTCGGCACCAGCGGCGCCCAATGGGCGGTGCAAATCACCGGCGCGATCAAACCTTGACCTTTCCGCATGAACGCTCCTTCCGAACCTCCCGCCAATCTCGATGTCTTGCTCGACGTTCCCGTGAATCTGTCCGTGGAACTCGGCAGTTGCCAGTTGGCCATGCGCGACGTGCTGCAACTCAATTCCGGTTCCGTCGTGCAGCTCGAGAAATCTTCCGAAGCGCCGGTGGATCTGTTTGTGAACGGCAAACTCGTCGCCCGCGGCGAAGTCGTCGTCATCGAGGACCGCTTCGGCGTCAAGATCACGGAAATCATGGGCAACACCGTCACCGCGTGAACGCCGCCGCCACCATGACCAAGCCCGCCGCTTCCCTGACCCTTTTCCTCCTCCTGCTCGGCACTGCCGCGGCGGCCCCGGCGACCGTGACGGCGCCCGCTCCGACGGCGCTGCCGGAAGTCGGCTCGTCGTTGCTGCGCCTGGCCGGCGCGCTGGCGTTCGTGCTGGCGGTGTTCTTCGGCGGCGTGTGGCTCTTCAAGAACTGGCAGCGCCTCACCCTGAACAAAGGCCGCACCCCCAAGCTCAACGTGATGGAAGTCCGCCCGCTCGGAAACCGGCACGCGCTCTACGTCGTGGCCTACGAGGACCAACGGCTCCTGCTCTCCTCCTCGCCCGCGGGCGTCAGCTTCCTCAGCCATCTTCCCGCCGGCACACCGGAGGAAAAGACGGAAGCCTCGCCTGCCGCCATCGTGCCCATCCCGTTCGCCGCCACGCTGCATCAACTCCTGGCCCACCGATGAGATTCCACGAACAACTGGGCTTGAACGGAGGCAGCCTGGCGGCCGTGCCGACACTCGCCTCCCTCTGCCGCCACACCCGCACCGTGCTGCGCCATCGCGGGCCGCAACTGGCCGCGCCGGGCGCGACGGTGACCTGGGCCGAAACGGAGGATGAAGCCCACCACTCTCCGGGCGCAAACCTGACCGTCGGCACCGCCAATCGCTGCCGCAGCCGCTCGGTCTTTTACTACTTCGCCCTCACGCTGGCCTTGTTGTTCTGCTGGCTGGACCCAGCTTCCGCCCAGAGCACGAACGTCGAGGCCGGCTTCGTCCCCTTCAGCATCAACTTCAACGCCGGCAGCCAGCCTCAGGACCTCGACATGGGGTTGAAGATTCTGTTCAGCATCACGCTGCTGACCCTCGCGCCGTCGATCCTGCTGTTGATGACGTGTTTCACCCGCATCGTGATCGTGTTGTCGTTCATCCGCACCGCGCTCTCGCTGCAAGGCTCGCCGAGCAACCAGATCATCATCGGGCTGTCGCTCTTCATGACGTTCTTCGTGATGGCGCCGGTGTGGGACAACATCAATCGCGACGCCGTGACGCCCTATCAGGCGAAAGCGATCACCAGTGTGGAGGCGCTGGATCGCGCCTCGGTCCACATCCGCGCCTTCATGCTCAAACAAGCGCGGCCGAAAGACGTGGAATTGTTCGCGTCGATGGCGAAACTCCAGCCCACCAGGCCGGAAGAACTGCCGCTCAAGGTCGTCATCCCCGGCTTCATCATCAGCGAACTGCGGACGGCGTTCCAGATGGGCTTCCTGCTCTTTGTGCCGTTCATCCTGATCGACCTGGTCGTGGCCACGGTCCTGATGAGCATGGGCATGATGATGATGCCGCCGATGACCTTTTCGCTGCCGCTGAAAATCCTGCTCTTCGTCCTGGTCGATGGGTGGGAACTGGTCGTGCGCTCGTTGATTCGGAGCTTTGGGATGTGATGAACTGGTTCAAAGTTCCAAGTTCAAAGTTCAAAGTTGGACGCCACGACGCCGCGGGCGATGGTGTGCTCCAATCGGTAATCGGCAATCCGCAATCGCATGAATCCTGAATTCGCCATCGAACTGCTGAAGAGCCTGATGTACCAGTCGCTCGCGCTGGCGACGCCCTTCCTGGCGGTGGCGATGGCGATCGGCCTGGCCGTCAGTCTCTTTCAAGCCGTGACGACCATCAACGAGCAGACGCTGACGTTCGTGCCCAAGGCGCTGGGAGTCATCGCGGCGTTGTTGCTGTTGCTGCCGTGGGTGGTGCGCTCACTGGTCGAGTTCGCCACCGCGGTCATCGAGAAGATGCCGCAAATGGCGATGTAAACGTTTCGAGTTTCGAGTTCCGGGTTCCGCGTTGTGCGGCCTTCCAACCTCGGAACCCGAAACTCGAAACTCCAAACTCGAAACTCAGCCATGCCCTTCGACCTCCACAACTGGGTGTTCGTGTTCATCCGCACGGGAGGCTTCCTCCTGATGCTGCCGATATTCTCGGCGGCGAATATTCCGGTGCGGCTGCGCGTCGGGCTGGCGGCCATGGTGGCTTTCATGATCAGTCCAGGACTGCCGGCACTGGCGCTCCAAGACCTGAACTGGCCCTTGTTGATCGGCCTGATCGCCAAGGAAGTGGGCGTCGGGTTGACGCTGGGATTCGTGACCAGAATGGTGTTCTATGCGGTCGATCTGGCCGGGGCGCTGGTGGCCACGGAAATGGGCCTGAACCTGTCGATCTCGTTCAACCCCGCCGCCGGGATGCAGTCGCAGGCACCGGGCATGATTTTCTTCTACCTCGCGGCCATCTTGCTGCTCACGCTGGACCTGCATCACTGGCTGATCGCGGCCTTTCACCGGAGCTACGACGTGCTGCCCATTGGCGGGGCGAGTCTGCGCCCTGGCCTGCTGACCGCGGTCGTCGGCTATTCCCAGGGCATCTGGGCTTCGGCGCTCTACATCGCGGCGCCGCTCATCGCGGTGTCCTTTGTCATCACGCTGGTGTTCGGCGTGCTCAGTCGCGCGGTGCCGCAGATGAACGTCTTCAGCGAGAGCTTCGCCTTCCGCACGCTGGCCGGGCTGGCGGTCTTCGGGCTGACGATCCAGATGATGGCCCAGCACATCAGCAACTACCTCCGCCGGCTGCCGGAGGACCTGCTGCGGGTGGCGCAGTTGATGGGCGGCTAGCCGAATCTGAGATTCGAGATTTCCAATCTAAAATCCCATGAGCGAGCAGGCCGGCGAGAAAACCGAACAACCGACACCACGTCGGCTGGAAGAGGCGCAGAAGAAAGGGCAACTCGCGCGCAGCGCTGAAGTGCAGACGGTGTTCGTGCTCATGGGCGGTCTGGCGGCGTTCTCCTTCGCCGGACACGAAATCTGGCTCCAGATGCTGGCGACCCTTCACACCACGCTCGGGCATCTTCACGACACCCCAGTGAGCGGCGTCACCATTCAAGGTCAGGCCGTCACCGGCATGTTGTTCGTGGCGCGGTGCGCCGGCCCGATCGTGTTCGGGACGATGCTCGCCGGCCTCCTGGCCGGAGTCATCCAGAACCGCTTCACCACCGCCTCCGAGGCGCTGCGGGTCGATTGGGCACGGCTTAACCCGGTCGAAGGCGCCCAGCGGCTTTTCTCCATGCGCCAAGCCGCGCCGACGGCCCTGGCCTTGCTCAAGTTCGTCACCATCACGCTGCTGTCCTACACGGAGATTCGGAACATCCTCTACGACCCGATCTTCGAGCATTCGGTCAGCCTGGCGCACATCGCCAACTTCTTCGCGCAGGCGACGCTCCGCATCTTCCTGCGCATCGGCTTGGTCATGGCGGTGCTGGCCGCCGCGGATTACGGCTATCAATGGTGGCGCACGCATCGCGACCTGATGATGACCCGCGAGGAACTCAAGGAAGAAGCCAAGAGCAGCGAAAGCAATCCTCTGGTGAAAAGCGCCCGCCGCCGCCAGCGCAACATCAGCCAGCGCAAGATGCAGGCCGCCGTCCCGACCGCCGACGTGGTCGTGACCAACCCCACCCACTTCGCCGTCGCCCTGCGCTACGACCGCAAGACGATGAAAGCCCCGAAGGTCGTGGCCAAGGGCATCCGATTGAACGCGCAGCGGATCAAAGAAATCGCCCGCCAGCATCAGGTGCCGGTGCTGGAGAACAAGCCGCTGGCTCGGATGCTCTTCAAATACGGCAAGGTGGGTGGCGAGATTCCTGCTCAGCTTTACGCCGCGGTCGCCGAGGTCCTGGCCTGGGTGTATCGCGTGAACCGCTACCGCTACTTTGCGGAGCAGAATCAGACGTAACGCAACGCGATGGCCAAACTGAGCGACAATCTGCGAAAGCTCTTTCGCTACGGCGATCTGTGGCTGGTGACCGCCCTCTTCGGCACGGTCCTGGTGCTGATCTTCCCCATCCCGGCGTTCCTCCTGGACACGCTGCTGGCGGTCAGCATCGCCATGTCGCTGCTCACGCTGCTGGTCATTCTCTACCTGCGGGAGCCGGCAGACTTTACCGGGTTCCCCACCCTGCTGCTGTTCATCACCCTCTTCCGGCTCTCGCTTAACGTCGCTTCGACCCGCTTGATCCTGCTCGACGGCTACGCCGGCCACATCATCGAGGCTTTCGGCAACTTCGTCGTCCGCGGCAACTACGTCGTCGGCATGGTCGTCTTCCTGATCCTGGTGCTGATCAATTTCATCGTCATCACCAAGGGCGCCGGGCGCATCGCGGAAGTGGCCGCGCGCTTCACGTTGGATGCGCTGCCCGGCAAACAGATGGCCATCGACGCCGAACTCAACGCCGGCCTGATCAACGAAACCGACGCCCGCAACCGCCGCCGCAAGGTCGAGGAAGAAGCCGACTTTTATGGCGCGATGGACGGCGCGAGCAAATTCGTCCGCGGCGACGCCATCGCGGCCATCCTCATCACGCTGATCAACATCCTGGGCGGCTTCGCCATCGGCATCGTGCAAAAGGGCATGACGATGACCGACGCCTTGCAGCGGTTCACGATCCTGTCCATCGGTGATGGCCTCGTCTCACAAATCCCGGCGCTCATCACCTCCACGGCCGCGGGCATCCTGGTCACGCGCGCCGCTTCGAAGAACGACCTGGGGCAGGAACTGGGCCGGCAACTCCTGTTCTACCCGCGGGCCTTGGCCATTCTGGCGGCCATGATGACGGTGATGGCGATCGTGCCAGGCCTGCCGATGTTGCCGTTCCTCACGCTGGCGACCCTGACCGGCGCGATGGCCTACACCTTGAAGCGTCACGGCGCGGCGGGTCTGGGCTTTGCCAGTCCTGCCACGGCGACCGCGGACAGCGCCGCCGGCGCGGCCTCCGGCAAGCCAGGCGAAGCTGGCGCGGCGAACGCGCAAGGCGCCGCCTCCGCCGCCGAAGCCCGCAGCGCCGACAAGCTGGAAACTCTGCTCAACGTCGATGCCCTCCAGATCGAACTCGGCTACGCGCTCGTGGGCCTGGCGGACAAACGCAAAGGCGGCGACTTGCTGGAGCGCGTGACCGGCGTGCGCCGCAACTTCGCGCAGGACATCGGGATCATCATTCCGCCGATCAAGCTGCGGGACAATTTGCAGCTTGGCCCGAACGACTACCGTTTCCTCCTCAAGAGCCAGCCCGTGGCGCAGGGCCAGATCATGCCGGGCTATTGGCTGGCCATGAACGCGACGAACAGCAAGACCACGCTCAAAGGCATCCCCACGGTCGAGCCGGTCTTCCAGTTGCCGGCGACCTGGATCACCGATGTCGAACGCAAGACTGCCGAAGTCAGCGGCTACACCGTCGTCGATGCCGCGTCCGTCCTCGTCACGCATTTGAGCGAAACCGTGAAGCGCAATTGCCACGAGATCCTCAGCCGCCAGGACGTGCAGGTGTTGATCGACAACCTCAAGCAGACGCACCCGACGGTGGTCAACGAACTCATCCCCGGCCAACTCAACGTCGGCCAAGTCCAGCGCATCCTGCAGAACCTCCTGGCTGAAGGCGTCTCCATCCGCAACCTCGCCGGCATCTTGGAAAAAGTGAGCGACTACGCCGGGATCACGAAAAACCCGGACGAGTTGTCCGAGTACGCCCGCCGAGCGCTGGGCGCCCAGTTGACCAAGCCGTACCAAGACCAGCGCGGCGCGGTCAAAGCCATCACCATCGATCCGAAGCTGGAACACGTCTTGACCCAGGGCGTGCGCCAGACGCCGACCGAAGTGGCGCTGGTCATGGAGCCAAAGCTGGCCCGGCACATCATGGATTCGCTCTCGAAGTTCATTCAGCAAATGCTTTCGGCGGGCCACCCGCCGGTGGTGTTGTGCGCGCCGCAGATTCGCCTGGGCTTCCGGCGCTTCTTCGAGTCCACCTTTGCGGAACTCGCGGTGATTTCCTACGCGGAGATTCCGCCCCGCGTGGAGGTGCAGAACGCGGCGGTGATCTCCTGCGCGGAGTGAGGTCCGCGCCCCATGACCCTCCACTCCTTCATCGCGCGCACCGCTGCTGAAGCCGTGGACCAAATCCGCGCGCAGCTCGGACCTGATGCCATCCTCGTCAGCCTGCGCAAGCGCCCGGCCACCGGACTGGCGAAGCTCTGGCGCGACACCGACGGCGTGGAAGTCCTGGCCGGCGTGCCGGACGAAGAGCCGGTCCCGGCGCCCGCGCCCGCGGAAGTCGAACTCGACGACACGCCCCCGCTCTCCTCGCCGCCCTCCGCGGTCACGGCTTCCACGCTGATTCGCAAGATCGGCGTGTTGCCGCCGTTGGATGAGCCGGTCCTCGCCCGCGTGGAACAGCGCAAGTCCCGCGAAGCCACGCCGTCTTTGGCCGAGGAGTTGGCGCTGATCCGTGAGTCGCTGGCCGAATTCTGGCGGCCCGCGCCGGAACTGCCGGAGTTGGACGGCCGCCCGCATGTCTTCGTCGGTCCGCCCGGCAGCGGCAAGAGCACGGCGCTGGCAAAATGGCTCGCCTCGACGGTGCTGGTCGAAGACCAGTCCGCCCACGTCTGGCGGCTCGACGGTTCGCGGGCCAACACCGCAGAGGCACTCAGTGTGTTCGGCGAGATTCTCGGCGTGCCGGTGGACCGCACGTGGAGCGACGCTCCCAGTCAGCCGCGGGCCGCGCGCTCGTTCATCGATCTGCCGGGCGAGGAGGCCGGCGACCCGGCTGCGCTCCGCCAGCTTGCGCTGGCCTTGCAGCCGTTCGGCCCCACGCACGTTCATCTGGTGCTGAACGCGGCCTACGATTCCACGTTGCTCGTCGCGCAAGCGCGGGCCTTCGCGGCGTTGGCCGTGGAGGACGTGATTCTGACGCACCTCGACGAAGAGCAGCGCTGGGGCCGGCTCTGGAATCTGGTGCTCGGCACAAAACTTCCCATCCGCTTCCTCAGCGCCGGGCAAAATATTCCCGGCCACTTCCTCCCGGCTTCGCCGGAGCTGCTGTTTTCGCCGCATTTCCGGCCCGATTGAAGTCAGCGCCACGCTGGCAACGCTCCTGCTAAGCAGGACGCGGTGAACTGACGCTATGAAGTCGTTAATGATCCTCGGCGCAACTGGCGGATTCCTCCTCGCGGCGGGTCTTGGACTCGCGGTGGAAACGGGGTGGCCTTCCGTCTTTGTGAACGCCTGTGTCGCCGCCGCCGTCTGCGGCTTGGCGGCGCGCTGGTGGAGCCGCGTCTGGATGCGCGGCCTGGTTGAATCCCTGCAACAGCGTGCGGCCGCGAAGAGAGCGGCCACCCAAGCCGCGCCGAACAAACCCACCCAACCTGCCCGCGCATGACTACCTGCTGCCTGCCAGTCGCACTAGAAGCGCCGGAGCGTGTGGAACTCCCGCCATCCCGCCAGGAACTCTGGCACCGTTATCATCACAACGCCGAGGGCGACGAAGTCGAGAACGACCTTGTCAAGGAATACCTTCCCCTCGTGCGCATGGTGGTGGCCCGGGTGGCGATGAACCTGCCTTCGCACGTCTCCTTCGATGACCTCCAAAGCGCCGGACTCGTCGGCCTTCTCCAGGCCGTCCGCAACTACGATCCGGAAAGCAATTGTTCCTTTGAAACCTACGCCCGCCTGCGCGTGCGCGGCGCGGTCCTGGATGAGTTGCGCCGCATGGATTGGGCGCCGCGCTCGGTCCATGAGAAGGCCCGCAAGATCCAGGAAGCGATGGCTGAACTGGGCCAGAAGCTGGGCACCGTGCCAACGGAAGCCCAAATGGCCAAGGCGCTCGGCCTCTCGCTGAACGCCTATCTCCAGATCCTCGACGATATCCGCCCCGCGACGTTCCTTTGCCTCGACACCGCCGGCCAGATGGAGAGCGGCGATGTCTCGTCGCTTTACGAAGTGGTTTCGGACTGCACGGAAGACGATCCCTGTGAGCGCGCTTCCCGCCTGGAACTGGCGGCGCTGATCAAGCAGCGGATGCAGCAGCTTCCCGAGATGCAGCGCAAGGTGCTGGCGCTTTACTACTACGAAGACCTTCACCTCCGGGAAATCGCCGAAGTCTTCGGCGTCACCGAATCCCGCATCAGCCAGATTCACACCCAGGCCATCCTGGCCATCCGCGCGTTCCTGCAACGCTGTGACTCCGGCCTGCCGATGCCCAAAACCCTCGCCTCCCGAGCATGATCATCATCATTGGTTGCATCATCGTGGTTGCGTCCGTGCTGGGCGGGTTTCTCATGGTGGGAGGCCATCCTGGCGCGCTGATGCACGTTTCGGAGTTTCTCATCATCGGCGGCGGCGCCTTCGGTGCCCTGGTCATCTCGTCACCGAGGAAGGTGCTCATGGACATGATCCACGGCCTGACGACGGCGATGAAGGGTGCGCCCTACAACCGGCAATCTTACGAAGAGTTGCTCAAGGCACTCTACGAGCTGTTCCTCCTGGGCCGCCGCAACGGCATGATCGCGCTGGAGGAGCACGTCATGAGTCCCGAAACCAGTTCCATCTTCAACAAATACCCGAACTTCAAGAAAGACGCCCGCAGCATGGAATTCCTCTGCGGCGCGCTCCGCCCGATCATCGACGGCAAGATCAAACCGGACCAGTTGAGCCAGTTGTTCGACATTGAGCTGAGCAAGATGGAGGACGACCATCACGCGCCAGTCACCGTGCTGACGAAGGCCGCGGACTCCATGCCCGGTTTTGGCATTGTGGCGGCGGTGCTCGGCATCGTGGTCACGATGGCCTCCATCAGCGGCCCCATCGAGGAGATCGGCCACAAGGTCGCCGCCGCGCTGGTCGGCACCTTCCTGGGGATTCTCCTGTCGTACGGCTTCATGAACCCGCTGGCGCAGAACCTCGATTTCACCGGCCAGTCGGAGATTTCCTTTTTGCGCACCATCGCCACGTGCGTGACTGGCTTTGCTGGCGGCATGGCCCCGATCATGGCGGTGGAACTGGGCCGCCGCGGACTGGGCACCGATCTCCGGCCCACGGCGGACGAGTTGGAGTCCATGCTCAAGAACCTCAACGCCGCGCCGAAGCCGGCGTGACCACCCCGTAACACCTATCGCCAAGCTTCCTCGTCGCATGGCCAAGAAACACGCACATCACGGTGGCGCCTGGAAAGTGGCTTATGCCGACTTCACCACGGCCATGATGGCGCTGTTTTTGGTGCTGTGGCTCACGGCGCAGGATTCCAAGATCAAGGAGGCCATCGAACGCGCCTTCCGCAATCCCTTCGCCTCCCTCACCAAGGAATCAATGGGCATCGTCCCGAACAAGGATGTCCAGGCCACCCACCAGCAACGAGGCAACTTCGAATCGGTGTCCGCGATGGAAATGGAACTCCTCCGCCGCATCACGGAAGACTTGGCCAAGCTCTTCAAACAAAACGACGACGAAGACGCCAAGTCCGTGAAGTTCGATCTCACGCCCGACGGACTCCGCATCAGCGTCTTCGACTTCGCCAACCGGCCCATCTTCAAACCTGACTCCGCCGAGTTCACGGAGTACGGCTCCTGGGTCTTCTCCACGCTGGCCTGGGAGATCTCCCGCTACACCACGTTCCGCCTGGAACTCGAAGGCCACACGGAGGCCGGCCGCCCGATGCTGCGGCCCGATTACGGCTCCTGGGAACTCTCGGCCGACCGCGCCAACGCCGCGCGCCGGCTCTTGACGGAACACGGCGTCCAAAGCGACCAACTCCACCGCGTGGCCGGCTACGGCGACACCCAGCCGATGGAAGCGGCCCAACCCAAGGCCCCGTCCAACCGTCGCGTCGCGGTGTTGTTGCGCAAAAAGCTCGAACAGCAAACCTCGTGAAGCGAAGCCCTGCCACCGGAACCCCGCCGTCACGCCCCCGCTCCTTGAAGCGGCGAGACTCCGACGGCGGGACACCGATTGTCGTTCGCCGCGGCACTTTGAGCGCCTTTGCCCGCTTCGTTCATGCGGGCCGCCAGACCGTGGATTCCGCCCTGCCCCAGCCCGAAGGCTGCGCTCCGGTGTGCCGCTATGAGTGAGTTCGTTCCATTCGGCCCGACAAGGAGTGCCGCCAACCGCGGCAGTGATTTCCGCCTCAAGGTCCTTCCTCAGCCCCAGAACGTCCAACGCTTCCAGCCGGCCACACCTCCTACGGCTGCGGCGGCCTGCGGGCACGGCCCGTCCGGTGCCGCGCCAACGGGCCATCCCAAAGTCACCCTCCAACGCGACGGCGACCGCGTCACCCGCATCCAAGTGATCTGCGCCTGCGGGCAGCAAATCGAGTTGGACTGCGTGTATTGAAGCGCAATCGGAAATCTGAGCGCCGTTTGCAGAATCTCTCGCGCTGAAGTTCCTCGCGGCCTCCCTCACCCCAGCCCTCTCCCATCCGATGGGAGAGGGAGGACCAAGTCACGCGCTGTGACGAGACGGGCGTCTTGATGAAGTGGGCCTTGATTCACGACGACCGCGTGCGACGTGTTCCCTCTCCCGTCGGACGGGAGAGGGTCAGGGTGAGGGCGAACCGGCCGCGGCCTTCTCCCCAAGGCTGCGGTCAGTTCATTCGAGCGGATTCGCTGATTGACCAGTCGGCTTGAATCCCGCCGCCGCCGCGGCTTGCGGATCGACGGCGTAGAGAGCCGCTACGGCCGTCTCTCGCAAAGGCAGACTCGCATTGCTGGCGAGTCGGACCAGTGCGGGCACGGCGGGTTTCGCTTTATCGCCGAACCGGGCCAAGGCCAGCACGGCGAGCCTGAGCGGGGCTCCGTCCGGCTCGTTGAGCTTCACGATCAACGGAGGCACCAGTACGTCGGCCTGCGCCGGAGCCAGTTGCCGCGCACCGGCCACGCCCGCCCTGGCGACACGATGATCGGCATCGCGTATTGCTCTCGCGAACACAGGAGCGCTTTCCGCTGCTGGGCCTCTGAGGCGAGCCACACCCTGGACCGCCGACGCACGTACCGACGGCTCTTCGTCCTCAACAAGCTGAAGCAACCCCGGCAGTGCAGCGTCCCGATGCTGATGGTAGTCTCCCAAAGCGCGCGCTACATAGCTGCGTTCTTCGGAGTCAGGGAAAACACAGGCTTGCCGCACCAACGGCAGGATCTCCTGGCTGGAGAACTTCGTATGCCCCAGTGCGCCGACCACCCACCTGCGCACGTTCCTGGAGTCGTTGGTCAAGGCTGCGGCTAAAGCGGGGAGAGCGTCAGGACCAATCTTGGTGAGAGTGAACACGGCTGATCCTGCCAACTCATCGTCCTTCAGCAGCGTGACCAATCTCGGTATCGCCGGCTTGGCCAAGGGGCCGAGTGCCCCGACCGCCAACTCGGCCTGGTTGCGCAAGTCCGCGGCGTTGGAGAAATGGAACCGAATGACCGATTGCTTGTCGAGCCAGCGAGTGACATGACGTTTCAAGCTGGAGTCCTTCGCCTGCAACATCGCCATCAGGGTGGAAAGGCAGTTCGTGCCCATGGCCCGCACCGCAACGGCGGCCTCCGTCGCTCGCGCTTCGGTATCCTCCGTGTCGTTCGGTTGAAGGTAGCTGAAGCCCTTCAGCCATTCGCTCAGCCGCCGGCCTTGATACTCCGGCTCGCGCGGGCGCAGCCAAACGAACAGCAGCGCGCCGATCAAGACGGCGGCGGCAGCACAGCCCAGGGTGCGGCGGTTGAAGTTCATTCGCGGCGAGTGTAGCCGTTCCGGCCGGGTAGGCAATGGCGCGGCTGGACGGCTGGCAGGGCTGATTCAAGAAAACGTAGCAGCCGACGTGAGGTGGCTCTGTTTTAATTTCGGATTTGAAAACAGAGCCTCCTCACGTCGGCTGCTACCGTTCTGAAAGAGGCTCTGGAGAGTCCTTCACAAAAGACTTGCCTCCGCCGGAGGGCTGGCGAAGCATCCGGCCACGTTCAATCCTTCATTGCTATGGCCGAAGAAACAGTCATCTGGCGCGGCAGTTCCTCGCAGGTCCGCAACCTCCACGTCTATCTCCTCTGCGTTTTGGCCGCCCTCGTCTGGACCGGCGTGGCGATGGTGACCTGGATGTTTTTCAACGGAAGCGGCCGCCCGTACGTGGTCGGCGTCATGGCTGGCTTGGCCGTGCTGTGCGTGCTCTACGCCGTCTGGCGGTTCATTCTGCTGCGCTCCTGCGAGTATGAGATCACCACCGAGCGGTTGCGCCTCCGCCGCGGCCTGTTCTCCAAGCGGACGGAAGAGGTCGAGTTGTACCGCGTCAAGGACCACACCTTGATCGAACCGTTCTGGCAGCGGTTCTTCGGCGTCGGCACCATCCAACTCACCACGCATGACACCACGACGCCGCTGGTCGAGATCGAAGCCATCCGCAAAGCCAGAGAGATCGCCGATGAGATTCGCAAGAACGTCGAAGCCTGCCGGGAGAAGAAACGCGTGCGCTTAGCCGAGTTGGAATGACTGGAGAGGACTACGGAACTACGGGACCACAGACCACAAGACCCTGGCATTTCGGGCGTAGGTCTGGTGGTGCTTTGGGCAGAAGTCATAGGTCGGAAGTCAGGAAGCAGTGGTCTGTGGTCTGTGGTCCGTGGTCCGTGGTCCTTTTCGAGCAAACTCTTCCCAAACGCTGTCCACTTTCCTAGTCTGTCCGCGACATGAACGCCCCTGGCGAAGCTGACTTGCTCCGACGCTGCCGCCGTGGCGACGAGAATGCCTGGAACGAGCTGTTCGACCGGCATTACGCCGCCGCGGCCCGGTTCGTTCAGCAAGTCAGCCCCAGCCTCGCGCGCGAAGACGTGGAGGAGATTTGCCAGGAGACGTTTCTCACCATCGTCAAAAACATCTTCTCCTTCCAAGAGCAATGCCGGTTTCAGACCTGGCTCTTCCGCATCGCCGCCAACAAGGCGCGCGATCACATCGAACGCCAGCACGCGGCCAAGCGCGGTGGCGGCCAACTGCCCGTGTCGCTCCAGGCGGAGGACGCCAACGGCCTGACGCTCGATCCGCCGAGCCAGGCTCCGGGACCGGACTTGGCTCTGGTGAGCGCAGAGAACGTCGCCCTGCTCAATGAGGCCCTCGCCCACCTGGGCGGCCCGTGCCAGGAAGTCATCGAACTGCGCTACTACGCGGACTTGAGCTACGACGAGATCGCGACCGTGCTGGAACTGAACCCCAAGACCGTCAGTTCGCGCCTCAGCAAATGCCTCGACCGACTGGAAGTCGTGGCGCGGCGGATTTTTTCGCGGGAGAAGAACACCCCAGTTTCCGTCTAACTGCCAGATGCCTCCGGAATCGGACCATAAACTTGAGAGCCTGATGCGGGCCGTGGCGAAGAAACGCCGCGACGACGCCGGGAAGGACTTCGAGCTGCATCCCGCCACGCGGCGTCTGCTCGTCGGCGAAGTGCGGCGCTGTTTCCCCAAGCGGAACCTGGACCGGCCGCGATTGCGGCTGGGCTTCAACCAGCTTTGGGCGCGTTGCGTAAGCGTGACCGGCTTGCTGCTGATTATCGGGGTGCTGGGGTGGGCGGTGTGGAGTTTCTGGGGAAATCTCCCGCGCGTCGGCGACACGGCCCTGAACGAGGCCGACCCGCCGGAGCAAATCAAATTCAGCCTCCGCAAGCAGCCCAACGAAGACGCCAGCCGTCTCATGGAGGCGGTCGTGATCGGCTCGAACGATTCTCGTCTGAGCTTGAACCTGTCTGCCACCAATGCCCCCACGGCGGAAGTGCAAGCGCAACTGGCCCTGGTCGCCGGACCGACGAATGAGCCGGCCAAGGCTGCGAAGGAAGTCGTCAAGGTCAAGACGGCGGGCGATCCGCTCGCGCTCGCCCGTATCGCCCAAAGCAACGCCACGCTCAGTCCCTTGATCGACCGGACCCTCGCCACCGGCGGCGTCGTGGCCCTCACTGAACGGCTGGGCAAGAAATCCACCAACGCCGCGCCGGTGCCGCGCCTCGATCCGCTCGAAGTCAATCTGGATGCGGAAGCGGCGTTGCTGGCCGACGCTGCGCCGACAGCCAAAGCCGCGCCGCTTGGCTCCGTGGACGGCGTGCGGCTCGATCGCAACAAGTCGGTGACGACCGCGTCCGCTCCGCCCGTAGCGCCATCCGCGCCCGTGGCATCGGCCATCCCGCCAGTCGCCGCGCCGGTGCAGGCTCCGGCCCCGGTTGCCGGCGCACGGCAGGAGATAGCGGCAGCGGCTGTCGCCGGCGGATTGGGTGCCGCGGCCAATCCTGCGACAGCGCCGGTGGAAACCCAGAGAGCTTACTTCGCCCGCACCGATTCAGCCGACAAATCCGGCCAAACCAAGCTGGGAGTGCAGTTCGGAAAAGAATTCGGAAAAGATGCCAGCACCTCCGGTTTCCTCTCCAACTTCGAACTCCGGCAGGCCGGAACAAAGGTCCAACTCATCGACGCCGATGGCTCTGTTTACGAAGGCGAAGTTCAGGCAGCAGTCGAAGACATGGCCCGTGGCGCCGCGCCTGCGCGTGCCAGGTTCAGCTCACCGAGCGCACCAGCCCCCGCTGCCGCCCGAAGGACAGCGGTGGCACCGCAGGCCGGCTTCTCGTTCCGCGCCGCTGGCACCAACCGCACGCTGAGCCAACAAGTGGTCGTCACCGGCACGGTGATTGGAGACACTGCCGCGCCGCAAAATCAGCTTCGCGCCCAAGACGCGCTGACCCGCTCGCAGACGCCGCGACCGGCGGCCGGTCAGGACACGACGCGTGGCGGCAATGCGGGCCTGTTCTTCCAGTCGCAGGCGTCTCAACAGAACGCCGCCCAGCTTCAAGGCCGCGTGCGCCTCGGCACCAACGCGGAGGAACTGCTCAAAGCCACGCAGGTCAATCGCTGAAAAGCGGCCGCCTACCCATGACGAATGAGCGGCTTTTAGAATGAGCAGGTCCGCCAACGCCCAATGCCGGTACACCACGAATGACCGCTTCCACTTCGAGCGCGAGTGGTGCGCCCAAGGCGTGACTCTGCTCGCCGGCATGGACGAAGCCGGACGCGGCCCCCTCGCCGGTCCGGTGGTGGCAGCCGCGGTTTGCCTGCCTGCGAAATGGTGTCGGGAGGGTCTGCCAGAATCGCTGCACGGACTGAACGACTCCAAGCAACTCAGCGAGCGCCGACGCGAGGAGTTCTTTGCCGTGCTGACCGCGCATCCCGAAGTCCGCTTCGGCATCGCCGAGGTCGGGCCGGAACGCATCGATGAAATCAACATCCTCAACGCCACGCATGAGGCCATGAACCTGGCGCTGGCGCGGCTCTCGCCCACGCCCCAACACGTGCTCGTCGATGGCCGGCCTGTGAAGTCGCTGCGTCTCCCCCACACCGCCATCGTCAAGGGCGACAGCCGGAGCTACTCCATCGCTGCGGCCAGCGTGCTGGCGAAAGTGACGCGCGACCGCCGGATGCTGGAATTCCACGCGCTGCACCCGACCTACGGCTTCGCTGCTCACAAGGGCTACGGAACACCGCAACACCTCGCGGCGTTGGCAACCCACGGCCCGTGTCCCCTGCACCGGCGCAGCTTCACTTGGCAACGACCGGTGCAGAAAGAGTTTTTCTGACGGCGAGGGTCGTGATTTGATCCGGCCATGAATACGACGCCCGACCGCAGCACCTTGACACCAAACCCCGTAGCAACCGACGTGAGGAGGCTCCATCCAGAAGTCCGCGGTCAGAGATCAGCCAAAGAACAAAACCGAGGCTGCATCAAGCTCGGTTCGGGAGCCCTCGTAGCGCAGACTTTCCAGTCTGCCGTAGCGCCGGTTTTCCAACCGGCGAGCGTTGGAAGAGGCCAACCGGCTGGAAGGTTCACGGCCTTGCCGACTGCAAGTCGGCGATACAGCAGGTTGAAAACCTGCGCTACCCAGTGCGCCGGACGGGAGCTTGATGCAGCCTTGGGACAAAACCTCCTCACGTCGGCCGCTACGGGGCTGAAGGACGCTCTGGAGTTTCGGATTTCAGGCCCAATGTGCCGCCGGCTCCTGCTGGCAGTCGTTCTGTTTCTGGGAATTCAACTCGCGCCGTCGGCCCGCGCCGCCGGGGCGGAGAGCGCCGAGACGCTTTGGTACGACAAGCCGGCGCGCGTCTGGTCCGCGGAAGCCCTGCCACTCGGCAACGGCCACATCGGCTGCATGGTGTTTGGCGGTGTCGAGCGCGAGCGCATCCAGTTCAACGACGACAGCCTGTGGACCGGGGATGAAAACCCGAGCGGAGATTACGGCCGCATGGGCGCATATCAGAACTTCGGCGATCTGTTCCTCGAACTTCCGGCCCGCCCGCAGGCCAGCGGTAATGCGACGGCCGAAAGCGGGGCGGTCGCCGGCTACCGGCGTGAGCTTGATCTCGCCGCCGCAGTGGCGCGCGTGGAGTTCCAGAAAGACGGCGTGCGGCATCGGCGTGAAGCTTTCGCGAGTCATCCGGATGGATTGATCGTGGTGCGCTGGTCGGCCGACAAGCCGGGTTCGGTGTCAGGCACGGTGGAACTCAAAGGCGCGCACCGCGAGCGCACAACGACGGAGAGCAACACGCTCTCCTTCCGCGGCGAACTCACCAACGGGTTGCGCTACGAAGCCATTGCCCGCCTCCTCCCGCGCGGCGGCACGGTGCGCGCCGAAAACGGACGACTCACTCTTCAGGGCTGCGATGAAGTGGTGGTGCTGCTCGCGCCCGGCACGGATTACGCGATGGACGCGACGAAGCTTTTCCGCGGTGCCGCGCCGGGAGAAGGCTTGCGCCGCCGCATGGAGCAAGCGGCAGCGTGCCCGTTCGCCGAATTGCTGGCGCGCCACGTCCGCGATTACCAGGGTCTGTATCGGCGCGTTTCCCTCCGCGTCGGTGAGACGCCGGCCGCGGTGCGCGCCCTGCCGACCGACCAGCGCCTCAAAGCGTATCGCGACGGCGGCGCCGATCCCGAACTGGAGACGCTCCTCTTCCAGTATGGCCGCTACCTGCTCATCGCCTGCTCGCGCCGGCCGGGTCTGCCCGCGAACCTGCAAGGACTCTGGAACGACAGCAACCGGCCGCCGTGGAGTTCCGACTATCACGCGAACATCAACGTGCAGATGAATTACTGGGGCGCGGAAGTCGCGAACCTCGGCGAGTGCCACCTGCCGTTCTTTGATCTGATCCAGAGCCAGCTTGGGCCGTGGCGCAAGGCCACCGAGGCGGCGAGGGAGTTCAAGACGGAGTCCGGGCGCGTGCGTGGATGGACGCTGCGCACCTCGCACAACATCTTCGGCGGACTGGGCTGGAAGTGGGACAAGACCGCCAACGCGTGGTATGGCCAGCACTTGTGGGAGCATTACGCCTTCAGCGAGGACAAGGAGTTCCTGAAGAACGTCGCCTATCCGATCCTCAAAGAGGTTTGCGAGTTCTGGGAAGACCACCTGAAGGCGCTGCCGGATGGCCGGTTGGTGGTGCCGAAATGCTGGTCGCCGGAACACGGCCCCGAGGAAGACGGCGTGAGCTACAGCCAGCAGATCGTCTGGGACCTGTTCAACAACTACCTCCAGGCTGGCGAAGTCTTGGGCGTGGACGATGCCTATCGCGCGAAAGTGGCCGCCCTGCGCGACAAACTGGCTGGCCCGCAGATTGGCCGTTGGGGCCAGTTGCAGGAATGGATGACCGACCGCGACGATCCCAAGGACCAGCATCGGCACACGTCTCATTTGTTCGCCGTCTATCCGGGACGACAAATCAGCGTGGCCAAGACACCGGAGTTGGCCAAGGCCGCGGCCGTCTCGCTGGAGGCACGCGGCACCGCCGGGGACAGCCGGCGCAGTTGGACGTGGCCCTGGCGCTGCGCGCTGTGGGCGCGGCTGGGAAATCCTGAGAAGGCTTACGAGATGGTGCGCGGCCTGTTCACGCACAACTTGCTGCCGAACCTGTTCGGCAATCATCCGCCGTTCCAGATGGACGGGAACTTCGGCATCACCGCCGCGATGGCGGAGATGCTCGTGCAAAGCCATGCCGGAGAAATCGACCTGCTCCCCGCGCTGCCGAAGGCCTGGCCGAACGGCAAAGTCACGGGCCTGCGCGCCCGCGGCAACTGCACCGTCGAGATCGAATGGCAGAACGGCAAGGTGACGAACTACCGCATCACCTCACCTGGGCCGCGCACGGTGAAAGTGCGGGTGAATGGAGAGGTCAAGACGGTCACGACTTCGTAGGGTTCCTTCATTCCCCGATCCTTACGGAAGTGGTGGCCCGCCGCGTGAGGGCACGCGGCCTACACGGCGGTGTTGTAGGCCGGGTCCCCCGACCCGGCGTTCACCACAAATGCGGTTTCCTCCGGTTCGCTAACGATTGGGGCTTCATTCCCAAGATTGACGCTGGCCTTCCCGAAGTGCCATGCTCCGCCCATGAAAACAAAATTCACACTGACCACCTTGAGCACACTTCTGTCGCTTGCGACCGCAGGCTTCGCGGCTTCTTCCGGCCCCGTGTTCTACGGCGACGCCCCGGATGAGCATCACCCCTGGGCTGTCCACGACGGAAACCGCCCCCAGCCCAAGATCGTCACGCCAGGCACGTTTAGTTCGGCGGAGCAGCCTGGCAAACCGCCGTCGGACGCGATCATCCTGTTCGACGGAACAGATTTGTCGAAATGGGAAACGGACAAAGGCGCGCCGGCGCCGTGGATCGTGAGCAACGGCTACATGCAGGTGGCGCCCGGCAAAGGCGCCATCCGCACGAAGGAAAAATTCGGTGACTGCCAATTGCACATCGAGTGGGCCGCGCCCGCCAAGGTGGAAGGTAGCAGTCAAGGCCGGGGCAACAGCGGCATGTTCCTCATGAACATGCTCGAAATCCAAATTCTCGACTCCTACAACAACTTGACCTACGCCGACGGCCACGCCGGCGCCTACTACGGCATCAATCCGCCCATGGCCAACGCCGTGCGCCCGCCCGGCGAGTGGCAGATGTACGACATCGTCTTCCGCCGTCCGATCTACAAAGACGGCAAGGTCGTCGATCCCGGCTATGTGACGGTGCTCGTCAACGGTGTGCTCGTGCAGGACCACACCATGCTCGAAGGCGGCGGCACCCACATGGCGCGCACCAAGCCCGGACCGTTCCCGGCCAAAGGCCCGCTCAGCTTGCAGGACCACGGCAATCCCATGCGCTTCCGCAACATCTGGTATCGCGAACTGCCCTTGCGCGCTTCCGAAGGCGGCACCGATGGCTGGCTCAGCACGGAAGCCACGATGGCCAAGCGCGCGGAGATCGCCGCGTCGATCCGCCAGGACGCCGCGAAGTTGGCGAACCCTGACAAACCGTTGCCGGAGATGCTCCGTCTCATGGAGTCGCTTCCTTACGAGAAGGACGACGCCGCGCTCCAGAAGGTGGAACAAATGGCCGGCCAGTACGTCGAGAACTTGAAGAAACTTCCCGCGGACAAACTGGCCGCGAAGAAAGACGAAGCGAAGAACGTGGCCGCCGCGTTCAAGTACCTGGTCCGCTTCAACGCCCTCCCGGCGACCTTCGCGCCCAAGACGGCCCTCGATCAAGTCATCAAGGACCAGGGCTGGGACAAGAAGAAGTAGGCAGCACGCCAACACGGGCGGGTCGTGGCAGGTTGTTGCGATTTCGACGACGGGTAAGGCTCGGAAGTTGCACGGCAACGACGAGACGCGCGCCGCCAAGCAGTAGCAAGCTGACCAAGCAATACGGCGGGTGAACAGACACGCGACTCGGCTAGTTCGGTTTTGCCTCCTTCCATGGAACCTGAGGGGCGCGGATGACGGCGTCGGCGACGGCTCGCACGGCTTCGTATTGGTCGATGACGCGCTGGTGGAGAATCGCACGCAGGTCACCGAGTCCCGCCTGACTCTGAGCTTCGGTGGTTTGCGTTCAGATGGAGGCAGGCGCGACGCCAGTCCTACGGGGCCAGCGCCTTCCGCAGCTTCACCACCAGAGGGGCTTCCCGTTTGCGCGCCAATTCGTGCTGCCAAATCCGCATAACGCGCCAGCCCGCTTTCCGTAGCGTCCGGTTCACCAGTCGGTCGCGGGCCTTGTTCCTCGCCAACTTCTTCCGCCAGAAAGCGCGGTTCGTAGCTGGCTTCGTAGCATGGAGCGGGCAACCGTGCCAAAAGCAGCCGTCCACAAATACGACCAACCGCTGTTGGCGAAAAATGAAATCGGGCTTCCCAAACACAGGCTGATTCCGCCGCCAGCCGGAAAGTCTGTTGCGGCGCAGCAACGAAACCAAAGCCAACTCCGTCCGTTCATTTCCGTGCCCGCGCACGCGGGACATGATTTGCGAACGCTTTGCCTTGTTGAAGACGTCAGCCATTCATGGGACAGGAGCGAATTCGCTGAACGCTCGGGCAAGTTGCTGGCGTGGCGGGCGCGGGATCTGAATCGGCGGAGGCTGAGTGGCCGACGAGAAACTCTGTGACTCCTTTGCGCACAGTAAACGGAAGTCACAGTTCTCGCACTTCTTTGGATGAGGACGCATCGGAAAGTCGCCCGCGAGAATCCGGTTGACTGCCCACTCGACATTCTCGACTGCGCTGCGGACAGCCTCATCCCCAACGGGGACGTCAACGCGCTGATTGTCCTTCAGCAGGTGAACCGCCCCGGTTCGGGCATTCTCACCCAACACATCGTTTGCAGCCCTGGCATAGAGTTGAACCTGTAGGGCAAGTTCCGTCCACTGGAGTTCTTCGTTGGTTTCGGGATCGCGCCCGCCCTCCATTGCTTTGAAGTCAATCACCCGTGCGTCCAGAATTCTGTCCTCGGGATCAAGCTTCAGCAGCAGGTCAATCGTCCCGGTGATGACCGCTTGTTCTACCGGGATTTCGAACCTGACTTCGACTTGCCGATTGCGTGCGAAGTCCTCCCGGTAAGACTCGGCATAGGTTCTGAGAATCTGGCCAGCCGATTCCTTGGCACGTTCGTAACCGCCCGGACGGTTGACCGGGTCACGGCTCGGCGGCATGTGCTTCAAGTGGAAAACGTCTTTCGCGAGATCTTCGGCCTCTCGGCCAGATGGAACGGTCGAGGGGAATGTCTCGTGCAGCTTGCCAACGGCGGTGTGGACGGTCATGCCGAAGCCGAACATCTCGGGAATCGGCGGACTGAAGCCGAAGCTCTTTCGAAACTGGTAATTGCGGGGGCAAGACAAGTAGTAGCGAATTTCAGAAAAGGAGGTCGGGATGACTGCCTCATCGATACGCGGGACGCGGGCACTCTGCGTCAGGCCCGGAGGAAGTTGTGCGGGGTCTGCCGTGATTTCGGGATGGTCCAGGCGCAATGTGAACTGCGACGGCTTCCGGCGCTTCCGGCCTCCGGGTAAATTCTCGGCTCCGCTAACGTAAAAAAATCTCTCTGCTCGCGTGATGGCGGTGTAGAACAAGCGCGCCTCTTCTTCCGGAGTGCCTTGGTAGGCTCCGCGGTTCAGAGCATTCTGGATTACCGCTGGGGGCAGCCATCCTTCGTAACTGCGCCGCCTTCCCGGAAATCTCTCGCCTTCCACATCCACAACGAAGACAACCGGGAACTCCAAGCCTTTTACCTTGTGAACGGTGGCCACCGTTACCGCGTCGGGCCGGCGAAGCACGTCGTCGGTGGACGTGTCATAGCCCGAATCGGCCACGTTCTCAAGGAAGTTGCAGATGTCCTGGAAACGCCGGGCGCTGTCGATACTGACATAGACCGCCTCCACATCCTGAATGATGCGGCTGAAAATCCCGATGTCTCGCATCACGACTGGCTCGAAATTCGTCCGCCCCAAGCCGAACGCTTCCAGCAAGTCATGGACAAGCTGCTGCGGGTATACACGACGCCGGGTGATGTCAATCGGTTCGTGGATGCGACGTCCCCATTCGGACAGAACCTGCGCAAATTCGTTGAAATCGGCGTTAGGAAACACAGGCGAAACGAGGGTGTCAAAGTGCGATTGTGCTTGCTCGCGCGTTGGCGAGCCGCTTCGGAGCAGGAGAAATGTGTCCCTCAACACCGCCACCTGGTTCCGGTCAAAGACTCCTCCGCCCGATTCAAGAGAGAAGGTGATGTTTCGTGTTGCAAGGGCTGCCGTGAAAGCCACATGGCGCGGAGTTCCGTCGCTTTCCGGCTGCCGCGTTGAGCGCATCAACACTGCAAAGTCACCCGGTGTCAGTCCGCGAACCGTGCTGTCGCTCTCCAAATAGGCCGTCCCCAATAGCGCAGCGATGCGGTCGGCGACCCATGCCGCCTCCGATTGACGATCCGGGAACCAGTGATTTCCAAAATGCCGTGGTCCGCTTGGATCATCCGCCTGCGGCAACTTCGAAATCCGCATGGCACCCAAGACACCCGCGACGAATCCATCCGCCGCGGCAACGATGGCTTTGGTGCTGCGGAAGTTCTTTGCAAGGGTGTACCGTGAACACGCGGGATAACGATTCCCGAAGTCGATGATGTTGCTGACATCGGCTCCTCGCCAAGCGTAGATGGCCTGGTCATCGTCCCCAACGACGAAGAGCGTTGAAGACCGTTTGTGCAACTCCTGAATCAAGACCTCTTGGGCAGGATTGATATCCTGGTATTCATCGACCATCAGATGCTTGAGTTTGGCAACAGCGCGTTCAGCGCTCGCTTCGCTGGCCCGGAGGGCATCCGCGACGGTCCGAATCATCAGCGAAAAATCGATGTACTCGTCCTGGCGAAGCCGATCTTGCAGCGCGCCCAAAACCTCGCCGAGCGAACGGTCTTGGGCCTGAACATCGGCGAGACTGACCACCTCATCGTTCATTGTCTTCCATGCGTCAGCGACTTCTTTGATGGTCCTGAAGAAACTCCGGTTGGCGGCGCGTAGCCGTAACTGGTCAAGACGCAGTTGCGGATATCGGGAAATGAGGAAGAGCTTCAGCCGGTTTTCGTCCAGCACATCAAATTGTCGGTACGTCGCATCCATCTCGCCGAGCTTGAGTTGGCAGAAGGCGTGGATTGTGCCGAGATACATCGCCCCGACCGCCGTTGGCTGAAGACCGGCAGCTTCGAGCGCTTTTGCGACACGTAGCTTAATCGCCTCCGCTGCCTTTTCGGTGAAAGTGAATGCAACAATGCTTTTCGGATCTTCGCCTTCAGCCAAAAGGCGGGCGATTCGGTAGGCGAGGGTGCGGGACTTACCAGAGCCGGCGCAAGCAAGCGTCAAGACCTCCTTCGCCGGATCAACGGCAGCTTGGTATTGTTCTGGGGTCAGTTTCTGACGGAGGACGGCGTCAATTGAGGACGTGGGCATGGTGCGGTTTCCTTGAAGCACGGTCGTTTGCGACTGTCAGACGAAGAGACTTGATAACCGCCCTTGCGTGTCTCCGGATGAACTCGGGTGGCAAAGCGTTCCCGATCATCTGAGCCGCCGGAAACTTGCCCCGCTTCGTGGAGAAAAAGTAAGTGGGCGGGAAAGTCTGAAGCAGCGCGGCTTCGCGCAGAGTGATGCAGCGGTTCCTGGTCGGATGAAGGAATCGCCCCTTCGAGGGATTGCAGCATCCGCCAGTAATGGTCGGAGCAACATCATTCCACGCCATCCGCCCATAAACGTCTTTGAACCCGTCGCAATTCCGATGGCAGTCAAGCTGGCGACGCTTGCCCAGATCGAGACGGTTGCCACCGTTCTTTGGAATCAGCCGGATGAGTTTCGTCACTTTCCCGCTGCGCTTTTCTCCGAGTGCATGGAGAGGATCGTTGCGTGCTCGTCGTTTGCTCAACCTGGCAAACGCGGAGCTCACGGTTCTTTTGGCGCGCGCCGGATTTGCGAAAGGAATTGTTCTCTTGCGCCCGGCCAGCAGGATGAACCGCCGCCGGCGTTGTGGCACACCGTAATCCGCAGCATCCAGCACATCGGAATTGCATTCGTACCCCAACTCCTTCAAGACCCGACGCACCTTCCTCATGCGTTTGTCGGTTTCCAAACCCGGTACGTTCTCGATCATGATGGCCTTCGGTTTCAGCCCGCGCACGAAGCGGATGAACTCGAGGACAAGATTATTCCGCGGGTCCCGCCGTGGCCGTTTTCCATTGAGTGTTGTCATGGTGGAGAAGCCTTGGCAGGGGGGACAACCGGCAAGCAGGTCGAGGTCTCCGGGGTTGAGGCCGAATTTGCGCCGAACCTCGGCCACAGAAACTTTGCGGATGTGCTTCGGCCATACGTGAACGTTCTTGTGGTTGGCCTCGTACGTTTCAACTGCCAGCGGGTCGATTTCCACGGCACCGACAACCTTGAACCCCGCCTGCTTCAAGCCGAGCGTAAGGCCGCCACACCCAGAATAAAGATCTATGGCTACGGGTTTCTTCACCGCGATTGGTTTACCCGGTGGTGGTCAGATCGTCCAGCCTGATTTCAGGCGAGCCAACTGATTTTGATCTCTTTCTCCATCGCCTTGAACTCCGGGTCGCCGGTGACGAGTTCGGCCTTGTGCTTCTTGGCCAGCGCGGCAGCGAAGGCGTCGGCGAGGCTGAGCTTGAAACGCGATTTGAAGTCGCCGGCGGAATCCGCCAGCGTGCGGTCGGCGGGGTGAAACTCGATGGGCAGACCGACCAATATCCGCGCGGCGGCTTCCCAAGCCGCCGGCCCGTCCTTGCGGATCAAGATGTATTTGGCTTCGGCATAGTTCACCTCGGTCATGTGGAGTGGACGGTCGGCTTGGGCCGCTTTGGTCAGCAGCGCCTCGACCTGCCCGGCGCCGGGTTCGTCCCGGAAATAGGCCACCAAGGCGTGGCTATCGAGTACCGTGGCGGGCATAGTCGGCTTCCTCCAGCGCTTTCTCTTCGGCTTTGTGTTCGGCCCACCACCGATCGAACGGCTTGTCATCGGGCTTGCGTTTCGCGATGCCGCGCCCGCGCTTGATGAGCGCCGCCGTCACCGGCTTGAGCAGGATGCCCTCCTCGGTGGCGGTGACGATGGCGCGGGTGCCGTCCTCAATGTGGAAGAGCTTGCGGAGCCGCAGCGGGATCACCACCTGGCCTTTGGTGGTGAACCAGACGGTATCGGCCTGTGCTGTCGTATTCACAGGATAGAGTATGACTTGCTTCAAAAGTCCGTCAATGACTACATTTGCTGAATTGCGACAGCAGGCGGAGTTTCGGACGACACGTCTGGCATCGGACGCTACGAGGCGCAGATCCATCCTCTGCGGGTGTCTTGTGGGGAATGCTGGTGAGGAATCGAGCGCCAAACAGGATGCGCTGGCCTACCTCTTCTCCGCCTTTGCCTCGAAGACCAGTTCGGCTTTTTTGAACTCCGCCATCACACGGCTGTGGTCGGTGACTTCGCCGGAGATGAGTTCGCGGGAGAGCGCCTGTTCAGTTGGGATCGGGCAGACCGAAGGAGCGACAAATCTTTCGGGCGAGGCCGTCTTTGATCTCGGTGTGACGGGGAACAGCTTCAACCGCTCCGTTGCGCTGGGTTTGTCCAAAGGGAATGGGCTGCTCCCTCACGCTTGAGGTAACAGCCATGACGACGCAGATGCTTGAGCAGGCTGTGGCGCTTCACGGGACGGCCACGGTGTCTTGGATGGCGTCCTTCGGCAGACCCCGCAGCGCGTCTTCGCGGCGATCTTCCAAAATGAGTTGAATGGCAGCGGCGAGATTGCGCTTGGTTTCGTCAACTGTTTCGCCTTGGCCATTGGCCCCCGGCACTTCCGGGCAGATGGCCCAGTATCCGCCTTCTTCGGCAGGCTCGATGACGGCAGTAAATTCAGATCGCATGGCGGCACAGTATCCTGTCTGCTTTGTGAAGGCAACAGGGGCGCCACAGGCTGCTCGCGTCGGCTGCTACGGGGTTGGGAAATCGCCTCTTCAGCTTCAGACCTTCCGATAGAGCGGCCCGAAGTTGGCGCAGGCGCGGAAGTCGCCGCCTTCGAGATCGGCCGTGCCAAAGGGTGTCCACGCCGAAGGCCGGAACACGCGCTCGTCGGCGACGTTGTGCATGTAAACCGGGATGCGCAGCATCGCGGCGAGGGCGATGAGGTCCGCGCCGATGTGGCCGCAACTGATCGTGCCGTGATTGGCGCCCCAAGCGTTCATCACGGAATACACGTCGCGGAACGGACCCTTGCCGGTCACGTTCGGCACGAACCAATGCGTGGGCCAGGTCGGGTTGGTCCGCGCTTCGAGCACGGAGTAAATCTCCGCCGACAGGTCCACGAATTGGCCTTCGGCAATTTGCAGCGCCGGCCCGAGGCCCTTGACCAAGTTGAGGCGGAACATCGTGGCCGGCATGTTCGCGCGTGTGCCGTAGGCCGAAGAGAAGCCGCCGCCGCGAAAGTATTCCGTCATGGCAGGCGGCCAAGTCGTGGCGCCGAGGCAAGCGGCCGCTTCCGGCGGCGTGATTTCCCAGAAGGGCTTCATCGCCGGCTGGCCGTTCTTCAACTGCCGGCCGCAGCCGTCAAGCGCGGCGGCGCCGGAGTTGATGAGGTGCAGCAGACCCGGCGCGGCGGCACCGGCGAGGTCCTGTCCCGTGACGCGCTTGACGGCGGCCGGACTCCAGTAGGTCCGCACGTCGGCGAAAATCTGCGCGGTGTCCGTGAGCAAGTGGCCCAGCAACATGCAGGCACCGTTCAAGCAGTCGTTCTCCGTGGCCACGATGTAGGGTTCACGGATGCCGTTCCAGTCGAAGGAGGAACTCAGGATCGCTTCGAGAAAATCCCCGTTCGGAAAATGGTCGGTCCACTGGCGCTGGCCCTGGAAGCCGGAGGCGATGGCGTTGTGGCCGAGCGCCTCTTCGCCGAAGCCCAGCTTGGCCAGACGCGGATTGCCAACCATCAGGTCGCGCACGATCAGGGCGCATTTGACCACGAACTCCCATTCCCAGTCCTTGCGCCGGCGGGTGACCGGTTTGGAGTTGTAGTCCTTTCCTTCGGGGCAATGTTTGCGGACCCAGGCGAGGGCGCGCGCAAACTCGGCTTCGTCATAAATCTTCTTCTCCACACGGCGGGCCAGTTCGGTCATATCGACGCATTCGACCCTCATGCCGAGGAAGTCTTCGAAGAAATCCTGGTTCACGATGGAGCCGGCGATGCCCATTGAAACCGCGCCCAAGGATAAATAGGACTTGCCGCGGAGAGTGCCCACCGCGAGGCCGGCTTTGATGAAGCGCAGGAGCTTCTCGCGCACGTCGGCGGGAATCTTGGTGTCGCCGATGTCCTGGACATCGCGCCCGTATATCGTGAAAGCCGGCAGGCCCTTCTGCGTGTGGCCGGCACTGGTGGCGGCAAGATAAACCGCGCCCGGCCGCTCCGTGCCGTTGAAGCCCCAGATGGCCTTGGGCGTGAGCGGCTCCATGTCCATCGTCTCCGAACCGTAGCACCAGCAGGGCGTCACGGTGAGCGACACGCCCACGCCTTCCTGGCGGAACTTCTCCGCGGCCATCGCAGCTTCGGCCACGCCGCCAATGCAGCGGTCGGCAATGACGCATTCGACGGGCAGGCCGTTGGAGTGGCGCAAGCTGGACTCGATGAGCCGGGCCACGGACTTGGCCATGTTCAGGGTGGTCCGTTCGAGCGACTCGCGGACGCCCTGGCGGCGGCCATCAATGGCGGGCCGGATGCCGACTTTGGGCATGGCGCCGATGAGACGGTTGATGGGGGGATTGACTTTCATGGTTCTGGATTGGGATGAGGTGTTCACGAAGAGATCGGGCAGGGCCAGAGCGCGCTGCCACGCGGTACCGGCGTGGTCAAATCCACCACGGGCTTGTTCACCCGCAGGCGGATCGTGTCAGCGATGATCTTCAGCGATGACGGCATCTGGTCTTGCTCAGGGCCGGAGACTACCTGAGCCGCCCGGACAAGCCAAACGTTTTGCTGGGGGACGAGTTCAGAAAATGAAAAGCGCAACTGGCGTGAACCGGTTGCGCTTTCGTGTGCCGCGTGGCCGCGGCGAAGTGGGTTTTGGTCAGCCCGCCAGAATCTCCGCGAGGCCAGGCTCCGCCGGCGGCGCCGCTGGGGCGGGTTCTTCTTCTTCGATTTCCACCAGCGGCTTGAGGCGCGCCCGGCGGTGCATGTCGAAGCCGGTGCCGGCCGGGATGATGTGGCCCATGATGACGTTTTCTTTGAAGCCCGCCAAGGCGTCGCTCTTGGACATGGTCGCGGCTTCGGTCAGGACGCGCGTGGTGTCCTGGAAGCTGGCGGCGCTGAGGAAACTGTCGGTTTCCAGGCTGGCCTTGGTGATGCCGAGCAGGACCGGCTGGGCTTCGGCGGGTTTGCCGCCCATTTTATCGACGCGCTGGTTCTCTTCTTCAAAGGCCAGTTTGTCGATCTGTTCGCCCCAGAGGAAGTGGGTGTCACCCGGCTCAGTGATGCGGACCTTGCGGAGCATCTGGCGGACGATGATCTCAATGTGCTTGTCGTTGATCGTCACGCCCTGGAGGCGATAGACCTCCTGCACTTCGTTGACGAGGTGCTCCTGCAACTCCTGCGGCCCGCAGATTTCGAGAATCTCGTGCGGGTCGATGGGGCCTTCGGTCAACTGCTGGCCCTTCTTCACGTAGTCGCCCTTGAAGACGATGACGTGCTTGCCGATGGCGATGAGATGTTCCTCGGACAGCCCGGTCTGCGGGTCGGTGATGACGATGCAGCGCTTGCCGCGAACGGACGCGCCGAAATCGACCACGCCGTCGATCTTGGAAATCTCCGCGGCGTCCTTGGGGTGGCGCGCTTCGAACAGCTCGGCCACGCGGGGCAGACCGCCGGTGATGTCCTTGGTCTTGGTGGTGCGGCGCGGGGTCTTGGCCAGCAGCGTGCCGGCCACGATCTTGTCGGTTTCATCCACGACGATGTGCGCGCCGGAAGGAATCGGATAGTTGGCCACCGGCTCGCCTTTGTCGTCGGTGATGACGACCTGGGGATGCAGGTCTTCCTTGTGCTCGATGATGACCATGGCCTGTTGCTGCGTGGCCGCATCGACTTCCTGCTTCATCGTCACGCCTTCAATGATATCGACGAACTTGATCCGGCCGGCTTTCTCGGAAAGGATGGGCACGTTGTAGGGATCCCACTGGACGAACGGTTCGCCTTTCTTGACCTTGCCGCCGTCGGGCACGGAGATGACGGCGCCGATGACGAGGGTGTGCTGTTCGAGTTCGCGACCGTCGTCGGCCAGGATGGAGACGGAGCCATTCTTGTTCAGCACGATGTTGCTGCCGTCCTCCAACTCGACAAGGCGAAGTTCATTGTAGCGCAGGGTGCCGTCGTACTTGGACTTGACCTGGGGCTGCTTGAACACCTGCGACGCGGTGCCGCCGATGTGGAACGTGCGCATCGTGAGCTGCGTGCCCGGCTCGCCGATGGACTGGGCGGCAATGATGCCGGTGGCTTCCCCGAGTTTGACCATCGCGCCCGTCGCCAGGTTGCGGCCGTAGCAGTTGATGCAAATGCCGTGCTTGCTGTCGCACGTGAGCACGGAACGAATTTTGACTTTCTCAATGCCCGACTTGTCCACCAGCCGGGCCAATTCTTCGGTGATTTCATGGTTGGCGGCGACGAGGATCTTCTTCGGATCGGTCGGGTCGTAGATGTCGTCGCAGGCCACGCGGCCCACCAGGCGCTCGGTGAGCTTCACCACTTCGTCCTCGCCCTCGTAAATGGCGCTGACCCAGATGCCGTTGGAGGTGCCGCAATCGTCCTCGCGGATGATGACATCCTGGGACACATCGACGAGCTTGCGCGTCATATAGCCGGAGTCGGCGGTCTTGAGCGCGGTGTCGGCCAGCCCCTTGCGGGCGCCGTGGGTGGAGATGAAATACTCCAGCACGGAGAGGCCTTCGCGAAAGTTCGCCAGAATCGGCTTCTCGATGATGTCACCGCTGGGCTTGGCCATGAGGCCGCGCAGTCCGGCAAGCTGACGCACTTGCTGACGATTGCCGCGGGCGCCGGAATCCACCATCAGCCACACCGGGTTGTATTCCCGCTTGCCGTGGTTGGCCTCCAGGGTCTTGATCATGACGGAGGAGATCTGGTCGGTGCAGTGGGTCCAGATGTCCACGATCTTGTTGTAGCGTTCGCCCGGCGTGATGACGCCCTTGCGGTATTGCTTCTCGACATCGTTGATCTGCTTCTGCGCGGCGGCAATTTCCTGGTCCTTCTCCTTCGGGATGATCATGTCGTCGATGCCGATGGAGACGCCGGCCTTGGTGGCCTCGCGGAAGCCGAGTTCCTTGAGCTGGTCGAGGGTGGTGATGGTCTTGTCGTGGCCGCAGAGCTTGTAGCAGTTCCAAATCAGGTCTCCGAGCTGGCTCTTGCCGGCCACCTTGTTGAGGAAGCCCAGTTCCGGCGGCCAGATTTCGCTGAAGACCACGCGGCCCACGGTGGTCTCAATGACCTTCTTGGTCGCGTCGCCGTAGAAGGTCTTCGCACCAAAGTCTGGGTTGGCGAGCAGCAGCCGGTCATGCGTGCGCAAGTCCCCTTCCATGAACGCGAAGATGACTTCGCCCTTGGAACCGAAGAGCATGAGGCGCTTCTTCGGATCGCGCGGCTGGCGCGGCTCGGCCGTGAGGTAATAGCAGCCCAGCGTGATGTCCTGGGTGGGCGTCATGATCGGCTTGCCGCTGGACGGGCTGAAGAGGTTCAGCGGGGCCATCATGAGCAGGCGGGCTTCCATCTGCGCTTCCACCGACAGCGGGACGTGGACCGCCATCTGGTCGCCGTCGAAGTCGGCGTTGTAAGCGGTGCAGACCAGCGGATGAATGCGGATGGCCTCGCCTTCGATGAGTTGCGGCTCGAAGGCCTGGATCGACAGGCGGTGCAGCGTCGGCGCGCGGTTAAGGAGGACCGGGTGGCCCTTGGTGACTTCTTCGAGGATGTCCCAGACTTCGGGCGCCTGGCGCTCGATCATCTTCTTGGCGCTGCGAACGGTGTGAACGTAGCCCAGTTCCTTGAGCCGGCGGATGATGAACGGCTCAAAGAGGACGAGCGCCATTTTCTTCGGCAGACCGCACTGGTTGAGCTTGAGTTCCGGGCCGATGACGATGACCGACCGGCCCGAGTAATCCACGCGCTTGCCCAGCAGGTTCTGCCGGAAGCGGCCGCTCTTGCCCTTGAGCATGTCCGAGAGCGACTTGAGCGAGCGGTTGCCGGCGCCCGTGACGGCGCGACCGTGGCGGCCGTTGTCGAACAGGGCGTCCACGGCTTCCTGCAACATGCGCTTCTCGTTGCGGATGATGACTTCGGGCGTCTTGAGTTGGAGCAGGTTCTTCAACCGGTTGTTGCGGTTGATGACGCGGCGATAGAGGTCGTTGAGGTCGGACGTGGCGAAGCGGCCGCCTTCGAGCGGAACGAGCGGGCGCAGATCGGGCGGGATCACCGGCAGCACGGTGAGGATCATCCACTCCGGCTTGGTCTTGGAGTGGTGGAAGGCGCCGAGCAACTTGATGCGCTTGGCGAGCTTCTTGCGAATCTGTTTGCTCTTGGTTTCAGTCATCGCCTGCTGCAACTCGACGACCTTCTTCGGCAAGTCCACGCGACCGAGCGAGTCCCGAACGGCTTCCGCGCCCATCTTGGCGGTGAAAGCGTCGGCCCCGTAGGTTTCCTGGGCTTCGCGATACTCGTTTTCGCTGAGGAGTTGGTGCTCTTGCAGCGGTGTGTTGCCCGGATCGATGACCAAGTAGTCCTCGTAGTAAATGACCCGCTCAAGGTTGCGGGCGGTCACGTCCAGCACCAAGCCAATGCGGCTGGGCATGCACTTGAAGAACCAGATGTGCGACACGGGCACGGCCAGTTCGATGTGGCCCATGCGTTCGCGGCGGACCCGGGCCAGCGTCACCTCGACGCCGCAACGGTCACAGACCACGCCGCGGTGCTTGATGCGTTTGTACTTGCCGCAGGAGCACTCCCAGTCCTTGACCGGACCGAAGATGCGCTCGCAGAACAGGCCGCCCTTTTCGGGCTTGAAGGTGCGGTAGTTGATCGTCTCCGGGTTCTTGACTTCGCCTTTGGACCAGGAGCGGATGGATTCGGGCGAGGCGACTTGAATCGCCACCGATTCCACGAAGTTCACTTTGTCGAGGCCGAGCAGCTCGCGTTGGGTCTCTTTGGTTGCGATCATAGTTGTGATCCTCTCGTCTCTTAAGTTGTCGGCGCGGGGTTAGAGGGTGGCCAGGGCCTGCTTGGCTTCGGGCGGGTGCTCCAATTGATTGGCGTACCCAACCTTCACATCCAGGCCCAGTGACTGCATTTCCTTCACGAGCACGTTGAACGATTCGGGCACGCCGGCTTCCAGGCAATTGTCGCCCTTGACGATGCTCTCATAGATGCGCGTGCGGCCCTGCACGTCGTCGGACTTGACGGTGAGCAGTTCCTGGAGCGTGTAAGCGGCGCCGTAGGCTTCCATGGCCCAGACTTCCATTTCGCCGAAGCGCTGGCCGCCATACTGGGCCTTGCCACCCAGCGGTTGCTGGGTGACGAGCGAGTAAGGCCCGACCGCGCGGGCATGAATCTTGTCCGCGACCAAGTGCCCCAGCTTCATCATGTAAATGAAGCCGATGACGACTTCCTGATCGAACGGCTCGCCGGTGCGGCCATCGAAAATGATGGTCTTGGCGTGTTCGGGCAGCAGGGCGATGCCGATTTCTTTCTTCTGTTTCTCGCCGGCTTCCCGGAGGTAGGCGCGGATGTCCTTCTCTTTGATGCCGTCAAAGACGGGCGTGGCGATCTTGATGCCCAGCAGCCGGCAGGCCCAGCCGAGATGGGTTTCGAGCACCTGGCCGACGTTCATGCGCGAAGGCACACCCAGCGGGTTCAGGACAATTTCCACCGGAGTGCCGTCGGCGAGGAACGGCATGTCTTCCTCAGCCACGATCTTGGCGACGACGCCCTTGTTGCCGTGGCGGCCCGCCATCTTGTCGCCGACCGAGAGCTTGCGCTTGGAGGCGATATAGACTTTCACCTGCTTGATGATGCCGACATCGACTTCATCGCCGGCTTCGACGCGCTCCATCTCTTCGTCGTGCTGCATCTGGAGGTCGTCGAACTTCTTCTTAAAGGTGCCGATGATTTCGTTGATCTTGTTGCGGATGGGCGAGGGGTCGATCTCGATGCGGTCGTACACGATGGCCAGCTTGCGCAAGAGCGTTTTGGTGATCTTGCGGTTGGCCGGGATGATGATCTCGCCCGTCTCGCTGTTGACGACATCGAGCGGAATCTTCTCGCCCAGGAGGATGTTGCTGAGGGCTTCCGTGAGTTGCTCGCGCAACTCCTCCATCTTGGTCTTGTAGTCTTCCACGATGGCCTTGGCGGCCTTCTTGACCGTGGAGTCCTCGCGCACCTCCTTCTCTTCCCGGCCCTCTTTCTTGGAGGCGATCTTCACGTCCATGATGATGCCGTAGGTGCCGGAGGGAACCTTGAGGGAGGTGTCCTTCACGTCGGCCGCCTTCTCGCCAAAGATCGCGCGCAGGAGGCGTTCTTCGGGGGCGAGTTCGGTTTCGGACTTCGGCGTGATCTTGCCGACGAGAATGTCGCCGGGCTTCACTTCCGCGCCGACGCGGATGACGCCGTCAGCGCCGAGGTTCTTGAGCGCCTCTTCGCCGAGGTTCGGAATGTCGCGGGTGATTTCTTCGGGACCCAGCTTGGTGTCGCGGGCGCTGACCTCGAACTCATCGATGTGGATGCTGGTGAAGATGTCGTCTTTGACGATCTTCTCGCTGATCAGGATGGCGTCCTCGAAGTTGTAGCCGTTCCACGGCATGAAGGCGACGAGGACGTTCTTGCCCAGGGCGAGTTCGCCGCCGCCCGTGCAAGGCCCGTCCGCGATGACCTGGCCCTTCTTGATGTGGTCGCCCTTGCCGATGACCACCTTCTGGTTGATGCAAGTCGCGGCGTTCGACCGCATGAATTTGCGGATGGGATAAACCCAGACGCCGCTGGCAGGGTCGTTCTTGATGCGCTTCTTCCCTTCGGGAAGCTTGCCGTCCGCAGTGATGATGATCTGGCTGGCGGTGACCGAGGCAACCTTGCCGGCTTCTTCCGAAACCATGACGGCGCGGGAATCGCGGGCCACGCGCTCTTCGAGGCCGGTCGCCACGAGCGGCGCTTCGGTCGTGAGCAAAGGCACGGCCTGGCGTTGCATGTTCGAGCCCATGAGCGCGCGGTTGGCGTCGTCGTGCTCCAGGAAGGGGATCAGCGACGCGGCCACCGAGACGAGCTGCTTGGGTGAGACGTCCATGTAGTCCACCTTCTCCGGCTCCACGTCGATGAAGTCGCCCTTGCTGCGGCAGGTGACGGTCTTGGTGAGGAAGTGGCCCTTGTCGTCGATGGGCGCGTTGGCCTGGGCGACGATGAAGGTTTCTTCGCGGTCCGCCGTGAGGTAATCCATGTCCGCCGTGACGCGGCCCTTGACGACCTTGCGGTACGGCGTCTCCAGGAAGCCGAAGTCGTTCACGCGGGCAAACGTCGCCAGCGAGGCGATGAGGCCGATGTTGGGGCCTTCCGGCGTCTCAATCGGACAGATGCGGCCATAGTGGGACGGATGCACGTCGCGCACTTCGAAGCCGGCGCGGTCGCGGGACAGGCCGCCGGGTCCGAGGGCAGAGAGCCGGCGCTTGTGGGTCAACTCGGCCAGCGGATTGATCTGGTCCATGAACTGGCTGAGCTGGCTGCGGCCGAAGAAATCCCGGATGACGGCACTCAGCGCCTTCGGATTGATGAGCTTCTGCGGCGTCATCGACTCGACGGTCTGATCGAAGAGCGTCATGCGCTCCTTGACCAGGCGCTCGGTGCGGGCGAGGCCGACGCGGCACTGGTTGGCGAGCAGTTCGCCCACCGTGCGGATGCGGCGGCTGCCGAGATGGTCGATGTCGTCCACGCTGCCTTCGCCCTTCTTGAGGCGGAGGAGGTATTTGGTCGCGGCAATGAGGTCTTCCTTCGTCAGGATTCGCGAGTCCGTGGCGTCCTTGAGGCCAAGCTTCTGGTTGATCTTGTAGCGGCCCACGCGGCCGAGATCGTAACGCTTGGGATCGAAGAACAGGCGCTTGATGAGGGCGCGGGCGTTGGCGGCGGTCGGCGGGTCGCCGGGACGCAGGCGGCGGTAAATGTCCTTGAGGGCCTCGTCCTCGTTCTTGGTGGGGTCCTTCTTCATGCACTTGATGACGATGCCGTCATCCACGCTGGTGTCCACCACGCGAATTTTGTGCATGCCCAGTTCGGCAATCTGCTTGAGCACGGCCTTGGAGAGCGGCTCGAAGGCGCGGGCCACGACGATGTTCTTGTCGGCGTCGATGGCGTCCTCGATCAGCACCTTGCTGGTGATGTCTTCGAGCTTCTCGGCCTCCTTGATGGAGAGTTCCTCGATGTCGTAAAACATCTTGAGAATCTCGGCATCCGTGCCGCGGAACTTCTCTTCGTCCTTCTTGGTCTTCTCGTCGGAGCCAAGGAAAGCCAGGGCGCGGAAAAAGGTCGTCGTGAGAAACTTCCGGCGGCGCTTTTTGCGGTCCAGATAGACATAGAGCATGTCGCTGGTGTCGAACATGGCTTCGTACCACGAGCCGCGGTCCGGGATGATGCGGAAGCTGTGCAGGAGCTTGCCGTTGGTGTGGACGGTGGCCTCGAAGGCGAGGCCCGGCGAGCGGTGCAACTGGGAGACGATGACGCGTTCGGCGCCGTTGATGACGAAGGTGCCCTGGGGAGTCATGAGCGGCAGTTCGCCCATGAAGACCTTTTCTTCCCGCGCGCTCTTGGTTTCCTCCTTGAGCAGGAACGTGACGTAGAGCGGCGCGCCAAAGGTGAGGCCCTCGCGCAAGCATTCCAGCCAGTCGAGCTTCGGCTCGCCGATTTCGTAGGAGTCGTAGTCGAGCACGACCTTGCCGTCGTAGCTCTCGATGGGGAACACCTCGCGGAAGACCGCTTCCAGGCCGACGTTCTTGCGCTTGCGCGGGGAGACGTCGGTTTGCAGGAACTCTTTGTAAGAGTCCGTCTGAATCTCGATGAGATTCGGCGGCGCGATGACTTCTTTGATCTTGCCGAAGTTAATTCGTTCGGAGGCTCGCACTGGCATGGTTGGTTTTTCAGTTTGGCCGGCTACAGGCCGGACCGGTTAACGGTACAAAGAACCACGGACAAGTATCCCGCTCTTCCGAATACTTGCCGCGTCCGGCGGAAGGGCCTTCCGCTGTAATTCAGATTCAACCGCGATGCTGACTGCAAAATTGAATTGCAGGGCGGTGGACAACCCACCGCCCTGTTCTGCTCAAATTTACTTGAGCGCGACTTTGCCGCCAGCTTCTTCCAGCTTCTTCTTGGCGGCTTCGGCTTCAGCCTTGAGAGCCCCTTCGAGGACGGGCTTGGGAGCGCCTTCCACGAGGGCCTTGGCATCCGCCAGACCGAGACCGGCCTTGACTTCACGAACCGCCTTGATGACGGCGATCTTCTTGTCGGCCGGCACGGATTCGAGGATCACGTCAAAGTTGGTCTGGACTTCCGCAGCCGGGGCGGCAGCACCCGCGGCGGCGCCCGCAGCGGCGGCCACAGCCACCGGAGCGGCGGCCGTGACGCCCCACTTGGTTTCGAGGGCCTTCACGAGTTCGGCCGCTTCCAGCACCGTCAGTTTGCTCAGTTCTTCTACGAGGTTGTTGATGTCAGCCATGTGTACCTTTCAGTCTCGTCGTCATCGGTGGCCACAGATGGTTTCAGGCCGCGGCCCGCGGCCCGACGATTTACTTTGTTCTTGTTGGTTGGTTCTTGTTGTTCCCGCTGGGGAACACGGGTTCCCCGGCGGAAAAATGAATTCGCGTTTCACGTTTTACGAGTCACGCCACGTGCAGCGCAAAACGTAAAACGCAAAACCGATCCGGCGTCTAAGCCGGTTTCTCAGTCGGTTTCTCCGATTGGGCCTTGATGACGCGGGCCAACTGGCTGCCGGGAGTGTTGAGTATCTGCACCAGGCGCGTGGCCGGCGTGTTAACCAGGCCGAGGAACTTGGCGCGGAGGACTTCCAGCGGCGGCAAGTCGGCGAGGGTCAGGATGGCCGGGGCTTCGAGCCGCTGGTTGGCGAGATAGCCGAACTTGATTTGCGGCTTCTCGAATTCCGACTTGAAGGTCTTGAGGGCCTTCGCGGCCGCGGCGATGTCCTTCTGCCCGGTGACGACCGCAAGCTGGCCCGTCAGGGCACCGCCGAGGTCCACGCCGGCTTCCTGGGCGGCGATCTTGAAGAGGGAGTTCTTGACGACGGTCATGCCCGCGCCGGCTTTGGTGAGGCGTTTGCGCAGTTCGGTGATGGCGCCGACTTTCAGGCCCGTGTAATCGACCACGATGAAGAACGGCGAGGCGTTCAGCCGGGCCAGATAATCCGCAGAGATGAGTTTCTTTTCAGCACGCATGGTGGAGCAGGTGTTGAGGGTTAGGCGGCCGCGGCGGTGGCTTCTTTCAGGTCGATGCGCACCGGAGGACTCATCGTCGCCGAGAGGGTGCAACTGTGGACGTAAACGCCCTTCACGCTGGCAGGCCGGGCCTTGAGCACGGCGTCGATGACGGCGCGGGCGTTCTCCACGATCTGGACGGCTTGGAAGTTGGCCTTGCCCACGACGACGTGGACGTTGCCGGTCTTGTCGCTCTTGTACTCGACGCGGCCGGCCTTGACTTCGCGGACCGCTTTGGCCGTGTCTTCCGTGACGGTGCCGGTCTTGGGGTTCGGCATGAGGCCGCGGGGTCCGAGCACTTTGCCCAGCTTGCGGACTTCGTTCATCGCTTCCGGGGTGGCGACGGCAACATCAAAATCAGCCCAGCCTTCCTGGCACTTCTTGATCATGTCTTCGAAGCCAACAAACTCGGCGCCGGCAGCCTTGGCAGCATCGGCGGCGGAGCCGGCCTTGGCGAAGACCAGCACGCGGACCAGTTTGCCGGAGCCGTGAGGCAGCGGCACGGTGCCACGGACCATCTGATCAGACTGTTTGGGATCGACCCCGAGGCGGAAGGCGAGATCGACGGTTTCGTTAAATTTCGCCCGGGGGAACTTGGCGAGGATTTCGACGGCCTTGGGGAGGGGAAAGGACTTGGTGAGGTCCAACCCTTCAAGGGCTTTGCGGTAACGTTTGCTGCGATGACTCATGGTGTGGGGCGCGGTGTTGGTGAGTCCCGAGAAATCGAGGCTCTCCCGCTTTGGTTTGGTGTTTAATCGATGACTTCGATGCCCATGCTGCGGGCGGTTCCGGCAACGATCCGCGAGGCGGCTTCCTCGTTCGTCGCGTTGAGGTCTTTCAGCTTGAGTTTCACGATGTCCAGGACTTGTTTCTTGGTGACTTTGCCGACTTTGTCCTTGTTCGGCACCTTCGATCCGGACGCAATGCCAGCGGCCTTTTTGAGGAGGGCCGAGGCGGGCGGGGACTTCGTGATGAACGTGAACGATTTGTCCTGGAAGACGGAGATGACCACCGGGATGATCATGCCGCCCTGCTCTTTGGTGGCGGCATTGAACTCCTTGCAGAAGCCCATGATGTTCACGCCATGCTGGCCGAGCGCAGGGCCAACCGGCGGCGCCGGGTTGGCCTGGCCGGCCGGGATCTGCAATTTGATTTCAGCAACTTTTTTCTTCGCCATAGATGTTTCGTTGAAGCGTTAAAGAGTCCACGGGTTGAAGCGAGGCAGGGTGTCGCGGAATGCTTCGACCCTTCAACGCCTCAACACTCCCGCCACTCAGCCTTTCTCCACCTGCCAGTATTCGAGTTCAACCGGGGTGTTGCGGCCAAAAATATTCACCGTGACCTTGAGCTTGCCGCGTTCCGGCTCGATCTCTTCGATCACGCCGCTGAAGTTCAGGAACGGTCCGTCCGTGATCTTCACCGTTTCGCCCACGTCAAAGTGGACCTTCGGCTTCTCCGTGTCCTCGCTCTCCGCCACCTGGGCCTTGATGCTCTCAATCTCCGAGGCCGGCGTGGGCGTCGGACGGTCCCCGCCCACGAAGCCGATGATGCCCGCCGTGTCGCGGATGAAATACCACGGCTTCTCGATGACGCGCCGGTTGTCGTCGAGCAGCGCCATGTCGATGAACACGTAGCCAGGATAAAGTTTGCGCGTGGTGACGGTCTTCTTGCCGCTCCGCACTTCGGCCACCTTCTCCATGGGGACGAGGACTTCTTTGATGTAGTCGCTCATCTCCTCGGTCTTGATGCGCTTCTCAATGCTCTCTTTGACCTTGAGCTCCTGGCCGGACAAGGTGTGAAGGACAAACCACTGGGTTCGCATGGCGGAGAGTTGTTGGGTTTATTGCGCGAGGGTCTTCACCACGAGCATGAGGAGAAAGTCCACGCTCACGGTGAACGCCCCGAGCAACAGGATCGACACCATCACCACCGCCGTGTTGCCTTTCAGCTCGTCCCACGTCGGCCAGGTGCATTTCTTGAGTTCTTCGCGCGTTTCGGCGATGTAGGCGGCGAAGCGCGCGAGGTACCCTTTGTGCCACAAGACCCCGAAGGTGACGCCGATCACCGCAACCCAAATCGCTAGTTTGATGTAAAAGTTCATATCGTTTCTGGCGGAGGGGGAGGGATTCGAACCCCCGAGGGTAGTTAGCCCTAACGGTTTTCAAGACCGCCGCAATCGACCACTCTGCCACCCCTCCGACTGCTCCGAGGTTGGCACGGCAGGAGGGACTCGAACCCCCAACCGACGGTTTTGGAGACCGCTACTCTACCAATTGAGCTACTGCCGTATGCCCGAATCCTGCACTCTCCGACCCGTTGGCAGAGGACGCTGTTCGCCTCCTCCGCCCCAATCACCACTGCTATTCGACGATCTCCGAGATGCGGCCTGCGCCGATGGTGCGCCCGCCTTCGCGGATGGCGAAGCGCTGGCCCTTTTCCATGGCCACCGGAGCAATCACCTTGATGGTCATCTGGATGTTGTCGCCCGGCATGACCATTTCCACGCCCTGGGGAAGCGTGACGGTGCCCGTCACGTCCGTGGTGCGGAAATAGAATTGCGGACGGTAATTGTTAAAGAACGGCGTGTGACGGCCACCCTCGTCCTTGGACAGGACGTACACTTCCGCCTTGAAATGGGTGTGGGGGGTGATGGAACCGGGCTTGGCCAGCACCATGCCGCGTTCGACTTCTTCCTTCTTGATGCCGCGCAGCAGCACCCCGACGTTGTCGCCGGCGTTGGCGCTGTCGAGCAGCTTGCGGAACATCTCGATGTCCGTAGCGACGGTCTTGCGGGTATCGCGCAAACCAACGATCTCGACTTCTTCCATCTTCTTGAGGACGCCGCGTTCCACACGGCCGGTCAAGACCGTGCCGCGGCCTTCAATGTTGAACACGTCTTCGACGCACATCAGGAACGGTTTGTCCACCTCGCGCATGGGCAGCGGAATGAAGTCATCGATCGCTTCCATCAGTTTCTGGATCGAAGCGGACCCTTCGGCATCGTGGGCCAAAGCAGCTTTGGCGCTGCCCCGGACGATCGGCGTCTTCTCGCCGGGGAACCCGTACTTGGTCAGCAGGTCGCGGATTTCCATCTCCACAAGCTCCAGCAGATCCTTGTCGGCGAGATCGACCTTGTTCAGGTACACCACCATGGCCGGCACGCCGACCTGACGGGCCAGCAAGATGTGCTCGCGCGTCTGGGGCATCGGACCTTCCGCGGCATCGACCACAAGGATCGCGCCGTCCATCTGGGCCGCGCCGGTGATCATGTTCTTGATGAAGTCCGCGTGGCCGGGACAGTCAATGTGCGCGTAGTGGCGTTTGTCGCTCTCGTATTCCACATGGGAGACGGCGATGGTGACGGTCTTGTTCTCGTCGCGCACCGTGCCGCCCTTGGTGATTTCGGCGTAGGAAATCTGCTTTGCCAAGCCCTTCTTGGCCTGCACCTCGACGATGGCCGCGGTGAGGGTGGACTTGCCGTGGTCGATGTGGCCGATGGTGCCAACGTTGACGTGCGGTTTATTCCGTTGGAATTGCTCTTTAGCCATTGCTGTCTCCTGCGTTCGTTGTTGTTAATATTTGACTGTTATCTGTTCAAAAAAAATCTGGAGCCCATGACCAGGGTTGAACTGGTGACCTCGTCCTTACCAAGGACGCGCTCTGCCAACTGAGCTACATGGGCGGCCATTCGCTTCAGTGCCCTGCCCGGAAACGACAAAAAACCCATCAGTCCTCAAGATTTTCCCTAGAAAATCCCGAGAACTAATGGCTTTCCGAGCTACCGGCCAATAGTTGTGGGGCGGAACCTAGGAGAAACGCAATCCTCTGTCAAAAGGTTTTGTGGATTTTTTTTGACGAGGCATACTCCGCCCCAAAAGGGCCGGAATCCGGTTCCCCGATGGCCCCGGCGAACGGTCCCCTAGTCGAGTCTCAACAGCTATGACACGAGCACCCCGCCTCCAGTTGCCGTTGGCCATGACGATGGCCCTCCGCCGAATCGGCATCCGCCCTACGCCATCCCTGCTGCTCGTTTCGGTCGCCCGACAGACGATGTCCCTGCTGGGCTTGGTTTCAGACGGCCAGGCCAGCCTTTGCCGGCCCACGTATCAAGTCCTCCGCCGTTATCTCATCTCCACTTCCCGATTCGGCACGGGACAAATCCTCAACTCCCACCGCACGCCCTTGGGACTGCACAAAATCGCCGCCAAAGCCGGAGCCGGCTATCCCGTCGGCACGGCCTTCAAGAACCGGCGGCCCGTAGGTTGCACCTGGCAAGGCCAGCCCAACGCGCCCATCGCCCACCGCATCCTCTGGTTGGGCGGATTGGAATCCGGCTTCAACCACGGCGGCAACGTCGATTCCTTCCGCCGCACCATTTACATCCACGGCGTTGGCAACGAACCCAGCTTGGGCCGGCCCGCTTCCTGCGGGTGCATCCACCTCGCGGCCGCGGACTTGATGCCGCTCTACGACCGCCTGCCGGTGGGCACGCTCGTGTGGATTTCGGAAGCGTAAAGCAAAGACGCTCGTAACGTGTCCGTCCACTCCGTCATTGCCACGGCCCAACGGGATTGGCTAGGCTCGCCGCGCCATTCGGGCCGGCAGAACGCCGGGCGCCGCATCGGCCCTGGTTTTCATGATCGTCAAGCTGTTGCAGAACATGGTCAGCGGCGCGCACGCCCGCAGTTGTCAGCGGTGCAATGATTGGAGCGGACAACGTACCGCCGCGCTCCGGCCCCAGGCCCTGCTCGACGTGGGCTGCGCCGACGGCGCGTTCCTCTTCAAGTATCTCGATTACCAGCCCAAGCTGTTCTGCGGCATCGAAGCCGCGCCCGCCCTCCGCACCCAGGCCGAAGCGCGCGGCATCAAGACGGAAGCCGTCGATCTCAACGGCCGCTGGCCCTACCCCGGCGACACCTTTGACGTGGTCCACTGCGCGCAAGTTATCGAGCACCTGCACAACACCCGGCTCTTCGCGGCGGAAGTCTTGCGCGTGCTCAAACCCGGCGGCACCGCGCTCATCACGTCGGAAAACCTCACCAGCTTCCTCAACCTCGGCGCGATGCTGCTGGGCTACACGCCGTTCACGCTCATCCGCTGTTGCGGCTGGTACCTCGGCAATCCGCTCGGACTGCATTACCAGGAACACGTCGATGAAGGCGTGCCCATCGACGACCCAGCTTTTGCCGGCGTGACCGGCCACGTCCGTGCGCTGGGAGTGGTGCAAGCACAGGAGTTGTTCGAGAAAATCGGCTTCGAGTCGGTCGAAGTGTCCTCGATGGGCTTGATGCCGCTGCCGGACTGGTTGGGCCGCCGCTTGGAAGGACTCATGCCCCGGCGCGGGCACTTGCTTCTGATTCACGGCCAGAAGCCCAGCCGCCGGCCGTGACGCGCCGCGGCTCTTCCCCATGACCTTTCGCGAACTGTTCAAATACACCGCTGCGGGCCGGGTCTTGATGATCCCGTACCGCTTCGGACGCATCGCGCTGCCCTACGCACTGCGGCAACTGGGGCTGATGGCGCGGTGGGCGTTCACATCGAAGGAATACTACAACCACAGCTACCACCTCACGGAACTGAACCGGCGCTACTTGGCCAGCTTCGTCTCCGTGGTGTCGGGCCACAGCCTGGCCGAGATCGAGAAGTATCTGCGCGAACTGGAAACCGATGAGGCGCTGCGCTCGGCGTTGGTCGAGCGCACTCGCGCCAGCCGCGACCGCCATAACTGTGACGAAGAACCGCGCTTCGGACGCCGCCTCGGCTGGTACGCCCTGGTGCGCGCCACCAAGCCGCGGATCGTCGTGGAAACCGGCGTGGACCGCGGCCTGGGCACGGTGGCCATCGCTGCTGCGCTCAGGCGGAACACCGACGAAGGCGCGCCGGGCTTGGTGTTCGCCACGGACATCGTGCCGGAGTGCGGGCACCTGATCACCGCCGACTGCAAGCCCTGCTGCCGCATCTTGCTGGGCGATTCCGTGCAGAGCCTTCAGCAGTTCAAGGAACCCGTGGACCTTTTCCTGCACGACAGCGACCATCGGCCCGAATACGAGTGGGCCGAATTCCTCGCCATCGAACCGCGGCTCCACGCCGGCTCGCTCGTGCTGAGTGACAACTCCCAGCAAAGCCCCAAGCTGCTGGAATTTGCCCAGCGCACGGGGCGTTCGTTCCTCTTCTTTGCGGACGTTCCCCAGGCACACTGGTGGCAGGGCGACGGGATCGGCGTAGCGTTTCTACCAGGAGTGCGGACGTGCTTTCAGGAAGGCCGCAGGAAGTGACGGCGAGGGACTCCAAGAGCGCCTCTTTTAATCTGAAACGCGAATTCCGAGAGAGACGATTCCAAGTCCCCGTAGCGCTGTCTCGGCAAAGCGCCGTCATTCGAGCTTCTTTCAAAACCGTAGCAGCCGACGTGAGGAGGCTCAAACTCCAATGGAAACAGAGCCTCCTCACGTCGGCTGCTACGGGGTTTTGGAATCGCCTCTCATAAAGGAAGAAATCAAGTTTCGTGAGGTAGTGGACCAGAAGGGGCGCTCGACAACAGCCCAGAGTTTGCACGCTGGGGTCGGGGCCGCCGCCGTGTCGAGTCCCGCCGAGGACGGCAGCAGGGCCGGGCCGGTCGCTAGTTCTTCTTCAAGTATTCCTTGCAGCGCTGGACCATCTCAAAACGAAACGCTTCGAAGTCCACACCCGCGCCTTCCTGTTGGTACAGCATCTCCAGCCGGGACCAAAACAGCCGGCGGGCCTGTAAGCGGTCGGGTGACAGGCGCTCGAAGGCGTTGGCGTAACGGTCGTAAAGTCCCGCCAGCTTGGCGATGTCGCCGGCGTCAATCACGGAGTGTGCAAAGCGCGCAGTTCTTCGGCGGCGCTGCGGATGTCGAGGATGCGGTCGTAGGCGGCGGTGCCCCAAGCGTGCTGCTGGGAAAGCTGAAACAGCCGGGCGGCGAACACATCACAAATCCGAACCAAGCGACCCCACAGTTCTGCGGTCTTCGTCACATCTGGCTCGCGGCGCGCCATCAAGGCGGACAGGGAGTAGAGCTGCTCCAATTGCGATTCCAACCGGCTGGCCTCGCGCTCAATGTCCTCGCGTTTCGCGTCCGCCTTCGACACCCGCTCGTCGAAGTTCCTCAGAGCGCTGTCCTGAATGGCCACAAGGTCGGAAATCTCAAGTATCACGCGGCGAATCTAGCCGGGGAGAACGGGCTTAACAAGGCCGGAGTGGGTTTTGCAGAAGGGCACGCACTGCAGACCGGAGCAAGAAGGGCCGCTGTCCGGCGCATGTTTCCAACGGCAGAGTTGCGTCGTTGGTTCAGATGGTTTTGAATCCGCGCCATGAAAGTTACTCGTCGTCAGTTTCTCGCCAGCAGCGCCGCTGCGGCGGCCGCCATCACCCTCGTCCCACGCCACGTTCTGGGCGGCGCGAAATTCGTTCCACCGAGCGAGAAGGTGAACATCGCCCTCGTCGGCGCGGGCGGACAGGGTCGCGTGAACCTCCAAGCCCTGTTGCGCGAGAGCGACGCGCAAGTCATCGCCGTGGCGGACCCGGCCCAGTCGTTCAGCCTCGAGGAGTTTTACTACAAGGGCATGGGCGGACGCTCGGCCACGCGCGAGATGATCGAGAAGCATTACGCGCCGAAGACGCCCAACTTCCGTTGTACCGAGCACGAGGACTTCCGCGTGATGCTGGAGAAGGAGAAGGCCATCGACGCCGTGCTGTGCGCCACGCCCGATCACTTGCACGCCTGCGTGTCGGTGCTGGCCATGCGCGCGGGCAAACACGTCTATTGCGAAAAGCCGCTCACGCACAACATCTGGGAGGCGCGCCTCGTGTCGCGGGTGGCCAAGGAAACCGGCGTGGCCACGCAGATGGGCAATATCGGCCATTCCAGCGAAGGCATGCGCCAGACTTGCGAGTGGCTTTGGGCCGGCGCCATCGGTGCGGTGCGCGAAGTCCATGCTTGGGTAGGCGCGACGCGCTGGAACAAGTCGCTCACGGGCCGCCCCACCGACACGCCGCCGGTGCCGGCTGGCTTGAATTGGGACTTGTGGCTCGGTCCGCGCGAGCCACGTCCGTATCATCCGGCTTACGTGCCAGTGAAGTGGCGCGACTTCTGGGCGTTCGGCACCGGCGCCATCGGCGACTTCGTCTGCCATGATCTTGATGCGGCGTGTTGGGCGCTGGACTTGCGCGACCCGCTCTGGATCGAAGCGCGTCCGGGCAGCCAAATGGACGCGGAGATTTCGCCGCACAGCGAACTGGTCTATTGGCAATTCGGCCCGCGTGGCGACAAGCCGCCGGTGCGCGTGACGTGGTACGACGGCGGCTTGCGTCCGCCTTTGCCGGACGGCTGGCCTGACGACGAACCGTTGCCTGGCCGCGGCTCACTGTTCTTCGGCGACAAGGGCGTCCTGCTTTCCAGCTTCTCCGCGAAGCCGCGCCTGATCCCGGATGAGAAGAACGACACCTACAAGGCGCCGCCCAAGACCATCCCGCGCTCGAAGGGCCATCACCGCGACTGGCTCGACGCCTGCAAAGGCGGCGCGCCGGCCAGCAGTCACTTCGACTACGCCGCGCGACTGACCGAAATGCTGCTCCAAGGAGTTCTCTCGCTGCGCACGGGCAAGCGGATCAACTGGGACGCCGCCAACATGAAAGCACGGAACCTCCCCGCGGCCGACGCGATCATCAAGGAGAGCTACCGGAAGGAATGGGAATTGGCGTGAGAGGCGTGATGCTGACCACCACGAATTCAAGACGCTGCCGAGCCGCAAAGCGCCGGAGTTCTTCTTCTGCTTGTCGCTGGCGGCGAACCCGGTAGCCTTCCGGCCGTGAGATCGTTCAAAGTCAATGAGGAAATTCACGCTGCCCAAGTCCGTGTTATCGGTACGGAAGGGGAGCAGCTTGGCATCATGCCAGTCGCCCAAGCGCTGACCCTGGCTCGATCATCCGGCATGGATCTCGCAGAAATCGCGCCGAGTGCGACGCCGCCGATTTGCCGGATCATGAATGTCCGTGGCTTCCGCGAGAAGGCTCAGAAACCCAACCGGAATTGACACGCAAAGATGTTACCTACCAGCTTGAACGCTGGGTTCATCTTTTTTCCCATGCTCCACGTTCCTACGGCATTCGTTGCTTAGCTCCTGCCTCTTCCTTTCACCCTTCCATCTCCGCCAACTTGCTCGCGGCGGTTTCCCACTCGGCAGTGAGCCGCTTCAACTCACCGATCACGGACTTGATTTCCATGTTGATCTCCAGGGCGCGCCCGGCGGCAGCGTAGGTTTCGGGCTTCTCCAGTTCGGCGGTTAACTCGTGCTGACGGGCTTCAAGGTGGGCGATTTCCTTCTCGAGGCGATGGACGAGTTGTTTCTGGTCCTTCAGTTCGCGGGAGCGGGCTTGGCGCTGCTGGGCTTCAACTCGCTTTTGCTCCTTGCGGTCCTGCGACGGTTTGGGAGCGCGGTTCTGGGCTTGCTCCGCTGTCGCCTTGGCCGCTGCTTCCGCCGCCCGCAACGGCGCGGTCTTGTCGAGATAGTACCGGTAGTCGCCGGCATAGGGCGTGAGCCGGCCGTCGCGGACGTGGATGACGTGGTTGGCCAACTCGCGGATGAAATAGACATCGTGGCTGATGAAAATGATGGTCCCCTCGAACTGCTGGAGCGCGAAGAGAAGCGCATCCACGCTGGCCAGATCGAGGTGCGTCGTCGGCTCGTCCATGAGCAGGAGGTTCGGCGGATCGAGCAGGAGCTTCACCAGCGCAAGCCGGCTTTTCTCGCCGCCGCTCAGGACACTGATCTTCTTGAAGACATCGTCGCCGCGAAAGAGGAACGACCCCAGCACCGTGCGGACAAACGTCTCCGTGACGCGCTGCGGCGTGGCGAGGGCTTCCTCCAGCACGGTCCAGCCCGCGTGCAGCATCTCGACGCGATACTGCGAGTAATAGCCGTCCTTGACGTTGTGCCCTAAGACTCGCTCGCCGGCCTGCGGCGCGAGGACGCCTGCCAGGAGCTTGAGGAGGGTGGACTTGCCGGCGCCGTTGGGGCCGACGAGCACGATGCGCTGGCCACGCTCGGCCATGAAGTCGAGGCCGCTGTAAATCAAGTTGTCATCGTAGGCGAAGCGGACGTTCTCCAAGGTGACGACTTTCAATCCGCTGCGCTGTGGCTGGGGGAACGCGAAGTCAATCGTGGCCTCGTCGCCGGTCGGCGCTTCGATCTTCTCCATGCGCTCGATCTGCTTGAGCTTGCTCTGGGCCTGGGAGGCTTTGGTGTTCTTGGCGCGAAAGCGGTCCACGAAGAGCTGCAGCCGCGCGATCTCACGCTGCTGGTTCTTGTAGGCGGCAAGCAGTTGCGCCTCGTTGGCTTCGCGCTGTTCGAGGAAGCTGTCGTAGTTGCCGCGGTAGCGAAACAGGCGCGTCTGGCGGATTTCCACGATGTCGGTGATGAGTTGGTTCAGGAAGTCCCGGTCGTGCGAGATCATGAGGATCGCGCCGGGGTAGGTCTTCAAGTAGTCCTGGAACCAGAGCATCGCTTCGAGGTCGAGGTGGTTCGTCGGCTCGTCGAGCAGGAGCAAGTCGGGTTCGAGCACGAGCAGGCGCGCGAGATAGGCGCGCATGATCCAGCCACCGCTCATCTCGCGCGAGGGGCGATGGAAGTCCGTCTCGCGAAAGGCCAGACCGGTGAGCATCTTCTTGGCTTTGGCGTCGAGGCCATAGCCCCCAAGTTGCTCGAAGCGAGATTGGACTTCGTGAAAGTCGGCGGAGTCGTGGTCGTGGCCGGCTTCAAACGCCTTGAGCCGTTTCTGCAATCCGGCCATCTCCGGCGTGATGGCCGTGGCGATTTCGAGGACGGTTTGGTCGGTGACCGGCGCGTTCTCCTGCGGCAAATGGCCGAGCGTGACGCCGCGTTGGAAGTCGATCTGGCCGGAGTCCGCCGTCTCGGCACCGAGCATGATGGCGAAGAGCGTGGACTTCCCCGCGCCGTTGGGACCGACCAGGCCGATGCGGTCCTCACGGTTCACCGAGAGCGAGACGTTGGCGAACAGCGTGCGCCCGCCATACGCCTTGCTGAGTTCCGAAAGCGTGAGCATGGAGCGCGGAGTGTGCGGAGGCGGAAGCGGAGAGGCAAGTGCGGGAAGTGCGGCTTCAGCGAATGGAACAAGGGGCCGCGGCTCAAACGCCGCCGATCCATTTCCAGTTCTCCACCACGGCCTTGATCGAAGTGAGATTGCGGCGGTCGAAGACGTGTTTCGCCGCCGCGCCGAGCTTGCCTTGTTTGAGGTTGCCCCACGCGTCGCTGACGCTCACGGCCACGAACTGGAGCACGCTGGGATCGCGGTAACAGTCGATCATGCAGCGCGTGCAGCCGTCGCGGATGAGCTTCGAGCGATCGAACTCGTAGATGTGGCACATCGGCGTCTCCCAGAAGTGGCAGCGGTAAAGGTTCAGGTTCCAGTCGAGGTAGAAGTATTTGTGCCCCCCCAGGCAGCCGAAGTGTTCCTTTTCGCCACGCAGATGGCGCTGCATTTCCGTGAGCGACTCCGTAGGGTTGATCATCGGGAAGCCCGTCCGCTGCTTCATCTGCTTGATCTTCTCGAAGACGCCGATCAACTCCTCCGTGGTGAATGACACGAGACTTGATTCGCTGAAGCTGAGGTAGCTCGACGCCAGCGAACTCAAGGGGTAGCTGAACGTGCAGCTCTTGAAGCCGAGCGAGCGCAGGAAGTCCGGGAGCTTCTCGTAATCGTCAATCAGCTTGCTCGCCGTGATGCTGGCCGTAGTCTGGATGCCGAGTTCGCCGAAAACCTTGTTCGCGTGCTGCATCTTGCGGCACACGTCGGGCAGGCCGCGGTTTTTCTCGTGCCGCGCCACGTCGTGCGTGTCCACCGACATGATGATGCTGCTGACGCCGTCGGCAGCCAGCCCGCGCATGTTCTGTTCCGTCCAGAGCGAGCCGTTGGAGCAAATCATCGGGTTGATCCCGCGCTCGGCAGCGTAACGGACCATGGCGCGGATGTCGCGGTGCGCCATTGGCTCGCCACCCACGAAGAGCAGGTAGCCGATGTGGTTCTTCACGCAGATGTCGATCACGTCGCGCGCTTCCTGGAGCGTGACGCTGCGGCGCTGCCGGGGATCAAGCTTATCGACGGCGAAGTTGCAGAAGTCGCAGCGGGCGTTGCAGACGTTGGTGATGGCAAACTGCAAGTAGCCCGGCCCGCCGTCGTCGAGCACCTCGCCGAGCAGCTTGAACACGCTCTTCTTGGGCCGCTGGGCCGGGAACGCAACGTCCACGGCGGCGGAAGCGGGCGGCGGAGCTTCGGCGGCGGACCGAGGAGGCGCGGGGGCAGTGGTGTTCATTCGGTTCGGAGAAGCAGGCTCGCGACCAAGCCCCAAAGCGAGGCGCCGCCGGTTTCAGGAATCGAACCGGCGACAGAATCGTGCTCGGATTGCAGGACAGCGCCCATCAGAAAGCCCCTGAATCTGGCCGCTGGCCGCGAGGGCGGCAACTTTTCTTTTTGGCGCGACCCGATGCTTGACGCCCTGGCGCACGCCCACTAGTTTCTGCGGCACGGCAACGGTGGCCGTAGCTCAGCTTGGTTAGAGCCCCAGATTGTGGATCTGGTTGTCGCGGGTTCAAATCCCGTCGGCCACCCCATTTTGCGGTTGATTACTAGGATGTTACAAACAGGTTTGAATCTTTGGTGCAAATTTGGTGCAGCTTTCCACCTTCCGTCACAAACCCACCCGAAACCATTCCTCCGCTGCTGTCGGCGTCACTAGTTCCCGATAGCGCGCGTGAATGATCTTCGGGCTGTTGCCCATCTCTTCGGCCACTTGCCCGATGTTCTTGACCAGGGCCAAGCGATACGACGCATCGGAACAGGATCGAGCACTGTATGGCCGATGCTGTGCCTTACGAACTGCGCGATGAGCACTTCTTCACCTTCTCCGATCCCCTGTGCCTGCTGTGCTCGCTTCGAATCGGCCCAGCGCGCCCGGCAGTTCCGTCATCTGTCGGCCGATCAACTCCGCTCGCTGGCGCGGGCGTTGGAGAAGCAGGTTTGGCGGCTTCGGGCCTGCGCAGACTGTGCTCGACGGCCTCCTGCACCGCTGTCTCCGCCGCCTCTCATAGATCGGATCGGTTGGGGGAACTGATCCCCAGCAGCGCGGCGTGGCGCTGGCGCGCGCGCGCCTGTTCCGCCATCATCTCCCGCACCATTTCCGGGCCGTGGCGGGCGATGGCCCCGTTAATCATTTCGGTGGGCGTCAGGCCCGTCGCGTCCTGCGCGGCCTGGAGTATTTGGCGCGCGTCCGCGCTCACGCGGAACGAGATTCTTTCCGGCACTTCGAGCCATAGCTTGGAAACCATGCCCGGCGGCGATGCGGTTGGCAATCTTCTTTCAAATCCCGTCGGCCACCCCATTCAAGATTGGCTTTCGCCTCCTCCAGCTCGTCTTTTCCCTCGGCCATTTGACAACCCCGCGGGCACGGGTAGCTTCCAGCCGCATTCTTATCAAGACTATGAAGACATCGCTTGTGGCCATCTCCCTCCCAGCCCTGAAACGCGCCCTCGTCTGTGCGGCGATCCTGGCGGGCCTGACGCTGGTTTCAGAATCCGCTCCCGCGGAAACCAAAGTCAAAGCGGGTGACCCGGCGCCGCAGGTCGAGGGCGTGGACAGTGAAGGCAAAGCCTGGAAGCTCGCCGACTTGATCGGCAAGAAAGCCGTCGTGCTCTACTTCTATCCCAAAGACGACACCCCGGGCTGCACCAAGCAAGCGTGCGGCTGGCGCGACCGGCTCGAGAACCTCAAGAAAGACGGCGTGGAGATCGTGGGGGTCAGCTTCGATTCACCGGAGAGCCACCAGAAGTTTGTCGCCAAGCACCACCTCAACTTCACGCTCGTCGCGGACACTGAGGGCAAGATCGCGGACGCGTACGGCGTGCGCGTGGCCCCCGGCCGCAACATGGCCCGCCGGGTGAGCTTCGTGATCGGCTTGGACGGCAAGGTCGCCCACGTCACAGACACTCCCTCCGCCGACACGCACCTCGCGGAGTGCAAGGAGTCGCTGGGCACGCTGAAGAAGTAGCCGGCGGCGCCCTCAGTCGCGCCTTCGGTTCAGGCCGCGGCGGACGCCCGTGGGCCGACCCGTTTCCCGATTGCTCCAACGAAGCAGCGCTTGATTTGCATCAAAGCCGCGGCCCGTGCCGTGCCGCATCTTCCCCGCATGAGCGAACAACCTTTGGTCAGTCTCGACGAACAGCGGATTCTCTCGCTGAACACGGAAACTCAATTCGCCGCCCACGGCATTGTGAGCCGCACCCTGCTGCGGACCTCGGCCACGCGCGTGGTGCTGTTTGGCTTTGCCGCCGGCCAGGAACTCAGCGAACACACCTCACCGCATCACGCGCTGGTGCAGGTGTTGTCCGGCGAATGCGAGTGGACCCTGGACGGCAAAGTGCATGCGCTGAGGGCGGGCGACCTGCTTTACATGCCCCCCAGCCTGCCGCACGCCGTGCGCGCGACCCAGCAGTTCTCCATGCTGCTCACGCTGTTCAAGAACGTGGACAACGTGGTGATGAAGCCGGCGAAAACCTGAGCCGCCGCCACGGCCAATTCCGGCCGGACCAAATTGTGTTCCCGGCAACGGGCGCAACTTGGCACTGCCGCCAAGCAGGAGAGCGGCCGACCCGGCAGCCAAAGTCGCGGCAACCGACTCGGTTGTCGCGCGGCACGACGGGCGTGTCGTCCGTTCGACTTCTGCAGGCGGGTCGCCCGCGCCACGACGGCATGGAAAAAATCCCTTGCGCCGCCGGGTCGGCTGACTAGTTTACCGCGCGCCGTGTCCGATGGTGTAATGGTAGCACACGGGTCTTTGGAGCCCATAGTCATGGTTCGAATCCATGTCGGACAGCCAACTCGCGCATTCAAAGTTCGAGGTTCAAAGTCCCACGTTCAGTATGTGTTTAGCGTAGCGCAGGCTTTCCAGCCTGCCGTATCGCCGACTTGCAGTCGGCAGGGCGTAGCCAGTTCAGAAACACGCCGAGTTCAAACCCGCCTTTGCCCGGCAACATCCCGCAGGTTGAAAACCTGCGATACGGCAGGCCGGAAAGCCTGCGCTACGACGCTAAACACATACCACGTTCAAAGTGGAACTTTGAACTTTGAACTTCCCCCTCCCCTGCCTATAACCGCGGCGTGTCCGACGTGTTTGCGACTCCGATCAACGCCACAACGCGCTACTGCGCGGTGTACGGTCATCCGGTCAAGCACTCCGCCTCCCCCGCTTTCCAAAACGCCGGCCTCGCCGCGCTCGGACTGAACTGGCGTTACCTGGCGTTCGACGTTCCACCCGAGCAGCTCCGCGAAGCCATTCTTGGCGCGCAACGAATGAGGTTCATCGGTGTAAATCTCACCGTGCCGCACAAACTGCTCGCCGTCGGAATGGTCGATGCGCTGGACGAGTCCGCCCGGTCCTGGGGCGCAGTCAACACGATCCGGTTTGAAGCGAGAACACCCAGCGGCGAGTGGAAGCCCTTGGCTTTGTTCCCCGACGAGGTCCCGCCAGAAACCCGGAGCCAAGGCTTCAACACGGACGCCGGCGCCATCACGCGGTCCGTGGAGGAGAACCTGGCCATTTCGCTGCGCGGCGCGCGCGCGCTGCTGTTGGGCGCGGGCGGCGCTGGACGGACGGCGGCGCTCAAGCTGGCGTCGGACGGCGTCGCCGAACTCTTTCTGGTCAATCGCACCCGCAGCAAAGCCGAAGACGTCGCCCGCGAAATCCGGGAACGATTTCCCGCCACCCGCTGCACGCTGGATTATCCGTCCGGCCCGGTGGACTTGGTGCTGAACGCCACTTCGCTCGGTCTGAAAGCGGGCGATCCCCTGCCCTACGATTCCGCCCGCTTCGATCTTTCCAAGGCGGGCGCGGTGTACGACATGATCTATCGGCCTGCCGAAACTCCATTGCTGTGCGCGGCGAAAGCCGCCGGCTGCCGCGCGGCCAATGGCGTCGGCATGTTGCTCTACCAAGGCGTGAAGGCGCTCGAAATCTGGACCGGCCAACCCGCGCCCGTAGCGGTGATGCGAGCGGCGCTGGTGAAGAACGTGTATGGCTGAACTAACCAAGTCCAAGGTCCAAGGTCCAAAGTCCAAAGTCGCGCGGGGTCTGACGCGGACTCTGACTTTGGGCTTTGGACCTTGGACTTTGGACCTCTGCTATGTTTGACCCGAAGATTTGGGCCGCTGTGCCGTTTCACTTCTGGTCGCTGGTCTTCTTCACCTTCGGCTGCATGGTGGGGAGCTTCCTCAACGTCTGCATCCATCGGATGCCACGCGGCGAGAGCATCGTGTCGCCGCCTTCGCACTGTCCGCACTGCGGCTATGCCATTCCGTGGTATCTGAACATCCCGTTGGCCACCTGGCTCTACCTACGAGGCCGTTGCGCGAATTGCCGTGCCCCGATTTCCGCGCGCTACTTCCTGGTCGAACTGCTGACCGGAATCGCGTTTCTCTCGTGCTGGCTGGCCTTCGGCCACAAGTCAGCCTGGCTGGTGTTCATCTATTGTCTGTTCGTGGACGGTTTGATCGCGGCCACGTTCATCGACTTCGAGCATTTCATCATTCCCGACGAGATCACCCTGGGCGGGATCGGCGCGGGGTTCTTGTGCTCCTTCGCCCTGCCGCTGTTGCACGAACGAAAGGATGCCGTGGGCAGCCTGTTTGCGAGTTTCCTGGGCATCGTGGTCGGCGGCGGCGTCATCCTGGCCATTCTGCAAATTGGGAAGCTGGTGTTTGGCCGGCAGAAAATCCCGCTTCCGCCGGGCACGCGGATCATCTTCACGGAAGGCTCGTTGATCCTGCCGGACTCGGAAATCCCCTACGAGGAAGTGTTCTTCCGGGACTCCGACACCATCCGCGTCGAAGCGCGCACGGTGGAACTGGTGGATCGCGGTTACTGGAACGTGCCGGTGCGGCTCAGCCCGGAACGGCTGCGGGTGGGGCCGGACGAACTCAAGCCGGAAGAGATGCCGCACATGGAAGTCACCGCCGACTGCATCATCCTGCCGCGCGAAGCGATGGGCATGGGCGACGTGAAGTTCATGGCAGCCATCGGGGCTTTCCTCGGATGGCAGGCCACGCTCTTTGCGCTGATGCTCAGTTCGGTGCTCGGCGCGACGGTGGGCGTGGTGCTCATCGCGCTCAAGAGGCACGAGTGGTCCAGCCGGCTGCCCTACGGGCCGTACATCGCGGTGGCGGCGGTGGTGTGGGTGTTCGCGGGCAAACGCGTGCTCGCGGCGCTGCTGGGGCAGTAGGCGGAGGGAGCGGTCCCCATGAGCGATCACGCATCGCGGTTCGGCGGCATCGCCCGCTTGTTTGGCGCGGAGAAGTTGGAGCGCCTTCGCCGGGCGCACGTCTGCGTCGTCGGCCTCGGTGGTGTCGGCTCCTGGGCCGTCGAGGCGCTGGCGCGGTCGGCGGTGGGAACGTTGACGCTGATCGACCTGGATGACGTGTGCGTGAGCAACGTGAACCGGCAATTGCACGCGCTGGACGGCGCCATTGGCCGGCCCAAGGTCGAGGTGATGGCAGAGCGGGCGCGGGCCATCAACCCAGATTGCACGACCTGCCCGGTTGCCGAGTTCTTCTCTGAAGCCAATGCAGACCAAATGCTGGCCACGCCGTTCGACTTCGTGATCGACGCCATCGACGGCCCGTCGAACAAGGCGCTGTTGATCGCGAAATGCCGTGAGCGCGGACTGCGAATCGTGGCCAGCGGCGGCGCGGCGGGACGACGCGATCCCACGGCCATCCGCGTGGCGGACCTGGCGTTTTCCAGCCATGATCGGCTCCTGAGCCAAGTGCGGCGGGTCCTGAGGAGGTTTCGCGGCTTTCCGCGTGGCGAACAGCCTTTTGGCGTGGACTGCGTGTTCTCGGCGGAGCCGCCCTTGTTTCCGCAGCAGGATGGCTCCGTGTGCGGCACGCGCGATCCCGAGGCGCCAGTCCAGATCGATTGCGAACACGGATTGGGCACAGCGACCTTTGTGACCGGCGCCTTCGGCTTCGCCGCCGCCAGCGTGGCGGTGCGCGGCATCGTGGAGGCGACTCGGAGCTGACATAACTTCAATCCTTGCCGAGACGCACAAGGACATCACCTGCGGGTGAAGACCAGCTTGGTGGGGCGAGCGTACTCGCGAGCCGGACCCGCCTGGGGACAAACGGCTCGCGTGTACGCTCGCCCCACCTACCAGCCCGAATCTCGGTATTGATCGAGGCGACAAAACCCTTTTGGTTTTCGCCGGGAGCGGTGCTAGGGTTCCGCCACCGAAATGCAAAATCCGTTATCGCAATTGAAAGTTCAGCTCTTCGCCGACGGCGCGGACAAGAAAGGCATGCTGGACCTTTACGCCAACCCGCTCATCAAGGGCCTGACCACCAACCCCACGCTGATGCGCAAAGCCGGCATCACCGACTACGAGACTTACGCGAAGGACGTGCTCCAGACGGTGACAGCCAAGCCCATCTCGTTCGAGGTCTTCTCCGACGAGTTCGCCGAGATGAAGCGCCAGGCGCTCAAGATCGCGGCGTGGCAGAAGAACGTCTATGTCAAGATTCCCATCACGAACACCCGCCGCGAGTCCTCGGCCCCGCTCATTCGCGAGTTGGCCCGGGAAGGCGTGCAACTGAACGTCACGGCCATCCTCACGCTCGGCCAAGTGCGTACGGTGGCGGAAGCGTTGAACCCGGCCGTGCCCTCAGTCGTCAGCGTTTTTGCCGGGCGCATCGCCGACACGGGCCGCGATCCCATGCCGCTGATGCGGGCCGCGCTGGCGCTGCTCGAGGGCCAGCCCAAGGCCGAGTTGCTGTGGGCCAGCGTGCGCGAAGTGCTGAACATCTGGCAGGCTGAAGCCAGCGGCTGCCGGATCGTGACCGTGCCGCACGACGTCCTCGCCAAGGCGCTCAAACTGGGCGGCATGGACCTGGGTGAGCTTTCTCTGGACACGGTGAAGATGTTTGCCGCGGATGCCGCCTCCGCCGGCTTCACGCTTTGAGGCCCAGGCCAGCGATGCCTTCAGGCCGAAGCGATGCAACGGCGTGACCCTTCATGATCCTGCTCCTGGACATCGGCAACACGCACACGCATCTCGGCCTGGCCAACGAACGGCGGGTCGTCAAACACGCGGACATTCCCACCGCGCTCTGGCCGCAAGCCAAGGCCGCAGAGCCGGTGCGACGATTCGCGGGCCGCGCGAAACTGGACGGCGTGGCCGCGTGCAGCGTGGTGCCCAGGGTGACGCCCCTCGCCCGGCGCGCGGTGCTGCGGCTCTGGCCTGTGGAATGGCTCGAACTCACCCATCACACGGTGCGGGGCATCGGGATGGACTATCCGCATCCCGAAACCATCGGACCGGATCGGCTGGCGAACGCCGTGGCGGCCCGGCACCATTTCGGCGCGCCCTGCGTGGCGGTCGGCTTGGGCACGGCGGCCACCTTCAGCGTGGTGGATTCCCGCGGCAACTTCGTCGGCGGCCTCATCGCCCCCGGCCTTGGCCTCGTGGCCAGTTCCTTGCACGAAAAGACGGCCCTCCTGCCGAAGATCGAGGTCCGCCGCATCCTCCACTTCATCGGCCGCAACACCGAAGAGTCGATGCTCGCGGGCGCGTTGCACGGATTCCGCGGCTTGGTCAAAGAACTGATCTGCGGCCTCCAGCGGGAACTCAACCATCCTCGCCTCCCCGTGGTGGCCACCGGGGGCGACGCGCATCTCATCACGTCGGACTTGCCGGAGATCACCACGGTCGAGCCAACGCTGACGCTGGAAGGGCTGCGGCTGACGTGGCTGAAGCGGCAAACAGTGAGTTGAAAGCGGCAGACTCAGCCGTATCCATGCAGTCGAGGGAACCACGAAACACACGAAATACACGAAAACAAAGGCTGAACCGCGGTGGGGAACGGAGGCTCCGGCGTCACCAGAAGGTGATAGCGCTGAGGTACCTTTCCGTTCCCGGGCCAGCCGCGGTCTTCTTGGGTCTTCCTTTCGTGTGTTTCGTGTCTTTCGTGGTTCCACTGAAGTGTTACGGCTCAGTGCTCCTGAAGCCGGTAGAAGATCGCCGGAGCGCCCACCACGTTCGTTTCAAGAAATCGGGATGAGCCGTCCGCGTCCGCCGTCAGGACCGCGACTTCCTCCCAATGCAGCAAATCCGTTGTGCGCTGAACCGCCAAGCCCCGTCCGGGGGTGCCGTTGCACTGGAGCACGAAGCTCCCCGTGTCACGCGTGAGGCCGCTGATCCGCGGTGGACCAGGCACCACCACCGAGTGCTCCGGCGCAAAGGTCGAGCCAGCAAACGCGCCGTCGATGGCTTGAACACTCCAGTAGTAGGTCCGGCATAGCACCAGGTTGGTGATGGTGTGGCTGAGCCTGTAACCAGCGTTTCCCGGCTGGAGCACGTGCCGTCGGCCAGCGACCGGATCGGCCTGGGGGGAAACCACATCGCAGCCACCGGGCGTGGTGCCGACACGCAAGCTGTAAGTCAGGTTGCTGGCCGGCGTTTGGCCGTCACTGGCGGCTTGCCAGCGAAACGTCACACTGGCCTGGCAAGGCGTGGCGGTCAGGCCCGTGGGGACGGTCGGAACACTGTTCGAGCGAGACGTGTAATTGCGGAAGAGAGCGTTCACGCTCGCATCCACGAAGCAAGTGCTAACCCCTGCGACCATGATGTCCAGGTCGCCGTCACCGTCGAAATCGGTCCACGCGACCGAACACGACGGTCTCCAGCCGCAACCGGACAGGTCCAATTCACTCGTGGCGTTGGTCAGCACTCCGGCTTGGTTGCGATAGAGGAGAGGCGCACCGTCGTTGGCCACGGTGAGACGGTCCAGGTCCCCGTCGTTGTCGAAATCAGCCCAGCCAGCCGAAGGATCCACGATTTCAGACGGCACCGGTGTTACTGGCAGGAAGGTCCCATTCGTATTCTGAAAGCAACGCTGGGTTCCGGCTTGGTCCGTCAACAACATGTCGAAGTCGCCGTCCTGGTCGTAATCCACCCAGGCCATGCGCAGTGAGAGAATCGGCAGCCGGAATCCGCTCTCGGTCAGCACGCCGTGCTCGTTGCGGAACGCGACCGTGAAGGCGTCCGACCACCAGGCGTTGGTCCAGCCCGAAAGCAGGAGGTCCAGATCGCCATCGTTGTCATCATCGCCCCAGGCTGCCGAGACCGTGCGGACCAGCGGCAGCAGCGCCTGAATGTTGGTGAAGACGCCGCGGTCATTTCGATAGATCGCAGTCACGCCGCGACCGAGCAGCAGCAAGTCCAAGTCGCCATCGTTGTCGAAGTCTCCCCACGCCGGTCCTTGGCTTTCCTGCGGGAAGGCTGAGTCGTTCCTGCGAAAGGCGCCTCCGTCGTTCCGAAAAAGCGCCGCGATCGGCACGTTACGCCAGTAGGATTCAACGTCACCCCCCAAGAAGACATCCAGTGCGCCGTCGCCATCGTAGTCGCCCCAAGCGATGCTTCCAGGGACGACTCCTGGAAGTGAACTCACCCCGGGCAGAGGAGTCTCGGTTCCCACCAGGATGGGCGTGGTGAAACTTTGATCAGCGCCTTCAAACCGCCCGTCGGCGTTCGTCACCACCAGCCGGAAATGGTAGCTCTGGTCAGCCAGAAGAGGCGCGATTTCCTGGCTCACCGACACCTCGTTCGTCCCGTCGCCCAAGTCCTGCTGCGGGGCCAGAAACCCGTAGTTCGTCGTGGCGCCCCACTCGAACCAAGCGGTGGCGGCTGAGCCGTTCGGGTTGGCCAACCCTCGCAACGTAGCGTTCGTCACGGTGATGGCTGAAGCCGGCAGAGTCTGGACCGTTGGACCCATTGTCCTGAAGGCCAGCGGTGCCGCGCGCGTGGTCTGGTTGCGCACGTGAAACGCCACACCGCGAAAACTGTAGAGCGTTCCCGGCAGAAGGCCGGTCAAGGTCTGCGACATCGTCACCGCGTTGGTGCCGGCCCCGATCTTCTGCTCTGGCGTCGCCCAGTTGCGCCTGTCGCCAAGTCCCCAGACGAAGAACGCCCCAGCAGCGGAACCGTTGGGATTGGCGGCGCCGCGCAACGTGGCGGTGGTGAAGCCCACTTGCACCGGCGGCAAGGTTTCGACCAGGGGAAACCGCGGGGTGGTGAAGGCCACGTCTGCCCCCTCGCTGCGTCCGGCGCCATTCGTGGCGACAAGGCGATAATGATAGGTGGTGTCAGGCGACAGATCGAAGGCCAGCGCCGAGAGGAAGACCCCGTTGGTCGGACTCCAAAGGGGGAGAAAACCTGTCGTGTTGCCGTAATTCGTGGTCAGGCCCCACTCGAACCCGTAAGCCGTCGACAGCGCGGACGAACTGAGGAGGCCCACCAAGTAACCTCTGGTTTCGGCGACGGAACTGGGCGGCAGAGTCGTGCAGGTCGGTGGGGTTTGCTGGGCCGCCGCCGGTTCCAGTCCGACGGCCATCCAGAGTCCCAGCCCGCCCAAGCGCCCGATCGTGTGGCGCAGGGCCGCCTTGAACATCGAATCCTCGTCACCAGGCACGGTTTTTCCGGCGCACTGGGGCGTCATTGTCAGAGCGCACTCTATCGACAGAATGGAAGACGCTCGTGTGTTCATGCTGCGGGACGATGGCACAAGGAGTCTTGTTGACAACCCAATTGTCGCCGCCGCGGCAGACGGCGCTCGGTGGATTCGATAATCCCTCGATCGTAGCAGCCGACGTGAAGAGGCTCTGTTTTCAAATCCGAAATCAAAACAGAGCCTCCTCATGTCGGCTGCTACGCTTTCTTGAATCAGTCCTGGCAGGCGCTGCTCGACCAATGGAAACGCCGCGTCTTGGCGATGCAGCCTCGTTGAATCGTCCTTGAAACCTTGCCCCGTCCTCGCACACTTCGCCGCCATGAATCGCATCGTTGAACGGTTCGCCCAACTCAAGCGCCGCGGCCAGAAAGGCGTGGTGGTGTACATCGGCGCCGGGGATCCCAATCTCGAAGCCACGCGCCGGCTGGCACTGGCCTTTGACCAATCGGGCGTGGACGTGCTGGAACTGGGCGTGCCCTTCAGCGACCCGCTGGCCGACGGCCTCGTGAACCAACTCGCCGCCCAGCGCGGGCTGGAATCCGGCACCACGCCTCCTAAAGTGCTGGACACGGTCGCGGCCATTCGGGGTGAGTCCCAGATTCCCATCGTGCTCTACATCTACTTCAACCTCCTGCATCGGCGCGGCCTGGAGCGGTTCATTGCCGACGCGAAGCGAGCGGGCGTGGACGGCCTCTTGATCCTCGATCTGCCGCCGGAGGAGTCGGACAACTACGAAGACCTCATGCGGGCGGCGGAGTTGTGCCCGATCTACCTGGTCGCGCCCACGACGCCCGAGGAACGCATCGGCCTCATCGTGAAGCGCGGTGGTGGCTTCATCTATTACGTCTCACGGGAAGGCGTCACCGGAATGCAGACTCAGGTTTCAGACACCATCGGCCTGATGACGGCGAAGATTCGCGCCCACACGTCGCTACCCATCGCGGTGGGTTTCGGCATCTCGAATCCGGAACAGGCGAAAACGGCGGCCGCGTCAGCCGATGCCGTGGTGGTGGGCAGCGCGGTGGTCAACCGCATCGCCGAAATGGGCCGCGCGCCGGAGATGGTCGCGCGGGTCGCGGACTTCGTCCGCACGCTGGTCAACGGGGTGAAGGCCGAACACCCCGCGTAGAACCTTCATGCCAGCCGGAGCGATGAGGCGGTTCGGAACGCCAGTTTCATTCACCCGCTTTGCCGGTTGGAAAACCGGCGCTACGGTGGCCGTGCTCAGATGCGCCCGACCCGGTCAGGGCTGCATCCAGCTCGGTTCGGGAGCACTCGTAGCGCAGACTTTCCAGCCTGCCGTAGCGCCGGTTTTCCAACCGGCGAGCGTTGGAAGAGGCCAGCCGGCTGGAAGTTTCACGGCCTGGCCGACTGCAAGTCGGCGCTACGGCAGGTTGAAAACCTGCGCTACCCGGTGCGCCGGGCGGGAGCTTGATGCAGCCTTGGATCCCGATTTTGGTTTCGTTTTCGGTTTTGACACCGCAACCCCGATGGCCCAGGTTCCGCGCACTCAGCAAAACAACCAGTTGCCAATCCGGGGTGGATTGATGTAAATCCACCGGCCTGACATGGGAAAAGCACTCATCATCGCAGAGAAGCCGTCGGTCGCGGGCGACATCGCCAAGGCCCTCGGCGGGTTCAAAAAGGCAGAGGACTTCTACGAGAGCGACCGCTTCGTGCTCTCGTCAGCCGTGGGCCATCTGCTGGAACTGACGCCGCCCGAAGGCGTGGAGGCCGCGAAGGGCAAGTGGACCTTCAAGTGCCTGCCCGTCATTCCGCCGTACTTCGACCTTCAGCCGATTGAGAAGACCGAGAACCGCCTGCGCGTCCTGTCCAAACTCATCAAGCGAAAGGATGTCGATGCGCTGATCAACGCTTGCGACGCCGGACGCGAGGGGGAACTCATCTTCCGCAACATCGTCAAGTACACAAAAGCCCAGCACCCGATCCAACGCCTCTGGCTTCAGTCGATGACGCCGGCCGCCATCCGCGAGGGCTTCGAGGCGCTGCGGGACGACCCAACCATGTTGCCGTTGGCGGACGCGGCCTTCAGCCGCGCCGAGGCCGACTGGCTGGTGGGCATCAACGGCACGCGGGCCATGACCGCGTTCAACTCCAAGTCGGGCGGCTTCTACAAGACGACCGTGGGCCGCGTGCAGACGCCCACGCTGGCCATCCTCGTCGAGCGCGAGCAGAAGATCCGCAAGTTCGTGTCGCGCGAGTACTGGGAAGTGATCGCGACGTTCGACGCGGCGGCGGGGCAGTACCCCGGACGCTGGTTTGATGAAAAGTTCGCGAAGCAGGAAGGCAAGGACGCGGATGCCGAACTGAAGCCGGAACGGTTTTGGGAAAGGCCCCAAGCCGAAGCCATCCGCGACAAGTGCCTCGGCAAGCCCGGTATTGTCACGGAGGAGAGCAAGCCCAGCACGCAACTCTCGCCCCTGCTCTACGACCTCACCAGTTTGCAGCGAGAGGCGAACTCGCGCTTCGGCCTGCCAGCGAGCAAGACGCTGGCCGTGGCGCAGGCGCTTTACGAAAAGCACAAGGTGCTCACCTATCCGCGCACCGACTCGCGGGCTTTGCCGGAGGATTATCTCGCCACCGTGCGCAGCGTCCTGCACACGCTGGAGGGAACCAGCTACGGCCCGTTTTCCAAAACGATCTTGGACCACGGGTGGGTGAAGCCCAACAAGCGCGTGTTCAACAACGCCAAAGTCAGCGACCACTTCGCCATCATCCCCACGACGCAGGCACCCAAAGGGCTGAGCGAACTGGAGCAGAAGCTTTACGACATGGTCACGAAGCGGTTCCTCGCCGTCTTTTATCCGGCGGCGGAGTTTCTCGAAACCACGCGGATCACGCGCGTCGAGGGTGAGCCGTTCAAGAGCGTCGGCAAGGTCCTCGTCAGCGCCGGCTGGCTGACGGTCTATGGCAAGGAAGCCGTCGAGGAAGACACGCCCAGCCTCGTGCCCGTGCAGCCGAACGAGCGCGTGAACACCAGCGCCATTGACGTGAAGCAGAGCCAGACCAAGCCGCCGCCGCGCTTCACCGAAGCGACGCTCCTCAGCGCGATGGAAGGCGCGGGCAAAATGGTCGAAGACGATGAACTCCGCGAAGCCATGCGCGACAAGGGTCTCGGCACGCCGGCCACCCGCGCGTCGATCATCGAGGGGCTGGTCTATGAGCAATACGTGCATCGCAACGGCCGCGAGCTTCAGGCCACGGCGAAGGCCTTCATGCTGATGGAACTGCTCAACGGCTTGGGCATTCCCGAACTCACCAAGCCGGAACTGACCGGCGATTGGGAGTTCAGTCTGCGCCAGATTCAGCGCAAGCAAAAGAGCCGCGCCGAGTTCATGGCCGAGATCGCCGAGGCCACCCGCCGCATCGTGGACCGCGCCAAGCAATACGAGTACGACACCATCCCCGGCGACTTCGGAGTGCTTACGGCGCCGTGCCCGAAGTGCGGCGGCGAGGTTCACGAGAAATACAAAGCCTTTCAGTGCGTGAACGGGACGTGCGGCTTCTCGATGTGGAAAATCATGTCCGGACGCATGATCGAGCCGGCCGAGGCGGAAACGCTCATCCGGGAGAAGCAGATCGGGCCGTTGCAAGGCTTCCGCAGCAAGATGGGCAAGCCGTTCGCCGCCGTGCTCAAGCTGAACCTCGAGTTCAAGGTGGAATACGATTTCGGCGACGATAAGAAGCCGGAGAACGGCGAGGCGGCGGCCGAGGTGGACTTCACCGGCAAGGAACCGCTCGGGAAATGCCCCAAGTGTGGCGCGCGGGTTTTCGAGAACGGCATGACCTACGTCTGCGAGAAGTCCGTCGGCGCAGCCAAGCAATGCACCTTCCGGACGGGCGCAGTGATCCTGCAACAGAAGGTGGAGCCGGCACAGATCCAGAAACTCCTCGAAGCCGGCAAAACTGATCTGCTGAAGGATTTTGTTTCGAAGAAGACGGGCCGGAAGTTCGAGGCGTTTCTCGTGCTCAAGGACGGCGAAGTGAAATTCGAGTTCGCCCCCCGCAAGTCCAAGTTCCCGCCCAAGGGCGCCAAGCCCAAGGAGCCGCCGCCGAAGCTGGACTTCACCGGAATGGAACCGGTCGGCGCTTGCCCGAAATGCGGCGGACGCGTGTTCGAGGGGCCGGAGAGCTTTCTGTGCGAGCAATCCCAGGCCGAGAAAAAGCCCTGCAAGTTCAAAGCGGGCAAACTCATCTTGCAGCAGCCGCTGGAGCGCGAGCAGGTCAAGAAGCTGTTGTCCACCGGCAAGACGGACCTGCTGACCCAGTTCGTCTCCGGCAAGACGGGGCGGCCCTTTTCGGCCTACCTCGTGTTGACCGAAGACGACAAGGTGGGCTTCGAGTTTCCGCCGCGGGAGGAGAAGTAGGACAGGCATCCCGCCTGTTTCTGTTTCTTCTCCTGCGCTCTCCGCAGAAGGGGGAGGACACGAAGTCACGCAGAAATCCCGATCGGCCACCGAGCCCGGAACCCCGCGTCACCGGGCGAAGATCTGACGGATGACCTCTTCGATGGGCACTTCCTGGATGTCGATGTCGCGCACGGGCAGTTCGTCCAGGAGGGCTTTGCAGGCCGAAATGACGCGGTCGCGCTTGATCTTCAATTTGACCAGGACGGAGGTGCGTTCGAGCACTTCGCCGTAACGAGACAATTTCTCGGCACTGGGAGCCGCGCCCGCGGCGCACTCGATGGTCACCAGTTTGAAATCGGCAAACCGGTCCACCACCTCACTCAACTGCCCGTCGAAAAAGATCGTGCCGTGGTCGATGATGATGACGCGGCGGCAGAGTTGCTCGATGTCCGCCATGTAGTGGCTGGTGAGGAGAATCGTCGTGTGGCGGGTGGCGTTGTGCTGGCGGAGGAACTCGCGCACGGTTTTCTGTGACACGACATCCAGGCCGATGGTCGGCTCGTCGAGAAACAGGACTTTGGGCTGATGCAGGAGGGCGGCGATGAGTTCCAGCTTCATGCGCTCGCCCAGGGAAAGCTCGCGCACCATCACATCGAGTTTGTCCGTCACGCCCAGGAGTTCGCCCAGCTCCGCCACCGTGCGCCGGAACAATTCCGGCGCAATGCCGTAAATCTTGCTGTTGAGTTCGAGGGAGTCGCGGGCGGGCAGGTCCCACCAAAGCTGGTTTTTCTGGCCGAGCAGGAGGGCGAACTGCCGGCGGTAGCCGTCGGCGCGCTTCCAGGGCACGTATCCGAGCACGCGCGCGCTCCCGCGGGTGGGGTGGAGCAAGCCGGCCAGCATCTTGAGCGTGGTGGTCTTGCCCGCGCCATTGGGACCGAGGAAGCCGACCAGTTCGCCTTCCTCAACGGAGAAGGCCACGTCTTTGACCGCGACAACCTCTTCGGTCTGGCGCCGGATGAGGGACTGGACCGCGCCTTTGAAGCCGGGGGACTTCTTGTGCGTGCGGAACGTCTTGGTCAGCCCTTGGACTTCAATGATGGGCATGGCAGAGGAAGTTCCGAGTTCCGGGTTTCGAGTTCAACGCTCCGAATTCCGGGCGCCATCGCGACAGCAGGTTGAACGCGAAACTCGGAGCTCGGGACCAAGACTCAACGCATCAGTTGCTTCTCCAAGTAATGGACCGTCTGGCGGACGTTGGCATCCACTTCCATGCGGTCCTTCACCAAGCGGCAGGCGTGGAGCACCGTGCCGTGGTCGCGGCCCCCGAAGGCCTCCCCGATCGTGTTCAGCGAACTCTCGGTAAGCTGGCGGGAAAGGAACATGGCGACTTGCCGCGGGAAGGCGATGTTCTCCGGACGGCGCTTGCTCGTCATGTCGGCCAACCGGATGTCGAAGTGCTCCGCGACCTTTTTCTGAATGACTTCGATGGTGACGGTAAAGCGGCCTTCCTCGTGGAGGATTTCGCGCAGCATGCCTTCCACCGTCTCGACGGTAGGCTTGCGTCCGGTCAGCGTGGCGTAGCTGGCCACGCGGGTGAGCGCGCCTTCCAACCGGCGCACGTTGGTGCGAATGCGGGTCGCGATAAAGTTCAAGACTTCCTCCGGCAACTCCACGTTCATGAACCTGGCCTTCTTGCGCAAAATGGCCAGCCGGGTTTCCCCGTCGGGCGGCTGCAGGTCCGTGGCCAATCCCCACTCGAAGCGCGACACCAACCGCTGCTCGAGACCTTGGATCTCATTGGCCGGGCGATCGCAGGACAGGACGATTTGTTTGTGTGACTCGTGCAGGGCGTTGAAGGTGTGGAAGAACTCCTCCTGAATCCGCTCTTTGCCCGCGAGGAACTGGATGTCGTCGATCAACAGCACGTCAGTCTGGCGGTATTTCTTCCGGAATTTCGCCAGCGAGTTGTTCTGGATGGCGTCGATGAACTCGTTGGTGAACTTCTCGGAGGACAGGTAGGCCACGCGGGCGTTCCTCCTGTGCTGGGCCACGTATTGGCCGACGGCATGGAGGAGGTGGGTCTTGCCCAGGCCGACGCCCCCGTAAAGAAAAAGCGGGTTGTAGGCCTTGCCGGGCGTTTGGGCCACGGCCAGCGCGGCGCCGTGGGCGAAGTGGTTGTTGTTCCCGACCACAAAAGTGTCAAAGACATAGTTCGGATTGAACGCGAACTCCTTCGTTGTTGCCGGACGCTCTTCAGGCCCGGGTTCGGCCTTGGGCTTGGGCTTCTGATCGGCGCGTGAACCGGTGTCAACCGCCGCGGACGGCAAGTGAGGCGAACGGGCCGCTTCGAATCTGACTTTGAGAAGCTGGCCGGTGGCGGCCAGGATCTTCTCATGGATGAGCTCCGAATAGTTCTTCTCCAGCCACATTTCGCAGAATTCATCCGCCACTTCCAACACCAGACAATCGTCCTCCAAGCCTTTCGCTTGAATGGAGCCGAACCAGAGGCTGTAGGTTTCGGGGTTAAGGATGGAGCGCAGCATTTGCTGCGCGGGACCCCAGATTTTTTCGGCGGCACAAAGCATGGCGTGAGCCTTTCCTAAACCCGCATTTTGCTGACTTTATTCACTTGGGCTTGTCACTGGCCTGTAACACCGTTCCAGCGGGCCGTTTGCGTTCCCTTAAAGGCCACGAACGAAAACGGCGAACGACGCAACGCGCTTTCTTGGCCCCGCTGCGGTTGGACAAAGCTCGTATTCATCTATTTATCAAGAATTTAGGGACACAAGGCGCACGGTCGTTCTCGGTCAATCCGGCAGGTTCTCCCGTCGTCGTGGTTGCTGCGAGTTACGGAGGGGCGTTCTAAAGGAAGCGACCGGTTCTGGCCACAACAACATATTAACTCTTATTCGCAACTTATTCACACCCACGATTTCGCCCGGAAAACCACTGATTTTCCGAGCATTTCGGCAAAAGAATCGGGTGCCCTGCCGGCAGGGCACCCGTGCGAAATCCGCGCCTCTTACACGTCGTAGTAGAGGAAGAACTCGTAGGGATGGGGACGCAGGCGCAGGGCGTCGGCTTCCTTGCGCTTGTGGCTCACCCACATCTCCAAAAAGTCCGCCGTGAACACGTCTCCCTTCAGCAAGAACTCGTGGTCCGCT
>JACRJZ010000096.1 GCA_016219875.1 Verrucomicrobiota bacterium | reverse complement strand
CCGACCGGAGAGGAACCGACACGGCGGGCCGCAGCCACGCCCACGCGCTCAAGAAACCATCATCAGAAGACTAAAACAAGCATCGAAAAGATGTGGGTAATGACAAGGGTTGAAAACCTGCGCTACGGCGGCAGGGCCAAGGTGCGCGCCTCCGCCTGGGCAAGTCTCGCTTTCTGGCACGCCCCTCTGGCGACGCTCACGCCGCCGGCGTGTGTTGTCCGGCGGCCCGCCGGACAACCCGCTCCGCCCCATCTTCTCGCAGAGGCAATCTGCTTGGAAAAATCCGCGTCGTTCTCCAGTCAGTGGAGGCGATTTCAAAACCCCGTAGCAGCCGACGTGAGGAGGCTCAAACTCCAACGGAACCAGAGCCTCCTCACGTCGGTTGCTACGGTTTTGAAAGAAGCTCAGCCGTAACAATTCAGTGGAACCACGAAATACACGAAACACACGAAAGGAAGACCCAAGAAGACCGTGGCTGGCCCGGGAACGGAAAGGCGCTTCAGCGCTGTCACTTTTTGGTGATGCCGGAGCCTCCGCTCCCCACCGCGGTCCGGCCTTTGTTTTCGTGTATTTCGTGTATTTCGTGGTTTCCTCGACTGCATGGATACGGCTCAGTGGAGCGGAGGGTTTCGGCGGGCCGCCGAAACCCGCACGCGGGCCGCGGGCGCTCCCCATCCGATTTCGGAATCCGGCCTACACTTTCTCCGGCACCACAAACCCAGGACGGTACGGCCGCGTGATGAGTTCGTTCGCCTTGGCGTGGCCGATGAACCGCTCGGTCTTCGGATCGATCTTGAGCGTCGGACCGAGGGTGAGCTTGGTCTGCTTGATGTCCACGCCATTGGCGGCGAGATGCTCTTCCATGCGGGCCAGGGTTTCCTGGGCGGCAGCGTCCTTCTTGAGCGCGGCGTGGAGTTCGTCCGGGTCCGCCAGCTTGCCGACGCGATGGGAGATGTTGCCGAGATGGCAGAGGGCGCTGGAGAGATGGCCTTCCAGGATGTCAGCCTTGAGGTCGTCCTTCTTCCGGCTGCGCACAGCCGTGATGAAGTTGGCGAAGTGGTTCTCTTCGCGGCTGCCGGCGAACTTCTTGAGTTGCTTGCCGTCTTTGTCCCAGGCGACGTGGCCGTTGGTGGAGCCGCCTTCGCACTCGATCATCTGGCCGATGCCTTCGCTGCGGTACTTGTCCATGTTCTTGTTCCACTCCTTTTCCTGGAATTCCTTGCTGCGCGGCAACCCGCGAGTCTCAAAGATCAGGAGCGCATCGCCGTAGTCGAAGACGCACATTTGCGTGTTGGCCGTTTCGCCGTCATCGACGTAGCCGAGCCGCCCGCCGATGCTGAACACGCTGGCGGGGAGTTCCATTTTGCCGAGCGCCCAACGGGCCTTGTCCATCTCATGGATGCCTTGATTGCCCATGTCGCCGCTGCCAGTGTTCCAGACCCAGTGCCAGTCGTAGTGCAGTTTTTTGCGCATGAGCGGGAGCTTGAGCGCCGGGCCGCACCACAGATCGTAGTCGATGTTGGCCGGGATGGCCTGCGGGCCGTCCACTTTGCCAATGCTCTGACGCGGCTTGTAGCAAAGGCCGCGGGCGATCTTGATCTTGCCGATGTGGCCTTCGCGGATCCACGCCCAGGCCTCGGGGTACGTCGGCATGGAGCGGCTCTGGGTGCCGGCCTGGACGATGCGATTGTATTTACGCGCCGCCTCGACGCACTGGCGGCCTTCAAAGACGTTGTGCGAAACGGGCTTTTCAACATAAACGTCCTTGCCGGCCTGGCAGCTCCAGACCGTGATGAGGGAATGCCAGTGGTTGGGCGTGGCGGTGGAGATGGCATCGACTTCCTTGCTCTCCAGGAGCTTTCGGATGTCGGTGTAGGTCTTGACGACGATGTCCTTCTTTTCCAACTGCGCCGCGGTGTTCTCCAGAATCTTGGTGTCGCAATCGCACAGCGCCACCAGGCGCACGCCAGGCATGTTTCTGAAGGCGCTGATGTGGTTGCCCCCGCGTCCGCCAAAGCCGACGACGGCGATGCGGATGTCGTCATTGGCGCCGGGCACGGCGGCCCAGAAGCGGGCCGGCGCGCTCAAGGCGGCGGTGGTGAGGAGAGAGGATTTGAGGAAGGAACGGCGAGTGAGGTGGTTCATGGGAGGTTTGTTGAAACGTGAAACGTGAAACGTAAAACGTAATTTGTGAGTCGGTATTTCAGATGCGTGGCCAATGAAGCGGCGGATCGGTGGTGACGCGAGTTCGCTCTTTGACCTTTCAACGCTTCAACGCTTCTTCGGTTGTTCCGTTACACTTTCGCCGGCACCACGAAGCCGGGCCGATACGGCCGCGTCAGCATCTCGTCGGCCTTGGCGTTGCCGATGAACTTCTCCGTCTTCGGGTCCATCTTCAGCACCAGGCCGAGCGTGGCCTGGGTGGCTTTGAGATCGACTTCGTTGAGCTTGAGGTGTTCGTAGGCGCGCTCGCACGCTTCCAGAGCTTGGGCGTCCGCCTTGGTTTGTTCCCGGATTTCGCCCGGCTCCATCTGCTGGCCAAGGCGGTAGGAAATGTTGCCGGTGTGGCAGAGGGCGCTGGAGAGATGGCCTTCCAGGATGTCGGCGTTCAGGTCTTCCTTCTTGCGGCTGCGCACGGCCTTGAGCCAGTTGTCGTGGTGGCCTTCGCCGCCCTTGAATTCCTTCACCAGCTTGCCGTCCTTGTCGTAGGCCTTGGCTTCGTTGTAGCTCGGCACGGTCACGTGGCCGCCCTCGCACTCGATGACGATACCAATGCGGGCGCCCATGTAGGTGTCCATCTCTTTGCTGCCGGCCTTGCTGGGCAGGCCACGAACTTCAAAGATCAGGGGGGCGTCCGGGTAGTCGTGGTAAATCACCATCGTGTTCGGCGTTTCGCCGTCATCGACGTAGCCCAGCCGCCCGCCGACCGCGAACACGCGCGGCGAAAGCTCCTTGACGCCGAGGAACCAACGCGCCACGTCCATCTCGTGAATGCCCTGGTTGCCGAGGTCGCCACAACCGGTGTTCCAGACCCAGTGCCAGTCGTAGTGCAGTTTCTTGCGCAGGATCGGCAGCTTGGCGGCCGGACCGCACCAGAGGTCGAAATCGACGTTCGTGGGAATCTCCAGCGGCACGGCACTCTTGCCGATGCTGCCACGCGGCTTGTAACAAATGCCGCGCGAAACCTTGATCTTGCCCAGATTGCCGGCCCGGACCCACTCGACCGCCGCGGCGATGCCCGCGCGCGAGGAGCGGCTCTGCGTGCCGGTCTGGACGATCTTGTTGTGCTGGCGCGCGAACTCCACCATGCGCCGGCCTTCGCTGACGTTGTGCGACACCGGCTTCTCCACGTACACGTCCTTGCCTGCCTGGATGGCCCAGATGGTGCCCAGCGCGTGCCAGTGGTTCGGCGTGGCGATGGAGACGGCATCGACGTTCTTGCTCTCCAAAAGCTTTCGGATGTCGGTGTAGGTTTCAACGTTTTCGCCGACACGCTTGGCACCTTTGGCCAGCACGTCGCTGTCGCAATCACACAGCGCAGTGATGCGCGCGCCCTTGGCTTTGCTGAGCGAGCCGATGTGGCTGCCGCCTTGGCCGTTGAAGCCGATGACGGCGACGCGGATGTCTTCGTTGGGGCCTCGGACCTGCGCCCACGAGGAAGCAGGCAAACTTAGCGCGGCAGCGCTGAGGGCGGTGGATTTGAGGAAGTTTCGGCGAGTGAGGTGGGGCATGGAGGTGGAGGGTTGAATTGTCGAAGCGTTAAAACGTTAAAGCGTTGAAGGGGCGGAAGAGAGGGCCGGGTCACTTCTTGGTCCACTCGGCGTAGCGCTCGGCGACTTTGGCCTGCTTCTCGTCGCCTTCGTGGATGTAGAAGCGGTATTTGAAGGTGACGCTCTTGCCGGGCGCAATGGTGATGTTGCCGGCCCCGGCTGGCTCCTTCTTGTTCGTGAAGTCGTGGATGCCGAACGGATTCGCGCCGAACAGCCCGTAGTCGCGGACGTGCCAATAGGTCGGGTGGACCGGGTTCGACGGGTGATCGAAGATCGCGATGCCCGCGGTCTTGCCCTGGACCGGTCCGTAGTAGTCGCACCACTCAGCGCGCTGGCCCCAGGTCTTGCCATCGAGCACGCCGGTGCTCTGGACGATGTGGCCTTCGCCCTTCAGCTTCTTGGGCAACACCACCCGCATGGTTTCGGCGACGCGGCACGACATGGTGCCTTCCTTGGTGTCACCGAGCACCACTTCCGAGTCCGCGGGGGCTTTGACGGTGATCTCGAAGTCGAACAACCGCTCGCTGTTGGGCCGGGCATAGATGCGGAAGGTGCGTTCGTCCGTGCAGACGATCTTGCCGTCCAGCGCCACCCACTTGTTGGCTGAACGGATGACACCTTCGTCCTGGCCGGATTTCACTTCGAGGAATTTGTCATGAAGGATCTTGCCGGCCTTGGCGGTCTCGCTCCAGAAATCCACGCCGTTGACTGCGCCATGTGAATACCAGAGCGAGCGGTGGTGCGGGTGGTCGTGATCTTCGTTCTTTGAGTCGGGCACCATCGGGTAGTCGCGCGTCATGCGCAGGCCACCGGGGCCGATCAGCGGGTAGTAATAGACGTGGGGCGCGCCTTTGAAGACGTATTCGGTGAAGAGTTCGCCGTTGATCTCGACGCGGATGCGGTCATCAGACTGGCCGAGTTTCACGCCTTCTGCGGCCGCGAGCGCGTTTGACAAACCAGGAAGCAAAGCGGCGGCGACGCCCAAGAGCGTAGCAAGCAGTAGTGTTCGTCGGATCATGGTGGTGAAGTTACGAGGCGCTGGCCGCGCCGGTCAATGTTCGATTTGGCATTGAAGGAATTCGACGTGTCTGAGGAGCGGGTATTCAAGCGTGCCAGCCGCCGCGGTTGGCGAGTTCCCGCGCGCGGGTGAGCGGTCGAGTTTTCCACCGCCGCCGTCTTTCTCGGCTTGGACTCCGGCCGGCGAGCGCGTAAACCAACCGCGTGCGCACGGCGGACTTTGACTACCCATTGCCACCCGAACTGATCGCGCAGGAGCCGGCTCCGCAGCGCGACCAGTCGCGTTTGCTGGTGCTGCATCGAAGCGACGGCCGGATGGAGCACCGCCACTTCACCGACCTGCCAGGCCATCTGCGCGCCGGAGACGTGCTCGTGCTGAACGATTCGCGGGTCATTCCCGCCCGGCTGCGCGGGAAGAACGCCCGCACCGGCGGGGAGTTTGAAATCCTCTTGCTCGAGGAGAACTCCGCCAACGATTGGTGGGCCATGCTGCGACCGGGCAAACGCGCCCGCGTGGGCACCGAGATCGTCCTCAAGACTCCAGAGGCAATTGCAGAACCCCGTAGCAGCCGACGTGAGGAGGCTCAAACTTCAATGGAAACAGAGCCTCCTCACGTCGGCTGCTACAGTTCTGAAAGAGGCTCTCCAGCCGGTGAATTCGCGTCCCTGCGCGCCCGCGTGCTGGACGTCAACGCAGAAGGCCACCGGCGGCTGGCGTTCCTTGGCTGCGAAGACATCGTCCCCGCGCTGGAGACGCTGGGGGAAATGCCATTGCCGCCCTACATCCGGCGGGCGGAACCCAATCTCCGCAGCGAAGACCGCGAACGCTACCAGACGGTCTATGCCCGCCCGCGCGGCTCCGTGGCGGCGCCCACGGCGGGACTGCACTTCACGGAACCGCTGCTCGAGCAAATCCGTGCGATGGGCGTGGAGGTGTGCCACGTCACGTTGCACGTCGGGCTGGGCACCTTCGCTCCGGTGAAGGCGGAGGCGCTGGAAGAACATGTGATGCACGCGGAGCGTTTCGTCGTGAGCGAAGAGACGGCCCGTGCCATCAACGCCGCCAAGGCCGAAGGCCGCCGCGTCGTCGCTGTCGGTACGACCAGCGTGCGCGTGCTCGAAAGCATGGCGGCGGCGCACGAGGGGCGGATGGCGGCGGGCGGAGGAAGCACGCGCATCTTCATTCACCCACCGTTCCGGTTCCAGGTGGTGGATGCGCTGGTGACGAATTTCCATCTCCCCTGTTCCACGTTGCTCATGCTGGTGAGCGCGTTCGCCGCGCCGGGCGGGACGGGCGGACGGGACACCGTGCTCCGCGCCTACGCCGAAGCCGTGCGCGAGCGATACCGCTTCTTCAGCTACGGCGATGCGATGCTGATTCTGTGAAGAGTTCAAAGTTCAAAGTTCAAGGTTCGAAGTCGGCGGCGGAACGCCCGTTCGTGTTCATCAACTGCGCCATTTCCGCCGACGGGAAATTGGCGCCGGCGACGCGGCGGTATGCGCCCTTCGGCAGCGCCCGTGACGCGGAAATGCTCTATGCGCTGCGGGCCACGGCGGATGCCATCGTGTGCGGCGCACGCACGATTGAGCAGTCGGCCACCCTGCTGGGCAACGGGCCGGAGCGCTTCACCCGCCGGCGGCTCCGTCGCGGTTTGTCGAAGCACAACTTGCGCGTGATCGTGAGCGGCTCCGGCTCGGTGGCTCCGGCGTCCAGGATTTTCCAGCACCGCTTCTCGCCCCTCCTCGTCCTCACCACGGAGCGGGCCGGGAAGAAGCGCCTCCAGCGACTGCGCCAGCTTGCCGACCGCGTGCAAATCTGCGGGGAGAACGAGATCGACTTCGCCGGAGCGTTGGCCTGGTTGCGGCGTGAATGGGGCGTGAAGCGCCTGCTCTGCGAAGGCGGCGGCGAACTCAATGCCTCGCTCCTGCTCGCCGGTTTGGTGGACGAAGTCTTCGTCACGGTGTGCCCGCTTGTCATCGGCGGACGCCGTGCTCCGACATTGGCCGATGGCCTCGGCGTTCCTCGACTGGCCGAGGCGGTGGAACTGGAACTCAGGTCAGCCAAGCGGGTTGGGGACGAGATGTTTCTTCGGTATCGGGTGTGCGCCGGTGAAGCTGGCCGCCACGCGGGTGTGAGTCCCGCCGGTCGAATTGGACTGTTCACGACCGAAAGCTGGGTCTGGGAAGAGGCCGCGAGGCCGAACCCGAAAGCACGACCCCGTCTGAACCGTCCGGT
>JACRJZ010000094.1 GCA_016219875.1 Verrucomicrobiota bacterium | reverse complement strand
TCTTGGCCAGCACTTCCGTTCGTGTTGTTTGACTCATTGTCTGTTCCATAGCTCGGTAACACCCCTTTTGAGTCAACGTATGGTTTCCTCAAACCATTTCTCCCCGCCTTCGGTAACAATCTTTTTGAGTCAATTCGCGCCACGGCTGTGGGGCATTTGGATGTTCACATCCGGCGCGAACTAGCGGAGAATCCAACCACAAAACCATTACTATGAAATCAATTGTGTTCGCAGTCCTGGCTGTGGCCGTGGCGTGGAGCGTCCCAGCAGAAATCGTATTGACCCAGAACGGCGCCGCCCGCGTCCGCATCGTGACCGCGGCAGAGGCCATTCCGTCGGAGCGATACGCGGCCGAGGAACTGCAGCACTACATCGAGAAGATGAGCGGCGCGAAATTGCCGATCGTCACTGACGCGGAACCCACGCAGACCGGCGAGATCTGGCTCGGCGACAACGCGCGTCTGCGCCAGGCCGGTTCCAAGATCGACTTTGCCGCGCTGGGCGCGGAGGGATTTGTGCTGCGCACGGAGGATGAGCGGCTGATTATCGCCGGCGGTCGGCCGCGTGGCACGCTCTACGGTGTCTATGCGCTGTTGGAAGAGAAACTGGGCGTGCGCTGGTTCACGCCGGAGTTGGAGATCGTTCCCAAACGCGACCAGGTCACGCTTCCCAAGCTCGACGAGACGGTCGTTCCCGCCCTGGAATACCGCGAGGTGTTCTGGACGGAAATGATGCGCAACGCCGACTTCGCCGCGCGGCACCGGCTCAACGGTCAGGCTTACGCGCTCAAGGACAAGCACGGCGGGCGCGCGGTGAAGTATCATCCGTTCGTCCACAGCTTCGACGCGCTCATCCCGCCGAGCCTTTACACCAACCACCCGGACTACTTCCCGCTCATCAACGGGAAACGCAAGAATGGCTACGTCCAGCGCTGCCTGACGAACCCCGACGTGCTCAAGCTGGCCAAAGAGCGCGTGCGCGAATGGATCAAGCAGCACCCCGAGGCCACAATCCTCAGCGTCTCGCAGAACGACTGCATCAACAATTGCCAGTGCGAGAAGTGCAAAGCCATCGACGACGCCGAAGGCACCCCGATGGGGTCGCTGCTGCAATTCGTCAACGCCATCGCGGCGGACTTGGAGAAAGACTTTCCCAACGTCCGCCTCGACACGCTGGCCTACCAATACACCCGCATGCCGCCAAAGACGTTGCGCCCGCACAAGAACGTCATCATCCGGCTCTGCTCCATCGAGTGCTGCTTTGCGCATCCGTTGGAGACGTGTCCGGCGAAGGAGAACGCCCGCTTCCGCGACGACATCCTGGCGTGGCAGCCCGTGGCGCCGCTGCTCTACGTGTGGGACTACACGCCGAACTTCGCGCACTACTTGATGCCGTTCCCGAACTTCGACGCGCTCCAGCCGAACATTCAGTTCTTCGTGAAGCACGGGGTGAAGGGCCTCTTCGAGCAAGGCAATTACTCCGGCGGCGGCAACGGCGAAATGGGGCCGCTCCGCGCTTACCTGCTGGCGAAGCTGATCTGGGATCCGAACGCCGACGTGAAGAAGCACACCGACGAATTCGTGAACGCCTACTTCGGCAAAGCCGCGCCGAAGATTCTGCTCTACCTGTACATGGCCCACGGACCCGTGCGCCTCCAGAACCTGCACGCGCACATTTTCGACAGCCCGAAGTCGGCTTACTACACGGAGGACGTCCTCGCGCTCGGCGAGAAGCTGCTCGACGATGCCGAGCAACTTGCCGAGAACGACGCCGTCAAACTCCGCGTCCAAGTCGCGCGCCTGCCGGTCTGGTATCTCAAACTCGCGCAGAACAAAGTCACCGGCGAAGCTCGAAAGGACCTGCTGAAGCGCTTCGTCGCCATCGCGAAACAAGCGGGCATCTCCAACATCAGCGAGGGCAAGGCGATGGCCCAATGGGCCAAGGAACAAGGCGTGGAGTAGGGCAGGCGTCCCGCCTGTCTCTGATATCAGTGCGGCGGATCCGGCACGGGCAGGATGTGTGACTTGAAGCGGTCACCGAACGGTGAGTGAGACTCCCGATAATGGAGACAGGCGCGACATCTGTCCTACGCGGAGAGCCGGGAGCCCGTCGCGATTCCCAACGGCGTCATTCCAACTGAGATCAGGCGATTCCAGGTTGAGGCGACGGCGACAGAGGCTCGGCGAATGGCGAGGGCGACGTGGCGGCGGCATTTTTCTGTTGCCACATCCGCTCGACCCACCGCTCGGCGGCGGTGGCGCCAGCCTGAGAGCCGCGGCGGCACCCGTCCTTGATGACTTCGGGACAGAGCAGTCTGGCAGCGGTGAATTGGAACGCCACCGCGTAGGCCGCTCCGTAAGCCGTGTGGCGGGCGGCTTCTGCCACCCAGCGTTTCAGCTTTGGCACGGCTGCTTCCGCGGCGGCCCGGGCGTCGTCCGCGCCCTGGTGAAGGGCACGGCGGAGAGGGTCGAAGGCGCTCGGCTTGGGTTGTGGTGTGTGGTCCGGCGAGGACGCGGCCTGCGGGTCCGCAGGACTTCCGTTCGCCGGCCCAGGATTTGAGTTCGATGTTTCGTTCATAGCATTTCCTGTTTGCGGCGGCACTATCGGGGCGCTCGCTCTCCCTGAAAAGTACAAGGCCGTGGAGTCATTGTAGCTTGGGCCGCACTCAACCGCGCAGGGCCAGGACTTCCCGGAGGAGCGCGAAGTCCTGCGTTCGGTTGAAGGTCTCGAGCTTCTCCAGCAACGGTCCCTCACCGGGACGAACGAACGAGCCGCCTTCGCACGCCAAGCCTTCATCCGAAAGGCCCAGGAACACGGAGAGCGGCCGGCCTTCGGCGTGCAGCGCCGCGCGGGCCACATCGGCCAGCCGCGGCGGCGAGTACCCGCCCTGACGGAGACTCCGCTCCAGCGCCGTCCCAAAAGCGGCATAGGTCGGGTTCAAGTGAAGATTGATGGGGCAACCGTGCCGCCGCGACTGCCCGCACAAATAGTCAATCGCCCGGTGCATGTCCTGCACGGCGGCGTCATCGCTCATGCCCGGCACGGGCTTCTGCATGAAGTAACACTTCAGGCGGAACCCGTAGCGGGCGACCAAGCCACACAGCGACTCGAATTGCGCGAGGCTGAGGCCCTTCTTGAAAACCTCGTTGCGGATGCGGTCATCGAACGCTTCGAAGCCGATGGCCAGTTCCAACTTGGTGGGCGTGTCGCCTTCCTCCAACGCGCGAGCGATGAACTCCAACTCCGCCTCGTCCACGTATTCGACCCGGCTTTCCAGCGACAGCACCGCAAGATTCGGCAGGTGCAGATTCAGCTTCGCGATCAAGTAGATCAGGGCGGTGGAGGAGAAGGTGCGTTCGTCCAACACCGATCCGTTGTTGCTGACGATCACCTTTCGCAGCGTGAGCCGGCGCTCCATCACCTCCGGCAGGGCGAACAGAAAATCCACCTGCGCCATCATGTTGCGGAAGCCGACGTGGCGCTGCGACATCCGGGCCGGCAGATTGCAGCCCAGGCAACGCGACCACCGGCAAGCCTGCGTGTAGAAAACGACGAACAGGATCGTGCCCTCGTCCGATTCCTGGAACCAGAAATCCGCCGGCCGCGTAGGGTCGTGCGCCTCGTCAAAGGCAAAGTCCTTCTGGTCCTGGCCGCTGGCGGCGAAGACCTGGGTTTCGACGGACTCAGAACTGCGGATGTCTCCGGCCATAATTGCGGACGGAGACTGCGGCAGACCCGGCAGGAGTGAAAGCAGGAATGCGTGAAGGTGCCAGGGCTGATTCAAGAAGGAGCGCGGGCAGCCTGCCCGCGTGTTTTTCGCTCCCATTTTCGACGGAACGCGCGGGCAGGCTGCCCGCGCTCGTGCGCCTGAGAGGGCGCTGGGCCAGAGCGGTGCAAAGTCCGCTCCCGTGCGGCAAAGAGTCGCACGGTATCGAACCGTAACG
>JACRJZ010000090.1 GCA_016219875.1 Verrucomicrobiota bacterium | reverse complement strand
CCATTCTTGGCTCGGAATCTCAAAATGGCGGCGCTCTGCCGAGACGCCGCTACGAGATCTGAAGGAGCCGCGCGGCTATTCGGGGCGAAGGAACTCCTGGGCGGCGGCGTCGGCAAAGCGCAGCCCTTCCGGCGTCAGTTGGAACCGTTCTTCGTCCAGCCGTGCCCAGCCACAGTCCACGAGCTTCCTCATTTCGCCGCCCCAGTGTTCGCGGAGATCGAACCCCGTGACCTGCTTGAACACCGCAAACGGCCAGCCCGCCGTCATGCGAAGGCCAAACGCCGCGGTTTCGCCGGCGCGGCCCAGAGGGGAGAGTTCTTCGGTCGATTCGATGGCCCGCCGGCCTTGCTCCAATTGTTCGCAGTAGAGCCGGGTGTTGGACCAGTTCTTCGTGCGGACACCGCGCACGTAGCTGGTCGCGCTGGGGCCGAGTCCATAGAACGGGCCGCCGCGCCAGTAATTCACATTGTGGCGGCAGGCGTGGCTGGGAATCTCCGCCGGCGCGGCGCAGCGATGCTTGGCGAAGTTGGCCACTTCATACTGGTGGAACTTCGCGGCCACCGCCTGGGCCACGAGTTCCTCGTACATCTCGCAGGCGAGATCTTCGTCCACGTCAAATTCACCGGCGTGGAGTTCGGCGAACAATGGCGTGTCGTCTTCGTAGATCACTTCGTAACTGGAGAGGTGCTCGCTGTCCATCGCCAGCGCCTCGCACAACGTCTCGCGCCACGCGGCCAGGGTCTGGCCTGGGATCGCGAACATGAGGTCGAGGTTTAGGTTGTCGAACCCGGCCCGGCGCAGCAGGTCGAAGCTCTTGAACACGGCCGACCGGCTATGCACGCGGCCCAGGCGATCCAGCAAATCCTCATTCAGCGATTGCACCCCGAGCGAGAGGCGGTTGACCCCCGCCTCGCGCCACAGCCGGGCCTTGTCCAGCGACACCGTGGCTGGATTGCATTCAATGGTCCATTCCGCCGCGTTGAGGAGGCGCAGCCGGTCCAACGCCCGGAACACCTCTTCCCAGTGCCGGGGAGCCAGCAGGGACGGAGTGCCGCCGCCGAAGAAGATGGCTTCTGGCGCGAGGTCGGTGGCGACCAGTTCGAGTTCCCGCACGAGCGCCGTCACGTAGCGGCTCATGGTGTCGGCATCGCTGACTTCCGAGAAGAAGGCGCAGTACTCGCACTTCCGCGCGCAGAAAGGCACGTGGACATACAAGTTCGTGACCGGTGAGGCGGGCGTGCCAGCCATGCCGCGGAAGCTAGCGAAGGAGGAACCGGCGCAGGAAGCAAAATAGCGGCAATCCCACTGGCCTGGGCTGAAAGGCCCGGCAAGGCACGATCGAACACAGCGCGCTCTGCGGACTGGGTGCGCGCGCTCCGCCGATGGCCGCGAAAAGGTCACGCCCTCGATCGGCGGTCCCGTTTGACATTTTGGGCGCGGAATCCTTTCTCACTCTCAATGAGTTCGTAGTTCACGAGTTCTCCCGGCTCCAGGCGCTTGAACCCGTTGCCCCGGATGGTCGAGTAATGGACAAAGACATCCTTGCCGGATTCACCGATGATAAATCCGTAACCCTTCCGACGGTCCCACCACTTCACTCTGCCGCTGGCCATACGCTTCTCCTGCTTTTCAGCGGCGCGGGAGCACAGCTCTCCAACAACCAACTAGATTTGCTTGAACCGCTCCGGCGCTACATGAGGGCGGACCCTATATGCAAATCCGTCGCCAGGTCAAGCTCGTCTTCTGAGCGGAGGGGAGAGAATGCCGGGCGCAACTTGACACGGCCGCCGTCGTGGCGCGGGCGACCCGCCCGTCGTACCGCGACTTTGGCGGCCGGGCTGGCGCGTCCCCGCCGCGGGGCGGAGGGTCCGCGCCTGCTACTTCTTCAGGTAGTACTTCTGCGCGTATTCTTGAACCATGCGCCAGGTGTTGTACTGAGGCACCAGCGTGACCATGGCGCGGCGGATCATCTGAATCCAGCGCCGCGGAATGCCGTCGGCGTCGCGCTCGAAGTAGCACGGGACGACTTCTTCGGTGAGCACGCGGAACAGATTGGCGGAGTCGCGCCGGTCCTGTTCGCCGATGTTGTTCGGATGGGAATCGTCGCCGATGGCAAAGCCGTTGGTGCCGTCGTAGCCTTCGCGCCACCAGCCGTCGAGGATGCTGAGGTTCAGGCAGCCGTTGGGGCCGGCCTTCATGCCGCTGGTGCCGCTGGCTTCCAGGGGACGGCGCGGGTTGTTCAGCCACACGTCGCAGCCGCTGACCATCTGGCGGGCCACGTGCATGTCGTAGTTCTCGATGAAGACCAGGTGGCCCTTCAACTCGCTGAACTTGCTCAAGTGAATGATTTTTTGGATGAACCGCTTGCCGTCGTCGTCGCGCGGATGGGCCTTGCCGGCAAAAACGAACTGCACCGGGCGGGTCTTGTCCTGCACGAGCTGCACGATGTCGTCAAACCGCTCGAAGATGAGCGGGGCGCGCTTGTAGGTGGCGAAGCGGCGGGCGAAACCGATGGTCAGCGCGTCGGGATTCAACAGCGAGTCGAAGGCGATGTAGTCGCCGCGGTTGAGGCGGTGGCCCTGAAGCAGCAAGCGGCGGCGCGCAAACTCGACCATCTCACGCTTGAGCTGGTAGCGGAAGGCCCAGATCTCCTCGTCGCTCACTCGCGCCGGGTCCGCCACCGCTTCCCAGAACTCGCGGGTGTTGATGGACTGTTCCCAGTGAGGGCCGTTCTTCTTTTTCCAGAACCGGCGAGTCGGCCCTTTCATCCAGCCCGCCAGGTGAATGCCGTTGGTGATGTGGCCGATGGGCACCTTTTCCACCGGGGTGCCGGGAAAAAGACACTGCCACATCTCGCGGCTGACCTGGCCGTGCAATTCGCTCACCGCGTTGGCGGCGCGCGACACCTTGAGCGCCAGCACGGTCATGCAGAACGGCTCCGACTCGTTGGCGGGATTGATCCGGCCCAACGCCATCAAGTCATTCCACGACACCTTGAGTCGGTGATGCAGCCGGTGCAGCGCGTAGTGGACCAGGTCCGGCTTGAAGCGGTCGTGCCCGGCTTCCACCGGCGTGTGCGTGGTGAAGAGACATTCCTGCTTCGTGGCGGCCACGGCGTCCTCGAACTTCTTCCCTTCCGCGAGCTTCTCGCGGATGAGTTCGAGCGTGAGGAACGCGGCGTGGCCCTCGTTCATGTGGAACACGGCCGGTCGCAGGCCCAGCGTGCGCAACAACCGCACGCCGCCCACGCCCAGCAGGATTTCCTGCATGATGCGCGTGGTGCTGTCGCCGCCGTACACGCGCAGGGTCAGGTCGCGATAGAGTTGCTCGTTCTCTCGCAGGTTGGCGTCGAGCAAATAGACCGCACTGCGGCCCACGTTGACGCGCCAGGCCTTGAAGAGGACCTGGGCCATGTTGATGCCGACTTCCAGCACCAGTGGCTCGCCCTTGGCGTCCAGCACCGGCTCCATCGGGAGGTTCTTCGGGTTGAGCTGGGTGTAGTAATCCACCTGCCAGTTGTCCTGATTGATCTCCTGCTGGAAGTAGCCTTCCCGGTAGAACAGGCTGATGCCGACAAAATTCAGGCCCAGATCGCTCGCCGACTTGGTGTGATCGCCCGCGAGGATGCCCAGGCCGCCCGCCGCAATGGGCAACGTCTCGTGAAAGCCGAACTCGGCGGAGAAATACGCCACGGGGTGCTCCACCAGCGACGGCGCGTGTTGCGCGGCCCAGGTGTCCTTCTGGTTGAGGTAAGCATCGAACTCCTGAAGCGCCTTGCGCACGCGCTCGGCCAGGGCGGGGTCCTGCAAACGCGCCCGCAATTCGGCTTCGGAGACTTCGTGCAACACCGCCACCGCGTTGTGGTACAGGTTCTGCCAACCCCGCGGTGACAGCTCCGCGAAGATTTCCTGGGATCCCTGGTCCCAGGTCCACCACAGGTTTCGGGCGAGCCGGTTCAGGCCCCGGGCCAGCTCGTTGACTTCCGACGTTGCGAGGGACGTGCTCATGCTAGTGTTCGTTCGTTTCAAACATCACCGGGTACATCGACCCCGTTGGCGCAAAGATTAGTGGCGGAGCGGGGGTCCCGCAAATGAAATGCACCAGCGCGCGTCCCAAGAGGTGATCTCAAAAACCTGTGGCAGCCGCCGACATAACAAAGCTCCGATGTCTTGTCCGACTCCTGACCTCTGACCTCTGAACGGAGCCTGCTCACGCCGGCTGCTACGTACCGGCCGGCCTCGCGGCGGCCAGCCACGCGCGCACGTCCACGGCTTCCATGCCCGCGGCGCGGATGGCTTGCAGGCCGAGGTCGGTGTCCTCGTAAGCGCGGCAGCATTGCGGCGGCACGCCAATGCGCCGCGCGGCTTCGAGGAAAATGTCCGGTGCCGGCTTCTGGCGGACCACGTCCTCGCTCGTCACCACGGCGTTGAAGAGGTGCCCGATCTTCAGGTGCTCCAGCACGGTGGCGATGACGCGGCGCGTTCCGCCCGTGGCCACGGCCATCGGAAGGCGCCCGTGGTTTTCGCGCGCGATGCCGACGATCTCGTGAATCGGCTCCACTTCCTGCAGCAGGTCCAGATACGCTTCCTCCTTCTCGCGGGCTACAGCGAGCGGGTCGAAGCTCAGTCCTTGCTCGTCGCGCAACGTCCGCAGAATGTCGCGTGACGGGATGCCGCCCATCGCGTAGAGCCGCTCCTCGCTGAAGTGGAAGCCGTGCCGTTTCATCAACACCTGCCAGGCGCGATAGTGCAGCGGCATGGTGTCGGCGAGCGTGCCGTCGAAATCGAAGATCAAGCCTTGGGGCGGCTGAGGCGTTGCCTGGAGCATGGAGAAAACGAAGTCTTCCGAACGGTTGGTCCAGGGAGCCGGTTAGGGCGTGACCGTGACCTGCCTCACGAACGCGTTGGTCTTCACGTTCGCCAAAGTCAGCGGCTGGCCGTTCACGACCACGTCTTCAAAGGCGACGTTCTCCACCGCGTGACCGGCATCGAAGCCCTTCAGTTCCACGCGCAGTGGATTGGCGGCCGCCTCAATGCCCTTGAAGCGCACTTGGTCGATGTGCCCGCGCTCGGGGTCCCGCGTCCAGACAGCCTTGTCGATCCAGAGCGAGATCAGCCGCGGGGATTCCTCGATGCGGAGGTTCTCGAAGCGCACGTTGCGGATGCGCGCCGAGTCGCAATGATAGACGCGCAAGGTCCACTCGCGGCCCTTGTCGTGGATCACGTCGCAGTTCGTGAAGAGCACGTCCTCGACATTCTCCCTCGACTCCGCGCCGATGCTCAGGGCGTGCGCCACTTCGTTCCACAGCACGCAATCCCTGGCCACGATGCGGCGCGCTTCCCCTTGCCGCTGATCGGTCTTCACCACGATCAAGTCGTCGAGCGTGCGGATGAAACAGCCTTCCACGGTCACGTCCCGGCTGTTGCAGAGGTCGATGCCGTCCGAATTGGCGCGGTAGCCCAGCAGCTTGACGTTCTTGATCCGGACCCGGTCGGACTGGCGCACCGGCACCGTCCAGGTGCTGGAGTCGCGCAAGATCACGCCCTCCAGAGCGATGTCTTGGCCCTGCACGACCACGAGGTTCCGCGCGTGCGTCGTGCAACGGCTGCCATCCACGATGCCGCGCCCGCGGAACGTGATGTTCGTCCCTCTCAGCACGAAGGTCGGCGAGTACGTGCGCAGCCCGCTGTAGCCGCTGATTCGGTGCGGCTCGTCCGGCCGAATCACGCCGCGCACGACCGCGCCGCCGGCGACATAGACCGTCTGATTGTTGCTTACCACCAGGTGGCTTACCTCGTGAATGCCGGGACCGAAATAGATCACGTTGGGATCGCCGGGCCGCGGGGCGTGGGCCTCCGGCGGGTTGGCGAAAAGATGCAACGCGCCGACCCAGTCTCCATTCACCTCGAGGGTCACCGGTTTTGGCTCCGTGAGGGTCAGGCTCAGACTTTTCCCTTCGACCCTCGGCCTGATCTTGAATGACGAGGGCAGGACTTTGGCGGAACGAATCGCCTCCGGGCAAGTCACCGTGACGGTCACGGCGCCGTCCATGTCGAAGTAGGCGAACGACGCCGTCTCGAAGTAATCCGCGGAGTTGGCCTTGTCATCCATCGCTTTCCAGCGCCGTGCCGGCTCCGCGGGGGCCACTTTGGCGACATAGACCGGAACCTCCTGGCCCTCGACCTTCACTGTGAAATCCTTCGACAAGGCCTCGCCCGCTGGCGCCGGATGAGCGCGAACCGTCCCCGCCGAAGCCTGGGACACGCTCATCAACCCCGCAGCAACGCCCGCCAACGTGACGAAAAGTTTCATGGCCGCGAGCATGGCAGGACACCGCGAGGATGCAAGGCGGAGCAAGCCGTCACCTGAGCCGAAACAATTCAGTGGAACCACGAAAGACACGAAACACACGAAAGGAAGACCAAAAAAGACCGTGGCTGGCGCGGGGACGGAAAGGTTCCTCAGCGCTGTCACCTTTTGGTGACGCCGGCGCCTCCGCTCCCCACCGCGGTTCAGCCTTTGTTTTCGTGTCTTTCGTGTGTTTCGTGGTTCCCTCGACTGCATGGAGACGGCTAAGCCCAAGTGCCGCCCTTTGCGCCAGCGTTGATGGTCGTTGCTCCATTCGCCGACAGCCAGGGGATGCCTCCACGCTTCGGAGTGGGAGGATTTGCCGAGTCCGAACACTCAACCCGAAATCGAAGCGGGCACCACGAAACACACGAAACACACGAAAGCAGAACCGGAACCGTCATGCTGACCCTGCACAAGAGTCGCGCGATGGAAAATGATGAAATGGGGCCAGCCTTTTCGTGTGTTTCGTGTGTTTCGTGGTGATTCAAAATCGGGGTTCAGGCTCAATTCACCGCAAAAATCTCTAGCGTATCTTCCCCGGCGGAACCGCGCACGCCGCCGGCCCTTTCCCCCATCGGTGCCGGTTCCGCGCCACCAGTGAATAGGCCCAATCCCGAACTGGCCGGGGCACGGCTCTCAGGAGTGCCGTCAGTCTCCAAACCCCGCCCAACTCGCGCGCGATCTCGATGACAGCGCTGCTCTTGACGAAGGTCCGGTTTCCCTTCAGCAGCACCAGGGAATTGGGGTCTGCTGGACCAAGTCCGTATTCGGCGAGCAGGCTCCTGCCCAAATCGGATTGGAATGGAGCAAACTTGAAAACGGAATGCCGGTCGTGCCGAAGGATGAATTGCACCGACGCCGAGCAGAAGCCGCAGGAGCCATCGAAGAGGACCAGGTTGTCGGGTGAAGGGTCCATGACTCGCGGGATTTTGGGATGAACTTCCTCGTAGCAGCGTCTCGATAGGGAGCCGTTGTCTCAAGCTTCAGAGAATGGCGGCGCTCTGCCGAGACGCCGCTACGAGGAGATGGCTCATGGGCAGGTGGTCCGTTTACTCGTAGTTCACCGGGGCCTTGGGCGCGGTCTTTGACTTGCTGGCCAACCAGTCGTCGAATTCCTTTTGCGTCACCACGGCCAGCGTGCCTTTCATGGCGTAGTGGGAGTTGCCGCAGAGCTGCACGCAATTGATGAGGTTGGTGCCAGTCCGGATAGGTTTGAAGTGGACGGGAATCATCAGGCCGGGAATCGCATCCTGCGTCACGCGCATCGGTCGCACGGCGAAGCTGTGGATCACGTCCTGCGAGGTGATCTTGGCGATGACCGGCTTGTTCACGGGAACGACGAAATCGTTCACCACCACTACGTCGTCCGCAGCGCCGGGGGACTGGCGGTCGATGCCGAACGGATCGGAGGCGGAGACAAGCTTCGGGTCCTTCTTGCCAAACACGCCGTCCGGCCCGGCGTAGTGCGCGGTCCAGTTGAACTGGCGGCCCATGACGCCGATGACGGTGGAGTCCTTTTCTTCCGGCCACGCCGCCACGGCCGTCCGCCACAGCGGGATCGCCAGCGCGCCCAGCAGCACGGCCTCAATGACGGCGACGGCGATCTCAATGTAGTTCGAGGCGTGGTGCTTCACGCCTTCGGGGTTAGCCCGCGGGTGCCGGTTGGCTCGAAACTTGAACAGGACAATCCCGAAATAGACCAGCCAGCCCACAAACAGCACCGCCATCAGCAGGTGGATGAGCCAGGACAGATTGTCCACGCTGGCCCCGTGCTCGGAACCGATCAAAGGTGATCCAAGGAATTCGCCCATGAGTGCCATCGCTTTCTCAATCGAAACGCCAGAACCCTCGACGGATTCTCTTCGATCCCGTCCTCGCTCCGTCCGGCGTGGAAGGGGGGAACCCCACGCCGCCGCGTCTGGCGCGTGATCTCCTTCTCCCGTGCGCCCTGGGCGAATGCCCTTTCTCCGTCGCATGGGAAGAAAGTGGATGTGCAGGGCGCTTTGCTCCTGGACTCTCTCCCTGTCGCGGCGTCTCGGCAGAGCGCCGCCGTTCTTTGACGCTGGGAAGATCGGCGTTCTGCCGAGACGCCGCTACGGGGTGGTCCGTGGTTCCGCCGCGTGCTTGTGAAATCGTGGGGAATCCCCGAGGCCCGAGGCGGTCCTGAATCCTGGGGTCAGGGCTGGCCGGGCGGGCCAGCCGCGCATTGCGTCGCGCCACATAAATGAAGAACGCCGCCACGCCCACCAGCACAGAGCCGATGACGGCCAACAGCGTCAGGATGCCCGCGTTCATGCCTTGGGCCAGCCGGTCGTCAGTCCGGCCGAAGCACGCCGCGCAGGCCAGGAGTTGGGTCAGGGAGTTCATTCGTGGTCCAGTTGTTGCAGTTTCCTCCACACGGCCCGGCCGTAAACGATCAAGGCCGCACCCACCGCCAAGGAGCCGATGCCGCTTGCAAGATTGCCCAGCCCGCCGCCACGCGACAGTTGCATAAAACACCACCCACCGAATCCGAACGCCAGCAGGATCGAGGCGGCCACGAAGATGAGATGGAAGACTTTGAGGGACATGTCAGCGGGCCGGCAGCATGGGATAGTCTTGAGCGGCCCACACCGTCAGGAGCATCAGCCCCAGGAAGAAAAAGCCGGTGAAGACCAGCAGCACGTAGATCATTCGCTTCTCGGAAATCAGGTGCATGAAATACGCGGCCACCAGCCCGGCCTTCACCGAAGCGATGCACAACGCCACCGTGATCGTCGTCACCACGCTGGTGAAATGCACGTAGTAGGCGCCCACCGTCAGCGCCGTGCCCAGCAGCAGACACAGGCCGATGAGGAGGTACACCTTGACGTGCCGCTGGATGTCTTCCGGCGAGTGCGAGTCGTGCGGCTGCGGATGGGGCTCGGTCATAACGGTCGTGTTCATGCGGTTCCTAGAGCAGGTAGAGCACTGGAAAGAGGAAGATCCACACCAAGTCCACGAAGTGCCAGAACAAGCCGGCCACTTCGATGCGGTTGGTGTAGCGCACCGGGTCGGCGCGATACAGGACCGCTCCCGGTCCGAAGAAGTAAAGGAACACCAGCATCCCGCCGAAGACGTGCAACCCGTGCAGGCCCGTCAACGCGAAGTAAATCGCGAAGTAGGTGTGGTGCCACGGGCCGAAGCACTCCAGTTTCTCCACCTTGGCCGTCTCGACCTCCATCGACGATGCGTGTGTCGCTACAGCGGCGCCGTGGGCGGCGTCGGGATGGAACGCAAACTTCTCCACCTTCATCATCTTGAGTTTGCTGAGCGAGAGAAAGGCCGTGCGGCCCAGCGCTTTGACGTGCCCCGTCAGGACTTTGCCGTCGGTGAACCGAACCTCGTAATGGGTGAACTTGTCCCGGTACTCGACCGTCTTGACCCCCAGGAACATGGCCGCGCACAGGACGGTGGCCAGCAAGTAGCGCCGGGCGTTCTTCAACTGGCCCATCTTGAGCGAGGCCCAGGCCATCACGACGGTGACGCTCGACGTGATCAGCACGGCGGTGTTGAACGTGCCGATGGGAACGTTGAGCAAGCCGTGCGGCCACGAGTCCGCGCCCACCCGCAACAGCACGTAGGAGGAAAACAGCGCGCCGAAGAGCATCACCTCCGAGGCCAGGAACAGCCAGATGCCCACCTTGGCGTTGTAGAGTCCGGTGTCGCGGCGGAGTTGCGTGGTGTAGGGAATGGCGGCGTCCATGAGGTCGGGATCGCGTCAGGCGGGCTGGTTTTGCATCGTGAAATCTTTCGCGTGGCCGGGTTGGCTGTACTCGTACGGACCGCGGAACACCTCCGGCGTGGTGGCGAAGTTGCCGTGGGGTGGCGGCGTGGGCGTGGCCCATTCGAGCGTGGTGGCGGCCCAGGGGTTGTCCGACTCGACGCGCTTCCCGCGCTTCAGGCTGATGAAGAAATTCAGAATGAACGGAATCTGAGCCACGCCCAGCAGCCACGCCGCGCGGGAGATGTCCTTGTTCATGTGCAGCACGAGATGGCTTAACGCGCCCATCACGCCCTCGCCCGCGTTGTCCACGCCGTAAGACGCGCCGCCGTCATACATGCGTCGCGACATGCCGGCCAGGCCCTGGATGAACATGGGCATGAAGATCAAGTTCATGAAAATGAACGAGAGCACGAAGTGAACCCGGCCCCACGACTCGTTCATGAACCGGCCCGTCACCTTCGGATACCAGTAGTAGAGACCGGCAAAGAGCGCAAAGATCGTCCCCGGAGCGACTACATAGTGGAAATGGGCGATCACGTAGTAGGTATCGTGCAAGTTGATGTCCGTCGCCGACATGCCCAGCGGCAAGCCGGTCAGACCACCGATGCCGAACATCGGCAGGAAAGCCAACGCGAACAGCATCGGCGTGTTGAAGCGGATTGACCCGCCCCAGAGCGAAATGAACAAGGCGGTGAGGATGATGACCGACGGAATGGAGATCGTCATCGTCGTGATCTGAAAGAAGGAACTGATCTTGGTGCCCATGCCGGTGAGATACATGTGGTGCGCCCACACAATGAACGACAGGAACCCGATCGAGAGGACGGAATAGACCATCGGCTTGTAGCCCCAGAGCGGCTTGCGGGTGTTGTTGGCGATGATCTCCGCCACAATGCCCATTCCCGGCAGGATCAACACGTACACCTCCGGATGCGCCAGGAACCAGAAGAGGTGCTGCCACAGCAACGGGCTGCCGCCCCCGCTGACCGCCGGCTTGGTGCCGCTGATCATCAGGCCGGTGGGCAGGAAGAAACTCGTGTCGAGCAAGTTGTCCATGAGTTGCATCACGCCGGCGGCTTCCAGCGGCGGAAACGCCAGCAGCAGCAGGAACCCGGTCACGAATTGCGCCCACACGAAAAACGGCAGCCGCATCCAGGTCAGCCCTTTCGCCCGCAACTGGATGATCGTGGTGATGAAGTTGACCGCCCCCAGCAGCGAAGACGTGATCAACAGGACCATGCCGAGGAGCCAGAAGGTTTGTCCGTCGAAGCGATGCGCTTGGTCCGCCACCGTGGCGAGGGGCGAATACGACGTCCAGCCCGACTTGGCGGCCCCGCCCGGAATGAAGAAGCTGACCAGCATGACCACGCCGCCAGCGAGGTAGCTCCAGTAGCTGGCCGCGTTCAGTCGTGGAAACGCCATGTCCGGCGCGCCGATTTGCAGCGGCACCACGTAGTTCCCGAAAGCGCCGAAGGCCAGCGGCACGATGCCAAGAAACACCATGATCGTTCCATGCATCGCGCCGAACGAGTTGTAGAGGTCGGGCAGCATCACGCCGAGGCGGCCTGCGGCGTCCCGGCCCACAGCTTCCTCCCCGAGCAGCGCCGCCAGCGCCTTGCCGAGGAAAGGGATCGGTTGGCCCGGGTACGCGAGTTGCCAGCGCATGAGCAGCATCAGGAAGAAGCCAAACAGCATGAACACGAGCGCGGTCAGGCCGTACTGGATGCCGATCATCTTGTGATCGGTGGAGAAGATGTACCGGCGCCAGAAGCCGGGGGCCGGGTGAGGGGCCTCGTGGGTTCCGGGAACGTCCCGGCCCACGGCCAGGTGATGTGGTGCTGCCAGCGTGTTCTGCATTGTGCTAATCGGACTCCGCTCGAAAGCTAATGAGCGGGGGAATTAAGACCATCCAACTCCTTGTGTCAAATCGGCGGCGGAAAGTCTCGTGTCCTCACCGGGCCAGACGGTCCAGCGCCATCAAGCCCAGCACGAGCGGCAGATAAACGAGCGACACGAAAAACATCCGCCGCGCCCGCTCTCGGCTGAGTTCCCGCGAGAACTGCAGCGCGTGCCAGACGAACACCGCCCCCGCCACCAGCGCGCCGGCAAAGTAAACGCGCCCCGCCATTCCGAACAGCGCGGGGCACAAGCTCACCGGCAGCAGCGCCAGCGCGTGGGCCACCGCGTGCCGCGCCGTGCGCTCGCCAGACGAATCCACCCCCGGCAACATCTTGAAGCCCGCCCGTTCGTACTGCTCGCGATAGAGCCACGCGATGGCCAGGAAGTGCGGCAGTTGCCAGAAGAACTGGAGGGCGAACAGCGCCAGCCCCTCGCGCGTGACTTCGCCCCGCGCCGCCGTCCAGCCCATCAGCGGCGGCAGCGCGCCTGGCACGGCGCCCACGATGGTGTTGAGCGGCGTCGTCCGCTTCAGCGGCGTATAGACGAAGAGGTAAAGGCCCAGCGTCGCCGCGCCCAGTGCCGCCGTCAGCGGGTTCACCGCCGTTGCCAGCAAGGCCAACCCTGCTACGGCGGTCGCCACGCCTGCTGCGAGAGCGATGTCCGCCCGCAGCAGGCCCGCGGGGAGCGGGCGGCCTGCCGTGCGCGGCATGAGTCCGTCGTAATCGCGCTCCCACCACTGGTTCAGTGCCGCCGCGCCACAGGCGAGCAGCGCCGTGCCGGCCAACGCGGGCAGCAGCAGGCGAAGGCTCATTCCTCCGGCCGAACCCATGTAGAAACCGGCCAACGCGGTGAGCACCACCAACGACGTCAGCCGCGCCTTGAACAGTTCGCTCCAAATAGCGACGGCGGATTTTCCAGTGGCGGCTGAGACGGCGAAGGTGGGTGCGGTGGCTTTCATCGGCATCAAGCATTGGGAACGGACCGCGACAGGAGCGCCACACTCTGGCTCGGCACCAAAGAAATCGCGTCTTCGCCCACGGCGGCGTTGAACTCGGTGCGGCAAACACGTGGTCGTGCGCAACGACACCGGCGCATCACCAAACAAAGCAAAGCTCCGGTCGCCAGACTCAGCGCACCCACGGCTACGTGCGTCGTGGCGATGTCGGCAGACTTGTTCGACCAGATGGTCGCGGCCCCGAGAGCGACTTGGGCCATTACCAGTCCAAGCCAGAGCTTGCTCAGAGTTCCGATCTGCCTCTCGCCCGAACGGCTCTCGCGCCCCCGCCACGCGACCACAGCCACGCCCACGAGGATAGCCAGTGCCGCGAGGCGATGCGCCATTTGGAGGGCCACGCCGCCGGCGGTGATGGGATTGGCGGCGTGGGATTCGAGGCGGTGTTGGTTGTAGCGCGTGATGGCGTCAGCGTCCATCGCTGGCCAGAGCTTGCCGTAGGCGAGCGGGAAATCCGGGATCGCCAGCCCGGCGTGCTGATGTCTCATGCTGGCGCCTAGGACGAGTTGCGCGAAGATCAGGACGGTCACCAGGAACGCAGCAGGGCCAAGCCTCGCCAGGCTCTTGCTGGTTTCCGTTTCAGCATCTGCCTGCACCCACCAGCGCGAGGTGAAGAGGCCCAGGGCACAGACCAGCACGAAGAACACTTGCGCCAGCGTGGCGTGGAAGATACCGAGTTCATCGCGGAGCAACGTCACTCGTAACCCGCCGAGGACGCCTTGCGCGATCACCAGCACCAAGGCGAACACCCCGAGCCATCGCAGCCAGCGCCGCTCTTCTTTGAGCCAGAGCCAGAGCGCCAAGATGATCGTAAGGAAGCCCACGCCTGATGCCACGAGCCGATGAGTGTGCTCGTAAAAGATGCCGCCGACCCAGTTCGAAACGGGGAAGGTGAACATGTTGTAGCCATAACTGTTCGGCCAGTCCGGCACCGCCAACCCCGCGCCGTGACTCGTCACCAGCCCGCCAAAACCCAGCAACACCAGTGTCGCCGCCGCGCTGGCGATGGCGAACCGATGGAGCCACGAATTGTGCGTGGAACGCGTCATGACGAAGCCGCAGCGGCCGTCCTGTGGCGACAGACTCGGTGGCTGACCACTCCGTTTCCACGTCCGTCTCAGGGCGAAAACCACGCGACCGAAAAGGTGCCGTAAGGGAGCGTGGTTTTCTGGTGTTGTCAAATGCAGCCCAGAACACGGCGTAATGGATCGGTGATTCGCGGGAATGGAGGAGCTTCCTGCAAAACGGTAGCAGCCGACGTGAGGAGGCTCTGTTTTCAATCTGCAATCTGCAATCTGCATTCCGCAATCAGAGTGAGCCTCCTCACGTCGGCTGCTACGCTTTCTTGAATCAGCTCTGTCCTCACGGCGGCGTCGGCATCGCTAAGGTTGCGCCGCACCGGTCCCGCCTCTAGAGTCGGGGCGTGCAGCGGTTGAGGAAGATGTGGGCGCGAGGCACCGGCGCGGCGCTGGAGTGGGGCCGCCGCCATTGGCTGACCGCGCTCACGTTGCGCGACCGCGTGCGCTTCAGTGAGGAGGCGTTTCACCTGGTGATCGCCGGCGCCGTGGGCCTGATTGCCGGCGTGATTTACGAGTTGTTCCACGGCCTGAACGCCCTCCTGCAATGGGCGGCGTGGGGACAGTCGGGCGAGTTCCTGAAGATCACCGCGTCTCAGCCGGTCTGGCGCGTGGCCGTGGTGCCGGCCCTCGGCGGACTGTTTGCCGGTCTGGTGCTGTGGTTTGGCTTGAGGCTTCTCGGCAACCCGGGCTTGACGAACCTGCTCGAAGTCGTCGTGGCTGGGGACGGCCGGCTGCCGTTGCGGGTCGGGCTGATCAATGCGCTTTCGTCGATCTTCAGCATCGCCACGGGCGCGACGATTGGCCGCGAAGGCTTGACGGTGCAGTTGTCGGCGACGGTGTCGTCGCGCCTGGGGCAGTGGGCCAAGTGGCCGCCCTACCGGCTGCGGATGCTGGTGGCGTGCGGCGCGGCGGCGGGGTTGTCGTGCGCGCTGAACGCGCCTATCGCGGGCGCGGTGTTCGCGGCGCAAATCGTGCTGGGCAATTTCTCGATGAGCCTGTTCGCGCCTGCCTTGGTGGCGTCCGTGGTGGCGGCCCTGGTGTCGCGGACTTTGTTTGGGTCGGGACATTGGTACGAAGTGCCGGCGTTCGACTTCACCAAGCTGTCGCAGTTGCCGTGGTTTCTCGTGCTGGGCATCCTCTCGGGCATGTTGGGAGCGCTGTTCCAGAAAATGCTGCGGTGGAGCGACCAGTTTTGCAGCCAGTTCACCGTGCCGCTGTTCGTGCGGCTGGCGGTGGCGGGACTGGCCGTCGGCTGCCTGGCGGTGCGGTTCCCGGAGGTGCTGGGCAACGGCTACGATGGCACGAACGAAATTCTGCGCCAGCCGCTGCCGCTGCTGGCGCTGATCGAGATTCTGCTGGCGCGGCTGCTGGCGACGGTGTTCACGGTCGGGGCGGGCGCGGTGGGCGGCGTGTTCACGCCCACGCTTTTTTTGGGCGCGGCGCTGGGCAGCGTGCTGGGGAGCGGGCTGCACGAGTTGGGACTGGCCTCTACGCTGCCGGTGGGCGCGTTCGCCTTGGTGGGCATGGGCAGCATGTTGGCGGCGACGACGCATTCGCCGCTGCTGGCGATCATCGTGATTTTCGAGTTGTCGATGAACTACTCGGTGATGCCGCCGCTGATGCTGGCTTGTGCCGTCTCGACGCTGGTGGCGCGCGGGTTGCACAAGGACTCGGTCTATACCGAGCCGCTCCGCCGCAAGGGCCTCACGCTGGCACGCGAGACTTCCCGCGCCGGCGCCGCGACGCAGCGGACCGTGGGCGACGTGATGCGCGCGCCGGTGCCGCCGGTGCGCGAGGCCGCGCCGTTCCGCGAACTGGCGGATCGGTTTTTGACCAGTTCGAACAATTTCCTGCCGGTGGTGGACGGCGAGAAGCGGCTGGTGGGGCTGGTGGCGTTGCACGATTTGAAGCAGCACCTCAATGCCGGGCAGGAGTTGAACAGCGTGATCGCTTACGATCTCATGCGTCCGGTGCCGGCCTCGCTGACGCCCGATCAGAAACTCGTCGATGTGCTGGCGGTGCTGGTGGCTGCCGAGATGCGCAACGTGCCGGTGGTGAACAACCGGCACGAACAGCGGCTGATCGGCGCGGTGGTGCGGGCGGATGCGCTGGGGCTGGTGTCGGAAGCGATCGCGGCCAAGACGTCGCTGATGGACTGACGTGCCGAGGAAAAACGTTGCGCCGGGCGAGGTTCTTTACCAGATTACGCCCGCTTTCGGCGGAGAGATGGCAGAGTGGTCTAATGCGCACGCCTGGAAAGCGTGAGTACTCCAAAAGGGTACCGAGAGTTCGAATCTCTCTCTCTCCGCCAGTTTTCACGAATCACCCAACCTCCCCGCTCCCGGCCCGGCTGCGACAAATCGGTCGTTAATACCGAACGCCGAAGTTGAATTGCCGCACAGAACTCAAGACCACAAAAAGGGCTTCAGGCCGCGGGGCCGAATCTGTTTCCGTGTGAGCCTCTTTCAAAACTGTAGCAGCCGACATGAGGAAGCTCTGATTCCATTGAAGTTTGAGCCTCCTCACGTCGGCTGCTACGAGGTTTTGAAATCGCCTCATGTGAGACGCCGCTCTTGGCAACCCCATTGTCCCTCTTTGCGTTTCCTTGTGAATTCTGTTCATCCTGTCAAAGCCCGCGCTCCACCAGTGTCTGGTGCATGGCCAGCAGGACGAACCGTTCCTCGTCACCAGCGAGCCGCGGCATCGAGGATTCATCCGCCAGATCGCCCTTCAGGCCCCGCTCCTCCATCAGGCAGCCGCGCTGGTGCTCGTCCGCCTGCAACGTCCGGATCACAGCCTGCGCGTAGGCGTTGATGCGCTCCGGCTGGAGGCGCGGTTTGAAATCTGAAATCTGCCATCTGCGATTCAGCGAAGCGTGGAGCCGGCCAGCAGCATCAGCACCGTGCGCAGTTCCTCGTCAGCGAACCGCTTGAACTCGCAGGACAACCGCAGTAGCAGCGTCTCGCGCAGTTCGTTGAACCGCATCAAGCGCCTGACTCGGAAGGGCTGAAAGCCCGAAAGAAAATAGCCCAGGGCAGAGCGAGTCCGCGAGCGACGCCCTGGGGCAACCGTCCACAAGAACCCCAAGCCCTGAAAGGGCGACAGAAAGGTTGTTCAACCGCCCCCCAACACCCGCTTCCGCCAATTCTGCACACTTACCGCATCGAACCGCTCGCCCGCGAAGACGATTTGCCTCACCGCCTTCCCGCCGGCGCTTTCGCGCTTGAGGTAGGCGCTCACGTCCATCCAACGGATTTCGCCATCCGACGTGCGGATGACCAGCATGACGGCGTAAGCCTGCTGCTGCCAGTAATCGGCCCAACGCGGGTTCTTGATCTGGAACACCTCCGCGCCATCGCGCTGGCGTTTCTTGAGGTAGGAGTCGCCGGACTTGAGTTGCACATACAGGCGCTTCCCGGAGGCGCGGCCTTGGTCGTCCTTGAACTCGATCTCACCATCAATCCCGTGATCGCTGTTCGTGTAGCCGCGATAGATTTGCCCGGCTTCCGCCACGATGAATCCCGTGTGATGCACCGCCAGCAATTCGCGGCTCTCGTTGTCAATCACCGCCGGTCTGCATCTCGCGCACCTGCTCCTTCACCGCCGGCGACTCGAACTTCTCCTCGATCACATCGCGCAGGAGGATCGGTTTGCCGCAATCGGGACAGAACACCTTCCCCCTGCCGCCGGGAGCCAGCGCCTTGGCGATCTTCGCCTGGTCGCCAAAAGCCTGCCCGAAGGCGTCGCACTTCTTGTCCCCGCAGAAATAGCGCCTCAGCCGCGCCACGTTTTGCGCGTGTTGCATGAGGTGGTCATGCACGTAACGCAAAAACAGCACCCGGGAATTCCCATCCACGTCCGGTTCAAAATAAACCTCCAGCCGCGAGCTGCCCTCGGCTTCCCGCGTCAAAGTGAATCCCAACTTCGTTCCGATCTGCGTCTTGAAATCCGCCGCTGACTTCCAGCGGTCCGTGCTCTGAAACGCCACCGTGTGATGCAGCCGCACCACCAGCGTCGCGTAGATGTCATCCGCCGGACCGTCGAAGCGATACGTCACCAGCACACTGGGATGACTCGGCTGCTCTTTCCGCTCGCGCCGGAAGTAGCTCGGAAACGTCAGCACCTCCGAGCCGACAAACACCCTTGCTTGGATCTCGCTCTGCGGCTCACAATCCGACCATGCTAGTGAAAAACCAACGGAGCGTAGAGATGGTGCAGGTTTCGCATGCCCTGGCGATGGAAATCTACGAAACCAAAAACGTTGAGGAAGCGGTTGAGTTAGCAGTCCGATTCAAGCGTGAAGGGCGTTACGATTGGTTCCGAGGACAGATGAGAGAGTGGCTGGCGCGCCCGAGTATCGCACGTATTGCTAGCGATGCGGATCAACTTGAAGAAGCGGAGCGGCGGCAATGTAACTTCCTGCATTGGATCAAGAGGACGGTCGGGCTGAAAGGCTTGGGAAACGACGTCGATGCGATGTTGGCGATCGCTCAACATTACGGAATTCCAACCTCGCTGTTGGATTTCACCACTGATCCCGGCGTCGCCGGCTTTTTCGCCGCCGCTCATCCCACAAGTGAACCCAACGAACGAGGCTGCATCTACTGCTTGAGCACTGTGGACCTGAAGAAGTTCTGGACGTTGATGCGCAGATGTTCCAAAGCCTTTCAAGACGCTCCGAACATTGACTTCATCAGAGTCAAAGTACCCAATCTCTGGCGGCTCGAAGCTCAACACGGCGTCTTTCTTTATGGACCGTCGAATTGGAGCGAAGTGTATGTGCTCGACAAGATTGTTTTTCCACAGACAGGTTTTCCTTCGTATCCAACGAAAGACGAGATTTATCCCAAACGAAAAAGCCAGCTGGAACTCCTTTTGGACCAATTCTTCATGGCAGATGCCCTATCCGGTTGGTTCAAAACCTTCAGAACTGTTTTCCCTACGGCAAGAGTATTTCGATTGAAAACACCGCGTAACCGAGTAGAAGCGGAGTTCTTTGTCGGTGGGAAATTGCCAGTTCTGTCATGTTGGCGTCCCCAAAGCCTTCAGACTTGGCAGGCTGTCACAACAGAACCTTTGCGTGCCACTGCGCTCGGTGAGATCGCTCTTCACGTAAATTTGCGGGCGGAACCGCAGGCTCTCCGCGAACGTGTTGCTTATGGCATTCGCAGGGCTTTGGAGATCGACCCAACGCTCCGGCGAAAGGCCGTCCGCTGGACTATTCTCCCGCAGAAACGGCTCCAGGAAAAGCTCAGCCGCAGTTTGGATTGGCTTTGGAATGGAATGCGAACTCTTCCTTACAGCAACGAGGACATCGCCGAGGCTGCTGGCTTGTGCTTCGCTCTGCATCGACTCGGTTTTGGTGATGTTGAGTCTGACAAAGCCGAACAGATTGCCGCAGCGTTGCTCGGTGAAGTTGTGCGTGTGGAGTTTGGGTCTTGGGAAGGCAGTTTTGCGCGCGGCTTCGCCTCGGCAAGAGATCTGCGCAATGCCGTTCGTGACGACATCAAGAAGCGCTTGCTGGCGCGGTACCGGGAAGATGCTGCATTCATCCAACGGCTGCTGCGAATCTGCTCCTCGCCCAAGCGTTTGTTTCTGTTCAGTCGGTTGACTCACGTTTTCGGAAGACAGATTATTCCCACGCAAGTCTTGAGACCCGAGGGTGAGGCCTCGTTCTTTTCACCAGCACGTCTTGATGCGTTTGGCCTCCCCTAGACGTCTGACAAGGCTAAGATCGCCTCCTGCCACGCCTGTCGATTGCGCAAATCAACGCTGCCAGCGATCAGTGTGAAGGAGTTCCGACAAGGAGCCTCTGATCGGAGCGAGGTCGAGCGCAGGAGAATGAAGCGGCGACCTAGGTTCAGCGGGTCGCGGAACCGGAACGTGCCGGCCTCCAACTGCGCCCAGTCCGAGCCGAACGCATTGGCCGACATGCAGAGCACCAGCACGCGCGAGTGCTCCAGCCCTTCCTCGATCTTCGCCGGGATGCTGTCGCCGGGCTTGAGCACCCATTCATCGAACCACAGCTTCAGCCCGTCCTGCCGCAACCGCTCCGCCAGCGGCCGCACCACCGCCTTGTCCTTCGCGCTGTGGCAGAGGAAGACGTCGTGGGTGAAGGCTTCGGCGCTCATGGCTTGGGCGTTGAGGGTTGAGTCAGCGTTTGAACTTCCTTGCGCGGCGCAGGTGGCTTTGGACTGCCCTTTGGGTTTCCAAGGCGCGGCGGGTTTGTTCGAGTTCGGCGACGAGGGCTGTTTCCGGTGGCAGAGCGAGCCGGTATTCGGCGGAGAGGATCTTGTTGTCAAGGCCAGCCAGCGCGTAACGGGCGACGGCGTGGTCCTTTTCGGAGCAGAGGATGAGGCCGACGGGCGGATTCTCGCCGGGGCGCGTCCAGTGTTCGCGGGCGTAGTTCAAATACAGATGCATCTGGCCAGCGTCGGCGTGGGTGAGCGGTTCGATTTTGAGATCAATCACCAGCAAGCAACGCAGCGTCCGGTGGAAGAACAGGAGGTCCACGCGATACCATTGGCCGCCGATGCGGAGGCGGCGCTGGCGTCCGATGAAGGCAAAGTCACCGCCGAGTTCGAGCAGGAAGGCTTCAAGGTGCCGGATGAGGGCGGCCTCGAGTTCGGTTTCGGAGTATTCGTCCTTGAGGCCGAGGAATTCGAGCACGAGCGGGTGCTTGATTTCTTCGTCGGGCGTGACGCGGTCGGACGGGCGCGGGCGCGCGCCTTGGCGAAGCATGGCGGCTTTGTGGCGCGAGAGGGCGGTGCGTTCGTAGAAAAGGGTGGACATCTGGCGGTCGAGCTGGCGCACGGACCAGCCGCCGCGCAGAGCTTCGGTCTCGTAGAAGGCACGGGCTTCGGGCGAGCGGGAGCGGCGCAGGAGCAGGACATAGTGCGACCAGGAGAGGGGAAATCTATTGGCGAGGCGCGTGAGGCTGGATTTCCGAGACACCGTCTCGGAAATGTCTGTGGCCGCCGCACCTGAATCTACTGACAGCAATTTCCGGGACGGTGTCTCGGAAATCGTGCAGGCGGACGGGTAGGCCAGATAGAATAGCCGCATCGTCTCCAGGTTGTCGGTGGAGAAACCCCGCCCCAAGCGTTTGGTCAAATCGGCGGAAAGGCGCGCGAGGAGTTGCTCACCGTAACCGGCGCGGCGTTGCCCTGCCTGCTCGAACTCGACAATGTGCCGCCCGACCTGCCAGTAGGTCGCGGTCATGATGACGTTGACGGTGCGGGCGGAAGCGCGCCGGGCGTCTTCGAGCAGCGTGACGAGTCGGCGCAGCAGCAGCGGGTAGGCAGGCGCATGGGCCGGGGTTGTGCTGGAGCGCGCGGGCGTCATGGTGGAGGCAAGAAGTAGTTTGCGCGGTTTTCCGAATCGGTGATTCGGAAATCGAGTCTTCCCTCTGGACCGCGCGGTAGGGCGTCGTTGAGCCGCAGGGGAATGAAGCGGCGCTCCTGGTTCAGCGGGGCGCCAGGTGGTTGAGGGTTGAGAGTTGAGGGTTGAGAGTGCGTCAGCAACTGCGCCCAGTCCGAGCCGAATGCACAAAGCGAAGGGAGAATGTTGAATGAAGAATGAAGAATTTCTGCCTTCTGCATTCTACCTTCTGCCTTCGCTCGCGGCCCGTCCTGCCGCAACCGCTCCGCCAGCGGGCGCACCACTGTCTTGTCCTTCGCGCTGTGGCTGAGGAAGACGTCGTATTGAAAATCCTGGTCCGCCATCGGTCGTGCCTTTCGCGTTCGTTCATTGGCTTTCTGCGGGCGCGAGATTATCGGAGACGGAGGACGAAAGCCAACGGGTTTCCGCGGCACCGTCGCTCACTCGTGCTGCGCCAGTCAGGGTGCTGCTGCGGCGAGAAATCTAAGATTGAACTTAGAAAAGGGCGACATAGACTAACCGCATGTTTGACCGATGGTATGCCGCTACGTTGCAGGGCCGCTTGAGCCGGCCCTACGTCCACTTGCTGTTCGGCGCGCGGCAGACGGGCAAATCCACGCTCCTGAACGGCCTGCTTCCGCCCGAGACGCTGCGTTTCAACTTGGCCGACCCGCAGGAGCGGTCGCGGCATCTGGCCAATCCCGGCGAGTTCGCCGCCGCCTGCCGCAGCCTGCCCGCGAACCGGAAAGGCCAGTTCGTGTTCGTGGACGAAGCCCAGTCCGTGCCTGCGATTTTCGACGCGGTCCAGTTCCTCTACGACAGCGACAAGACGCGCTGGCGTTTTGTGCTGTGCGGCAGTTCCGCGCGCAAGTTGCGGTTGACGGGCGCAAACCTGTTGCCGGGACGCAGCCTGGTGCATCACCTCTTTCCTCTGACGCTGGCGGAGCATCCGACTGGCGCGGGAAGACTGCCTCGCGCGCCGTCGCCCCTGCCATTTGCCTGGAGCGAGGGGCCGGCGCCGGCGCGGCCTTTCCCGGCCTGGGATTTGGCGGCGCGGCTGGCTTACGGCGCGCTGCCGGGCATCGTGGCGGCGGAAAAGCAGGACCGGGCGGGCCTGCTGAAAGCCTATGCGTTCGTGCATCTGGAGGAGGAGATCCGCCGCGAGGCGCTGGTGAAGAACTGGGGCGCGTTCGTGCGCTTCCTGCAACTGGCGGCGGCGGAGTCGGGCCAAATCCTCAACTACGCGAACATCTCCCAGGAGGCGGGCATCTCCCAGCCGACCGTGAAGGTCTATTACCAACTGTTGGAAGACATGTTCATCGGCGTGTCCGTGCCGGCCTACGCCAAAAGCCCGCGCAAAAACCTGCTCTCCACGCCCAAGTTCCTGTTCTTCGATCTCGGGGTGCGGCACGCGGCGGCGGGGTTGACGCCGTCGTCGGACATGGTGAAGGCGAATCCGGGGCCGCTGTTCGAGCAGTGGGTGGGGCTGGAACTGTGGAAGCGTCTGCAATACCTCGGCGAGGGCCGTCTCTACCACCAACGATCCAAAGATGGCGCCGAAGTGGATTTCATCATCGAACACGCGGGCAAACTGACCCCCATCGAAGTGAAGTGGACGGAGAATCCAACGCTCAATGACGCCCGGCATCTGCGCACGTTTCTGGACGAGAAGCCCAAACAAGCCGACCGGGGCTACGTCATCTGCCGCTGCCCGCGCCCGCTGCAACTGCACGACCAGATCACGGCCCTGCCGTGGTCCTGTCTCTGAGCGGTCGCGCGCGGCCTGCGGCAAACTGGCGCGCAACCGCCTGGGCTGGCACAGTCTGAGGCACCAACCAGCCATTGTGTCCAACGGCGGGCGTCATCGGCTTTGAAATCTGCCCGGGTTTTGACTCCAACGAAAACAGTTCGCCACACGAAAGGAGCTTGAAGTGGTGTTCAGGCGAAAGAGCATTCGGCACGCGAAGATCGGTCTGGACTGATCGAGGAGCGCGTTTCCAGCGGCCAGAATCAACGGTTTGGACGCGTGCCCGGTTTTGGAGGAAGGACGCGCGCGGTCCCGGAGAGTTCACGAGCGGGAGATTCGCCTCATCCATGAAACGCGCCGGAGAGTCCGCCATTCTCCGGCCACGGCTCCTGCCGTCAGATGGTATGGGGGCTGCTAAGAAATGGAACAGTCTGTGGCCTGTTGGTCTGGGTTCGTGCCTGAGGCGGTCGTGTGGGCGACACGCCGGGGATGAAGCAGCCATTGCCGAGGGTCGTACGGGCGGCTTGGGTTCAAGGGGTCGGCTGTCGCACATCATCGCACCTGGAGGGCAGCGGCACGTTTTACCTGGCCAGCGCAGCCCCACGAAATGAACCTCAACGTCTGAGCAAATTATGAAGAAGACAGCACTCGGATTCGGTCTGGCTCTGGTTTCGGCCTTTTGCATCCTTCACACGGTCTTCATCAGCGGCAACAGTTACTTCCAAGCCAACAAACAGCACATCGCGCTCGGCCTGGGCTGCGTAGGTTTGGCGGCGTTGGTCGCGGGACAGTTGATCATCTTGTTTGACCGCTTCCAACGCTACCGCCGGGGTGTGGGCGAGGCGCGCGAAGTGTTCCCCTTGTTCAGCCTCCGGTTCTGGGGGGCGGTGCTGTTGATCATGGCCGGGTTGACGCCGTTCCTCTGTCCGCTGTCGGACCTCGAGGAGATGGCGCGGAACTCCAAGCAAGTGGCTCGTCTCTCGGAATGGCTTCGGCAGACGAACGGCCGCGAAGCGCCCGAAGCCCCGCCGCTGCGGCTGCAGGCCATCGTGATCACGCCAGGTCAGGCCGAGGCGAGTACCATCATCAACAATCAGGGCCTCCACGTCGGTGACAAGATTGAGGGCGCGCAAATCCTCGCCATCCGCCGTTACGGGGTTGAAGTGAAGAGGGGCGACGCGGTGGAACTGCTGACCATTCGGGACTGGTCGCAAGTCCACGTGAGCGACAGCAAACGCACCCCGGCCGTGCAGATCAACTGAGACCGAAATGTGAAGCTCGCCTGGAGAGGCGATTTAAAACCGCCGCTACGCCCGCAAAGTCATGCAGAGTCCGTCTGCCGCTACCCGTTCAGCGTCCAGCCGGGACGATACTTGCGGCTCAGAAGTTCGTTGGCCTCCGGGTGGTCGATGACTTTGCCGGCAGCGCCGTCGTACTTGATCTTCTTGCCGACGCGGTAAGCGACCAGGCCCAGCATCATCTGCTCGATCATGTTGCCGCTGTACTCGAAGTCGCAGGAGGTCTTGAGGTCGCCCTTGCAGGCGGTGATCCATTGCTTCTGGAAACCGCCCATCGGCGGGAGCAGCGCGTCCTTGGGGCGCGGCTTGTAGTAGGTCAGGTCGCCGCCTTTGCGGCCAGGGAGCAACACCCGGGAAGTGAAATCGCAAACCAGGAACCCTTTGCTGCCCTCGAACATGGCGCCGTGCCCAACCTTCGTCAGATCGACGTACGACACGGGGTTTTCCGGGAAGACCTTCCCTTGATACCAGGAAACGCGGATGGCGGGCCGCCAGTCGTTGGCCGGATGCTCGAAGTGCATTTGCAGTTTGACCGGCGTGACCTCGGGATGGACGGGATCGCCCTTGGCTTCAGCAGAAGTCGGAAGCGTGGGGTCGATGGCGTTCCAGGCCAGGTCCATCGTGTGGCTGCCCATGTCGCCCACTTGGCCGCTGCCGAAGTCCCAATACATGTTCCAGGAAAGGCAGTTCATGCCCGGCCCGCCCTTGAAGTAACCCGGATTGTACGGGTGCATGGGCGAAGGCCCGATCCACAGATCGTAGTGCAGGTGCTTGGGCGGCTCGCCTTCCGCCGGCAGGTAGCCGGGCCGGGGAATCTGGCGGTCGCCCCAAGCGCAGACGGATTCCAACTCGCCGATGGCGCCGTCGCGGATCAACTCGCGCACGCGGTTGAAGTTCTCGTGCTCATGGCGCTGGGTGCCGCATTGCGTGGCCAGCTTGGTTTTGTTCTTGAGGAAGTTGGCGCGGACGACGCGGGCCTCCTCCACGCTGTTGGCCAGCGGCTTTTCGCAATAAACGTGCTGGCCGCGGTTCATCGCCCAGTTGGCCACGAAAGCGTGCGTGTGGTCCGCGGTGCAGCAGACCACGGCGTTGATGTCCTTTTGGTCGAGGCATTGGCGCCAGTCCACATAGGTCTTCGCATTGGGAAACTTCCTGGCCCCGAATGCCAGGTGCTCCTCGTTCACGTCGCAGAGGGCCACGACGTTCTCGGTGGAGATGGAGCCGAAGTGGGCCTCGCCCCGGCCCCAGGTGCCAATGAGAGCGATGTTGAGCTTGTTGCTGGGCGCGTTCGCGCCGAAAAGCGTGGTCCGCGGGAGGATGAGCGTTCCGGCCCCGATGAAGGCGGCGGATTGGAGGAATTGGCGACGTTTCATATTGGTGTGTTCGGTTTGCAGTTGTTGGTTTGCTGGACGCGGTTCCAGGTCTGCGTATTCGATTTGGATGTGCCCAGACAACGGCAGGGTCCGCTCATGGAGGCCGTCAGGCTTTCAGGTAATTCTCCGGGAACTTCCACGGGGCGCGATACTTCGGAACCGCCAGCCGCGCAGCTTCGGCGTCGCCCACGATCCACTCCGTGGCCGGATCGAAGCGGATGGAGCGGCCCAATTTGAGCGAGAGCAGACTCAGCACGATGGGCACGTCCACCTTGACATGGTAGAACACGCTCACGCTGGGTTGCTGGCGCGACTTGATGCAGTCGAGCCACTCGCGCTCGTGACCGGGGGAGGGGGGAATGGACTTCGGCACTTCCGGCTGGCCTTTCATTTTGTCGCCTTCGGGCACGATCTTGAACATGCCGTAGTTGGCGAACATCGTGCCGTTCGCGCCGTGGAAGTAAATGCCCAGGCGGCGCTGTGGCTTCGGCTCGCCGTGAAGGTCAAAGCCGTAGCTGTTCGTCATCGAAGACATCCAGGTCATCGTGCAATTGGGATACTGCCAGAGGACCTCGTGGTGATCATAAGCGTCGCCGTCGTCCTTGAGCACGAAGCGTCCGCCGGACGCGCTGGTGTTGAGCGGAAACCCGAGGTCCAGCGCCCACACCGGCAGGTCGATGATGTGCGGGGCCATGCCGGGCGTCCAGCCACCGCTGTAGTCCATCCACGAGCTGTGATAGAAAGCGTCGGTCGCCAGCGTGCGGTTGAATTCGCGCAGCGGCGCCGGGCCGCACCAGAGGTCCCAGTCCAGTCCCTCCGGTGCCGTCTTCTGCGTGGCGGCGCCGATGCCTTTCGGGTGCTGGTTCTGGACGTTGAACGTGCGCACCACGCCGATGGGTCCCAGGTGGCCGGAGCGGATGAACTCGACAACGCGCCGATAGTTCTCGGTGGCGTGAATCTGCGTGCCGATTTGGGAAATGCGGTTGTGCCGCTTGACGGCGTTGCGCACGGCCAGGCTCTCGCCGAGATGCAGCGTCATCGGCTTTTGGAGGTAGATGTCCTTGCCGGCCTCGCACGCGGCGATGGCGATGAGCGCGTGCCAGTGCGGCGGCGTAGCGATGATGACCGCGTCGAGGTCCTTCTGCCGAAGCATCTCGCGGAAGTCGCGGTAGCCTTTGCAGGTGCCTTTGAACTGCTCGACCACGGCGTCGCGCCGCGCTTCCCAAACGTCACACGCCGCGGTCACGACCACGTCGGGCTGGCTGGCGCAGGCGCCGAGGTTCGCGCGTCCCATGCCGCCGCAGCCGATGATGCCGAGGTGAATGCGGCTGTTGGGAGAGACGGCTTTCGCCGGCGCGGGAGCGTCAGCGGCGAGCAACGGCGGCGCGGCAAAACCGATGGCGGTGATGGTGGCGGCCTTCTGGAGAAAGTCGCGGCGGGTGAGATTGGCGGTGTCTTTCATGGCTGATTGCTTTTCGTGATTGCTTTTCGTGTTCGACGGGCGCTGGCAACGACTTCTTCAGACTCTGTGCGGGTCGAAGTCCGAGAGATGATGGCAGAACTCCGTAGCCGCCGACGTGAGCAGGCTCAGGACTCCTGACCCCACGGCTAGGAGTTGAGGCCGCGTGGAACACGCTGTCCCTAATCGCCGGGTCTGGGGCCCCGGCCTACAGCTCTCGCGCGACCCTGTAGGCCCGGTGCCCTCACTGGGCGGGCCACGTCATTTCCACGAGCTCAGGAATCCTGCGGCTCTGATTTCTTCTGTCTGATCTCTGACTTCTGACTTCTGACCTCTGAATGGCGCCTCCTCACGTCGGCTGCTACGATTCGGAAAGAGGTTCTCCGGCCTACTTCGCGAACGCAGCCCGTGGCGGCTTGGCGTAGCTGGACCAGACTTCGGCCAAGCTCTTCGCGTCTGCCATGCCGGTGTGAATCCAGAGGCGATGCTTGAGGACGAGCGGCTTCTCTCGCGAGAGCGGCACTTCACGTTCGCCGGGGAACGCGGGCATGACGTAGTTGAGTTCCGGATACTGGAGCAGTTGGTTCGGATAAAAGAGGTTCCCGGTGTGTTCGAAGATCGCCAAACCGGACGGGGTGTTCGCGCCTTTGAACACGCCGGAGTAGTCCAGCCACGAGCGCCGAGGGCTGGCTTCGGGCGGGTCCGTGTGCAACGTGATGGCGCGCCGGTCGGCCGGCTGGGCGCGCACGCCAAAGCCGCCGTAGCCGCCGTGGGGCCGCCCGCCAATGGCCACGCCGTCGGCCAGCGCGCGAAGCTGGACCTCGACATCAATGAAGCGGCTGTCGCCCGCGCGGCGAAATGCGCGGAGGAGCACGCGCTCGTGGACGATGGGCTGGGTGTCGCCCCACTTCCAGACGCTGTCGGCTTCGAGCAGCGCGAAGACGGGGCCGGTTTCGAGCCGGCGAATCTGCTGCGGGCGCGCCCAGACGCCGCTGACGGCCCAGATGTCGCGGACCTCGAGGCCCCAGCGCGTCACGGGCCACGACCAGCCGAGGCCGCGGTGATGCGGGTGGTCCTTCGGGTAATCGTCCGTGACCAGTTCGCCGTTCAGCCCAAACAGCGGCATGATGTAGTCGCCGCGGGCAAAGTTGGTGCCGATGCCTGGCGGCACGGGCACGGTCCCGTGATTGTAGCGGAAGACGGTCTGCGGGCCTTCCTTGAGATCGTAGAAATCCTTGTGCGGTGAGTGAACGAAGCTCAGCGCGGCGGCGGCCGGCGCGGCATTCGTTTCAAGAGTGAAGCGGCGTTCTCTCGTCGTCGAAGGCGGCTGAAGCCACCAGATTCTTCCGTTACCTGAAGCTGACGAGTCTGCTTCGTATTGCAGAGGAATCGTGGCGTCGCCGCCTGCTTCGGTCAGTCGTATGAAGCGAGAGGTTTGCTCGAACGGGGTCGGGAAGCCCGGCGCATTGCCGCGGTCGAGACTGACCGGAACTGTGCGGCTACGAGCGAAGTCAACTGGATCGGACACCGTCACCGTTGGTGGAGCGGCAGCCAAGGCGGAAGACAGAAGGCAAAGGACCAAGAAGAGGGCGGCGTTCTGCCGAGCCGCTGACCTGGCTATTTCCCACGGCTTGTCGTAGCGCAGGCTTTCCAGCCTGCCGTGTCGCCGACTTTCAGTCGGCAAGGTGCGGGGTAATACAGAACGCCCGCAGGTTAGAAAACCTGCGACACGGCAGGCTGGAAAGCCTGCGCTACGACGTGCCCTGAGAAACATCCGGGCGGGGACGGGGGCTTGAAAGCCTCTCCCGAGATTCGCCAGCCAGGGCGTCGCGCAGTGGCCGCAGGATTTGCTCTTCATCGTTTTGGTTTGGGCGGCACGGTTTCCAGGCGGCCTTCCACCCAGCGCGTGGCGGCATGGATGAGGCTGGTGGCGTCTTTGAGGTGGAGCTTGGTCTTGATGTGATCGCGGTGGTTATCGACCGTCTTGATGCTCAGCCGCAGGCGCCGCGCGATCTCCCGCGAGCCGTAGCCGGAGCCGAGGAGTTGGAAGACCTGCGTTTCACGCTCGGAGAGCACCCGGTCGCTTTCTCCGGCGGGCACGCCCCGCCACAACTTGCGGAGCATGACGGCCGCGAGGCGCTGGCTGACGTGGATTTCCCCGTTCAGGATGGCGCGGATGGCGGCCAGGATTTCCGCGCCAGGCCGGTCTTTGGAAACGTAGCCTTGCGCCCCGGCGCGCAGCGTGCGGTCGCCGTAAATGAGTTCTTCCTGCTGGGCCACGACGAGGACCAAGGTCTGCGGCGATTGCGTGCGGATCGACTTGACGAGTTCCAGCCCATCTTCCGCCTTGAGCCGGAGTTCGACGGTGACGAGGTGAGGCCGGTGCGCGGCCATCGCGGCAAGAGCGGACGCGGTGTCGTGCGCCTCGCCGCAGCATTCCAAGTCCGGTTGCCGCTCCAGCCACGCGCGGAGGCCGTCGCGAAACACCGGATGCGCGTCCACGATGAGGACGCGTCGTCTGGCGGCGGGCGGTGGAGCGACGGCGCTCATGAGGCCCTTTCGCGCGGCGGGCCGTCCCTCACTTCTTCGGTGCCGTCGTCATTGGGAAATCGTCCGTGCGGAAGGGCGACGCGGGCAGCCCTTCCTTGTTGAACAAGTTGACCACCGGGAAATCCGCCCAGCCGAACCGAACCGCCGCCGGCTTCGTGATCTGAGGGTGGCTCACGACGATCTTGTCCCCTTGCAGTTCGGCTTTGGCCCAAACGAACTGCTGGTCGTCGCCGGAGAGGGCAAAGCCTTTCAGTTCGCCGCCGCGCGCTTCGAGGCCGCCGCCGAGACTTTCAAAGCTCAGCACGGCTTTCCCGTCCTTGACCTTCATGCTCTTGAACGTGGGGCCGGACGCCACAATGTTCTCGCCGTAGGCGATCCTGCGCGCCTGCAACGCCAGCCGCGCGCCGACGGGGGCTTTCTTGGTCGGATGGATGTCGTCTTTGTCGCCCACGTCGGTGATGACCGCGAGGCCGCAGTTCTTCAGCACTTTCGTCGAGAGCACCTGGGCTTCGCGCAACTCGGCCCAAGAACTGTTCGTGGGCGTGGCGGTGATCTCTTCCAGCGAGCGTCGGCGGCTGTGATCGAACGGCGCGAGCTGCACGCCGAGGAAGGTGAAGTCGCCCTGCTTCCAATCGCGGCGCCAGTTGCGGATCATGTCGGCGTAAAGCGTGCGGTATTCCCAGGCACGGCCGGCGTTGGACTCACCTTGATACCAGATGGCGCCCTGGATGGTGTAGGGCATGACCGGGGCCAACATGCCGTTGTAGAGTTCGGTGGGTTTCCACGGCGCGCGTGGCATCTGGCGGGTGAACGGCTTGTTCTCCTGCTGGGCTTGGGCCTTGGCGGCCTTCCAGGCGTCAAGGGATTTGTCGAGATTCGCCTTCTGTGTGGCGTAGGCATCCAGGATGTCGCGCTTGGTGCTCGGATTGGAAGCCAGCACCTGCTCGCTCATCCAGACTTCGGCGGGCGAGCCGCCCCAGGACGTGTGGATGACGCCCACGGGAACTTTGAGCGCCTTCTGCAGCTCGCGGCTGAAGTAGTAGGCCACGGCGGAGAAGTTCGAGGTCGTGAGCGGGCCGGCAATCTGCCAGAAGCCGGTTACGTTGGTGACGGGTTGGTCGGCCTTGAGTTTCTGCACGTTGAAGTGCCGGACGAGGTTGTTGGCCGAAGCCGCGATGTCCGCCGGCGCTTCAAAGGACCGGCTCATGGGCCACTCCATGTTGGACTGCCCGCTCGCCACCCAGACTTCGCCCACCAGCACGTCGTTGAGCGTAATCATGTTCTTGCCGCAGACCTTAAGCGTGTCCGGGCCGCCGGCCTTCTCGGACTTCAGCGTGGCCAGCCACTGGCCCGATTCGGAGGTCTTGACGGTGACCTTCTGCTTGCGGAACTCCACCGTCACCTTCTCGCCCGGCTCGGCCCAGCCCCAGACCTTGATGGGCTTGGACTGTTGCAGGATGGCGTGATCGGTGAACAAGGCGTGCAGCCGCACGTCCGCCTGGACAACGAGTGTGCTGCAGAGGAGGAACAAGGAGGTCGAGATCGAGAAGAGTGTGAGTTTTCGCAGGTTCATGCGCGACAGTGCAACGCAAGCCCGGCCCAGCGTCAATGGGGAAAATATTCTGCGACGAAACCGAATTTTCCTTTGAACGGCAGCGTCCGGTCTGGTGAAGTCCGGGGCAGCCGGCCCGCGCTCTTGGCTTGATGAGACGCGGCTGGAGCAGAAAGCGATGGACGAGACGCAGCATCGGTCGGGATTGCCATGAAGAATACGAAGTCACTGAGATTCTCCGTCAGCGGCCGGAGTGTCGTTGCTTTCCTTCTTTGCGCGCTCGCGCTGCCGGCGTTGGCAGCGGAGCCAGCGCAGAAAGGCAAGGAGCCGCCCGTAGTGGATCCCGGGCTGCCAGGCGGCCCTCCTTCCGATGCGATGGTGCTTTTCGATGGCAAGGATTTGTCCCAGTGGAAAAGCCAGGCTGGCGGCGAGCCGAAATGGAAACTGGGCGATGGCTGTGTGGAAACCACGCCGACGGGCGGCCTCTTCACGAAACAGGAGTTCGGCGATTGCCAGTTGCACGTGGAGTGGGCCTCGCCATCCGTCGTTCACGGCGACGGCCAGGGCCGCGGCAACAGCGGCGTCTATCTCCAGGGCCGCTACGAGATTCAGGTTCTCGACTCCTACCGCAGCAAGACCTATCCGAACGGCCAGGCCGGCGCCTACTACGGGCATTTCGCGCCGTTGGTGAACGCCTGCCGCAGACCCGGCGAATGGCAGGCGTACGACATCGTCTTCCATGCGCCGAAGCAGGCCGCTGGCGGCAAGGTCACGCCAGGCTCGTTCACGGTGCTGCACAACGGCGTGCTGATTCAGGATCATGTTCCGGTGGACGGCGCGCCCACCACCGCGGCTCCGCTCAAGGGGATTGTGGAGAAAGGACCGCTCTTCCTCCAAGACCACGGCAATCCGGTTCGCTACCGCAACATCTGGATTCGCCCGCTCTGAACCGCTTCCACACTGCATCTCGGCAACGCTTCAACGAACCTATGAAACGCCGCGACTTCCTCACGAAATCCCTCGCCGCCACCAGCTTCGCCGGCTTGAGCACCGCCCTGGGCGCCGCCGCCATCGAGGACAAGAACCCGCCGCGCGAATTCTACGAACTGCGCCTCTACCATCTCCGCCGCGGGCCGATGCAAAAGCGCTTCGATGACTACTGCCGCGACGCCGCCCTTCCCGCGATGAACCGTCTCGGCATCCGCCCCATTGGCGTGTTCAACGTCATGGCCGGTCCCGACAGCCCGACGGTCTATGTGCTCATTCCCTACCAGTCGATGGAGGAGTTCGCCACGGTGGGTGAGCGGCTGCGGGCCGACGAGGGATACCAGAAGGCGGGCGCGGATTTCATCAACGCCACGGCGACCGATCCGGCCTTCGTGCGCGTGGAGAGTTCGCTCATGATCGCCTTCAGTGGCGTGCCCAGGCTGGAAGTGCCCGCCGCCATGAAGGACAAGAAGCCGCGCATCTTCGAACTGCGCACGTACGAGAGCCACAGCAAGAAGGCGAACAAGAAGAAGGTCGAGATGTTCAACATCGGCGAGATCGCCATTTTCCGTCGCGCTGGCTTGGCGCCGGTGTTTTTCGGCGAGACCGTCATTGGCTCAAAGCTGCCGAACCTCACTTACATGCTCGTCTTCGAGAACATGGCCGAGCGCGACAAGAACTGGGGCCAGTTCGGCGCCGACCCAGAGTGGAAGAAACTCAGCACCACGCCCGGTTACACGGATCCCGAAATCGTCTCCAACATCAGCAGCCTCTTCCTGCGGCCCACACCGTATTCCCAGATTTAGAAAACCAACCAAGAAAGACCCCACCATGCGCAGAATCCTCCTCACCACCCTCATCGGCCTCGGAATGATGTCCCTGGCCGCGGCCCCCGCCTCCGCTGCCGACGCCAAGCCGGCCAAGATCAAAGTCCTCCTCATCACCGGCGACGACGTGGGTGCGCACAAGTGGCGCGAGATGTCCGAAGCCACCCGCGACGTGCTGGTCGCCGGCGGCAAGTTCGATGTGAAAGTCTGCGAGGACATTTACATCCTCGACTCGGCCAATGCGCTGAAGAACTACGACCTCGTCTTCCTCTCCTACTACAACACCAAACCCGTGAATCTCTCTGACCAGGCGAAGGAGAACCTGCTTGGCTTTGTCAAAGGCGGCAAAGGGTTCGCCATCTCCCATCTGTCCAGCGCCTCATTCGCCGGCAAGGACGCAGCGGGCCAGCCGGTGGCCTGGGATGAATTCCGCAAATTGGCCGGCCGCTATTGGGTCATGGGCAAGTCCGGTCACGGTCCGCGCAGCGTCTTCAAAGCCAAGATCGCCAACAAAGACCACGCCATCACCAAGGGCCTGGAAGACTTCGACCAAGACGACGAGCTTTACGCCAAACTGCTTGGCGATGCGCCGATCAACGTTCTCGTGACGGCCGAATCGAGCTGGAGCAAGCAGACCGAGCCGCTCGCCTTCACGCTCGAGTACGGCCAGGGCCGCGTCTTCCACGAGTGCTTTGGCCACGACGGTCCCGCGATCAAGAATCCCAGCGTCGCCAAGCTCATTCAGCGCGGCTGCGAATGGGCGGCGACGGGGAAGGTGGACTGAGCCCCGTAGCGGCGTCTCGGCAGAGCGCCGCACTGCAAGGCAAAAGGCAAAAGGCAAAAGGCAAAAAGAAATATGGCGGCGCTCTGCCGGGACGCCGCTATGTTCGCCGGGTTTTGCCATTGGCCCAGTTGCCACACGATGCCGACAGGTCAGCTTGGACAGATGCGGCCTCTGTCGTAGCTTCAGCCCATGACGACCAACCATTGGCTGGTGAAGCAGGAGCCTGCGGACTACTCGTGGGCGACGTTCGTGAAGGATGGCAGGACGGCGTGGACCGGCGTGCGAAACTTCGCGGCGCGAATCCATCTCCGGGCCATGCGGCGCGGCGACCTCGTCCTCTATTATCACACCGGCGAAGAGAAGCAGATCGTGGGTCTGGCCCGCGTGGCGAAAGAAGCTTACCCCGACCCGACGGCCAAGGAAGGCGACTGGTCCGCGGTGGACCTCGAACCTATCAAGCCGCTGGCGCTACCGGTAATGTTGGCCACGATCAAGGCCGACAAAGCCCTCAGGAACGTCGCGCTGGTGAAACAGCCCCGCTTGTCCGTCATACCGCTGGCGGCGGCGGAGTTCGGGCGGTTGCTGGACCTCGCCCACACGAGCGCCTGACGGCAAGGCAGCGGCGCCGGCACTTTTCTGTTTTGGCCCGTGCGCGGTTTGGGCATCGTGAGCGCGGATGGCAATCGAGTTGACAGAAACCTTGCTCGCCCAGATCGCTGGGTGGGATGCAGTCAAGAGCGCGCGCAGCTTGCTCGCGGGTGACAAGGTCCTGAGTTCAAACTGGACTCCGCCGCTGCTCAAAGGCGTGGTCCAGGAAGGAAGCACTTCCTACCGCGCCGGCCTGGTGCTCAAGAGCGAACGCGACATCGAGAACATCTGCACCTGCCGGCAATCGCGCGAGTGGGGCGCGATCTGTGCGCATTCGGTCGCCGTGGGGCTGCGCGTGATCAAAGGAGCGGCGGCCGCGACTGCCAGTGTGACCAACGAAACCGCGGTCGCGCCTCTCGGAGCCAAGCCAGCATCGTCTCCGAGGCCACCAGCGACTGGAAAGCGTCTGGAGCGCGCGATGAGCGGAGCCGGAGAGCCGGCGGAGATTTTTGTGATCCTCCCTCCGAACCTTGCGCCGGCCCTGGAGCGCGGGAAGGTGATGCTCTGTTTCGAGGGCGCCTGGCGTGGCGGACGTTCGCCGCTCAACGCGATGCCGCGAGGCAAAGCCTTCTCCTTCTCCGAGCAGGACGCGGCCTTGCTGGACCACCTTGAACTGCTCGCTGGCGGCGACACGCCCGCCATGATGATGATCGGGACGAAGGATTTCGCCGAACTCTTGCCTGCGCTGGCGGGGCATCCTCGCGTGACCCTGGGCAAGGCGTCGCCGGTGGCGGTCTCGAAAACTCCTTGGGCGCCGCCGGTGCGCGCGACGCTCGAATCGAATGGAGAGATCACGCTCACGTTGATGAAGCTATCCGCGCCACCGGTGCTCGTCGAAAAGGTGTGGGCCTTTGCGAACCAGACGTTCCAGCCGGTGAGTTTGCCGGAGTCGTGCTGGGACCTCTTCCGCGTTCCGGTGCGCTTGGCGCGTGCGCTGGTGCCGCAGTTCCTCAGCCGGGATTGGCCACGATTACAGGCCAGCGGCGCAGTGGAGGCCAACTTTCAGATCGACGACTTCGCGCTGGAGCCGCAGCCGCCGCAGTTTCTGCTGCACCTGATCGGCGGGCTGGCCCGGTTGGAAGCGCAACTCCAGTGCGCCTACGGGCCGCGGATCATGACGCTCGGCGTCACGTCCGAGGAAGAAGGGCTGTGGCTGCCGGACCCCGTGTCGCCGACGCGTTACTCAACCCGCGATCTGGCAGCGGAGCGTGCGGCGCTGGGACGACTGCTGCGCGTCGGCTTCAACGGGCCGGGCCTGCACGGACGTTATCTGCTCACCGGCCAGGACCGGGTCTTGAACTTCTTCGCGCGCGAACTTCCAAAGTGGCAGCGCGAGTGGCGCGTCACGCTCGAAGAACGTCTCGAACGAAGCGCGAAGCAAAACGTGGAGCGCATCGAGCCGCGCTTCGAGATCACGTCGTCAGGCGTGCAGTGGTTTGACCTCAGCGTCGCGTACGAGGCGACCGGCGGCGAGCGGTTGACGGCGGCGGAGATTCAACGGTTGCTGCTGTCCGGGCAGAGCACTACGCGCTTGCGCAACGGCAAACTCGCCGTGATCGACACGGGCGCGGTGGAGGAGTTGCAGGAGGTCCTGCTCGACTGCGCCCCGCAGCAGCACGAGGGCCGATACCGTCTGGCGCACACACAGTCGGGCTTCATTGAAGCGACGCTGCGGGAGCAAGGGTGGAAAGCGGAGGCGCCGTCGGCTTGGCGCGAGCGGGCCATGATGCAGGCGGGCGAAACCAAGCTCGCCTGTCCGCCGTTGGGCGAGTTGGAGGACGTGTTGCGGTCTTACCAGAAGCACGGCGTGGCGTGGCTGCGGTTTCTTCGTGAGAACGGCTTCGGCGGAATTCTGGCGGATGAAATGGGGTTGGGGAAGACGTTGCAGGTGCTGGCGGGGCTGAACGGAGACAGGCGCGACGCCTGTCCTACGCTGGTCGTTTGCCCCACTTCGCTCGTCTTCAACTGGGTTGCCGAGGCGCAGAAGTTCACACCACGCTTGTGCGTCTTGGCGTTGCAGGGGCCGGAGCGGCACGCCCTCTTTCCGCGCATCGCCGAGAGCGACTTGGTCGTCACGAGTTACGCGCTGGTGCGGCGGGACCTGGAGCGGCTGCGCGAGTTTGAGTTCGACACGGTGGTGCTGGACGAGGCGCAGCACATCAAGAACCGGCAGACGCAAAACGCCCAGGCGGTGAAGGCCCTCCGGTCGAAGCATCGCCTCGTACTCACCGGCACGCCCCTCGAAAACTCGGTGCTCGATCTGTGGTCGATCTTCGACTTCCTCATGCCGGGCTATCTCGGCTCCGCGAAAGATTTCCGCGAACGCTACGAGTTGCCGATCACCCGCGAGAAGAGCGCGGAAGCTCAGTCGCGGCTGGCGCGTCGGCTGCGACCGTTCCTGCTGCGCCGGCTCAAGCGGGACGTGGCGAAGGAACTGCCGCCCAAACTCGAACAGGTTTCGTTTTGCGAACTCACCGAAGAGCAACGCGCCGTGTATCAGCAACTCATGGAAGCGGGCCGAAGCGAAGTGTTGGCCGCAGACCCAACGTCCGGCAAGGGCCGCATGGTGGCGTTGAACGCGCTGTTGCGGCTGCGGCAGGCGTGCTGCGATCTGAGGCTCTTGAAGCTGGGACGGAGTGTTGGAGTGATGGAGCGTTGGAGTGTTGACAACGAGCAACACTCCAATACTCCATCACTCCATCACTCCGCCGCTGCCCCCTCCGGCAAGCTCGACCTGTTCGCCGAGTTGCTGGAGGAAGTCCTCGACGGCGGGCATCGCGTGCTGGTCTTCAGCCAGTTCGTCAGCATGTTGACGCTGCTGCGCGAGCACTTGACGGGCGAGGGCGTGGAGTTCTGTTACCTCGACGGCTCGACGACTGACCGCGGTGCAGTCGTCACGCGCTTCCAACAATCGCAGGTGCCGGTGTTCCTCATCAGCCTCAAGGCTGGCGGCGTGGGACTGAATCTGAGCGGGGCAGACACCGTGATCCACTTCGATCCGTGGTGGAACCCGGCGGTGGAAGACCAGGCGACGGACCGCGCGCATCGCCTTGGCCAGACGCGTGTGGTCACGAGCTACAAGCTCATCACGCGCGGCACGGTGGAGGAGAAGATCCTCCAGTTGCAGGCGCGCAAGCGCGAGATCATCGCCGCCACGCTGGGCGGGGAAGAGCAGTTCGTGGAGGCGCTGACGTGGGACGAGATCCGGGAGTTGTTTGCGGGGTGAACAGGGTTGAAACGTTGAAGCGGGCTGGTGGCTGCGACTGGACAGGAAGCTTCGCCAACCCTTCACCCCTTCGACTTGTCCGTCGCAACGCATCCCCAAGTTGCCGGTGGTCCCGGCACCGGAACACCGGATTCATCCGGCAAGAACAGAGAGCTGCAACGTGTTCTCTGCTGGCTGAAACCGGCGTTCCTTCCCTACTGTGTTGCAGCGCACCAACCCGACAACAGAACTAAGCGACGCGGCCGCCCACCTTCGCCCAGCAACTTTGTTTAGCGCACGTCTCATGGCAGAATTCTCTTGCACGCACTGACGGCAGCACGCCCCCAAATGCGAGCGTGATCCTGCGGCGCGCCTCGCAAACAGACGAGCGCCATGTGGCTGCTGTCTGCCGGACTTTGGTGCCTGTCGATAATTGAAATGAGCATACGACGCGTGTCCTCAGTAAATGCAATCTCGACGGCGTTCGTATCGCTGCAGTGTGTGGTCCCGACAAACAACCGTGGGTAGCTGCGCCCCGGCCCGGAGCCCACGGGGAGCGCGAACGCTGCAACGCGTCCGTCCCGATCAGTAATACGAACGCCGACGCTGCCACCGTCCAAGAAGTAGCTTGTGAAGACACTCTGGTAAGGCGTTGCCAACTTGCGCAAGCTCGGATGCACGCGGGTAGGGTCGTAATGTTGCGAAGGCCAGAGCCCAATGCAAACTGCCACCAAGCCTATTAGAGCGAGAGGAACAATGACCTTCTTACGCATGAACTGCGTGCGCTGAACATGGGGATGCCCACCTTCGCCGCGCCTTACGGCTGAAACCGCTTCGGCTGCGCCTTCTCCCATTCGTCTTTGCTGACGCTGCGTGCTTCATGCGTGAAGACGAACACGCCCTTCTTGTTGCCCACGATCACGTCGGGGAGTTGGTCGCCGTTGATGTCCGCCACAGTGACTTGTGTGCCGACGCCGGAGTTGTCGTCGATCAGATATGGGATGAAGTCTGCCGACTTGTCTGGATTGCGAACGGTCTTGAACCAGTAGAGGACGGCCGGCGCGTTCGGCTCGTCATCGCCTTTCGGCCCATGCGCCCAGAACCGTTTGCCGGTGACGAAGTCCTTGATGCCGTCGCCGTCCACGTCCGCGAGATCGATGCCGTGGGGCTGGGAGAACTTGACGCCGTATTTGCTGTCCTTCGGTTCCCGGCCCGTGATGGTGTGCTGTTTGAAACTGATCTGGCCCGCGTCCTTGACCTGCTCGTACCAGACCAAGCCGAAGCCGTGCGGATTCAACGTGGTAAGCACGTCGTTGAGGCCGTCACCGTTGAAATCGTAAGCGTAGATCTGCGCTCCGCCCGCTGTGCCGGGGCCGGGCGCGAAGGGAAACTTGTGGTTCGCCCAGACAGGATCGCCGTCGAGGGACGCCGGCTGTTCCCACCAACCGTGTTGCTCCAGGAGATCGGCGCGCCCGTCGCCGTTCACGTCGCCGAAGCCGATGCCGTGGGTGTATTTGTGCCAGGCGCCTTTCGGGGAAATGGAGTGCCACTTCCACGGCTGGGTGGGATTGCTCCAGTCCGGCGCGGCATAACCGAGGAAGCCGCCGCTGTTGCAGACGATCTCGGGTCTGGCGTCGCCGACGATGTCACCGAAGGTCGGTGATTCGTTGTCGAGCGAGTCGATCATCTTGTGGGCCGCCCACTGCTCGGTGCCCTCGGGCGTCTTCTTGTTCTTGGGATTCTCGAACCAGGAGCACGGCGTGCCGGGCAGACCGTACACAATCACGTCGGCCCAGCCGTCGCCGTTGAGGTCATGGACGTAAGTGAGGAAGTTGTCCGAGTAGTCGTTCTCGTTGCCGAGCGCGCCCTTGTAGCCGGGGATGGTGATTTCGGTGCCGTCGGCTTTCTTGATCTTGGAGGTCTTGGTCGCAGGGCGGAACTCATGACGGACCTTGAACTCCGGCCCTTCCCACCAGAACGGGCCGCCGACGATGTCGGTCTTGCCGTCATGGTTGAAGTCGCCGCAGTGAGCGCCCTCGCACCAGAACTGGTCGGTGATTTGGAGCTTCTTGAAAGTGTGGACCGTGAAACCGGCGGCCTGAGCGAAGGTCGCGGAGGCGGCGAGCGCGGCGAGGGCGAGAGTGGTTTTCGTCATGGGCAAAGGTGTGCCAGCTTCCGCCGAGTGGGTCAAGCGGGATGGCGATGAACGGCGGGAATGGGCGCTTGCTCGCGTCCCCGCTTGTGCTACTTTCCGCCCGTTCAGCAGCCAAATGATGATCGGAAAAGTCAGCACCATGAACACCGAAAACCCTCACTCCTGGAGTTTCTTCCGCGCCGGTGGTTTCGACCAAGTCCGCCTTGACCGCGGCGCCGACCTTGCCCACCTCGACCAGCTTGACCAGAAACTGTGGGTCGCTCTGGCTTGCCCCATCGGGGGCGTCGAGTTCGACACCAAGACGCTGGCCTTGATCGACACCGACAAGGACGGTCGCGTGCGTGCGCCGGAAGTGATCGCCGCGGCCAAATGGGCCTGCGCGTGTCTGAGGAATCCTGACGATTTGACCCAAGGCTCGCCTTCGCTCCCCTTGAGCGCGATCAATGACGCCACGCCTGAAGGCCGGCAACTCCTTGCCTCGGCCAAGCAGGTCCTGGCCAACCTCGGCAAACGCGACGCCTCGGTGATTTCGGTTGAGGACACCTCTGACACGATCAGGATTTTCGCGGGAACCCATTTCAACGGCGATGGAATTGTGCCCGTCGAGGCGGCGAGCGAGCCGGCGCTCCAGACGGTCATCAGTGATGTCATCGCCTGCTTGGGTGCCGAAACGGATCGCAGCGGGAAGCCCGGCGTGAGCCAGGCCAAACTCGACCAGTTCTTCGCCGAAGCTGCCGCCTTCTCGGAATGGAACAAGAAGGCGGAAGGAGACAAGGCGATTCTGCCACTGGGCGAAGCCACCACCAGCGCCGCGGCCGCTGTCAGAACCGTGAAAGCAAAAGTGGACGACTACTTCACGCGCTGCCGTCTGGCGGCGTTCGACACGCGCGCCGTTGCCGCTCTCAACCGCGAAGAGAAGGAATACCTCGCGCTGGCCACCAAAGATCTCACGCTCACCCATGCGGAGATCGCCGCGCTCCCCTTGGCCCGCGTCGAGGCCGGCCGGCCGCTGCCCCTTGCCGATGGCGTGAACCCGGCCTGGGCCGCGGCGATGGCGATGCTGCACACTGCCGCCGTCAAGCCGTTACTAGGCGACAAGTCCAGTCTGACCGAGACGGATTGGGCCACGCTGACCGGCAAGCTGGGGCCGTTTGCGTGTTGGTCCGCAGGCAAGGCTGGCGCGGGCGTGGAAAAACTTGGGCTGGCCCGCGTGCGTGAGATTCTGGCGGGCACGGCCAAAGAGCAACTCACCGCGCTCGTCGCGAAGGACAAGTCGCTGGAAGCTGAGGCCAGTTCCATCGCTTCGCTTGAAAAGCTGGTCCGCTTGCACCGCGACCTCTTCAAGCTGTTGAACAACTTCGTTGCGTTCCGCGATTTCTACGGATGCCGCGACAAGGCCATCTTCCAGTCGGGCACGCTCTATCTGGACCAGCGGAGTTGCGATCTTTGCCTCACGGTCGAAGACGCCGGCAAACACGCCGCGATGGCCGGACTGGCGGGCACCTACCTGGCCTACTGCGATTGTGTGCGCAAGGGCACCGGCGAGAAGATGCAGATCGTGGCCGCCTTCACGGGCGGTGATTCCGACAATCTCATGGTGGGCCGCAACGGCATCTTCTACGACCGCAAAGGCCGTGACTGGGACGCCACCATCACCAAGATCATCGACAATCCGATCAGCGTCCGTCAGGCCTTCTTCGCGCCCTACAAGAAGCTGGTCCGCTTGATTGAGGAGCAAGTCGCTAAGCGCGCCGCCGCCGCGGACGCTGAAGCCAACGCCAAGTTGGCCTCGACCGCCCAGCAAGTCGCGGAGGCGGACAAAACCAAGCCGGCCACTCCGGCGCCGATGAAGCCGAAGATCGACACCGGCACGCTGGCCGCGATTGGCTTGGTGCTGACGACCCTGCTGAGCGCGTTGGGCGGGATCTTTGGCAAGATTCTTGGTTTGGCTTGGTGGCAGATCCCGCTGGCGCTGCTGGCGATTATCGCCGCCATCTCCACGCCCTCGGTCGTCATTGCCTACCTGAAACTGCGCAAGCGCAACCTCGGTCCGATTCTGGACGCCAACGGCTGGGCCGTGAACGCCAAGGCCAGGATCAACGTGCCGTTCGGCGGTTCGCTGACGCAGGTCGCTGCCCTGCCGCCCGGAGCGGAGCGGGAGGCTGCCGATCCATTCGCGGAAGAGCGCAGGCCGTGGGGATTCTACATCGCCCTGGCGGTGATCGGAGTGCTGGGCCTCTGCTGGTGGCTGGGCAAGCTGGATAGCTGTCTTCCTGGCTCGGCGAAGAGCACGTCTGTGTTCGGGACCAACGCCCCGGCCTACAAAGCGTCGCCATCTGCGATCAGCACCAACACACCGGGCCTGCCAAGGTGAATTCGCACTGGCTCCTTGCCAAGGCGGCGCTTCGCCTCTTAACTATCCGCGCATGGAATACTCGCAAGTGACGCAGTACGTTCCGGTCCTGATTCTCGGTGCGGTCGCCATGATGCTGACCGGCGGAATGCTGCTTGGCTCCGTGCTGCTCGGCCAGCGTGCCCGCCGCAACCGCGCCAAAGACACTGCCTACGAATGCGGGATGCTGCCGGTCGGGGAAGGAACGTCGCGGCTTTCCGTGAAGTTTTACTTGGTGGCCATGCTCTTCATCCTCTTCGACATCGAGGTGGTCTTTCTGTATCCGTGGGCGGTGGTTTACCGGGAGATGTTGAAGACGAATGCGAATCTGATCTTCGGCTCGATGCTCTCCTTTCTGGGAATCCTCTTTGTGGGCTACCTCTACGCGGTCAAGAAGCGCGCGTTCGATTGGAAGGACTGAGCCGCATCCATGCAGTAGGACAGGCGTCGCGCCTGTCTCTGACTTCATCGGGAAGAGGAGTCTCGACGGGAATCCCCCCGGTCGGGGAAGTCGCTCTTGGGTGAGCGAGCAGTGGGAAGATGGAGACAGGCGCGACGCCTGTCCTACGTGCTCGGCGGCGTTTCTATGGAGTTTTTCGACGGCATCGTTACGGCTGAGGGTCCGGGCGGCAGCTTGGCGCACGATCATTCGGTTTTCGGGAAAAGAATCTTGCGTGACAGCGTGCTCGTAACGCATATATTGCGCCGCCTTTGGCCGACCCCATGGTCTAGCGGTTAGGACACCACCCTTTCACGGTGGTAGCCCGGGTTCGATTCCCGGTGGGGTCGCCAACCTTCGGAGTTTTCCACGGAACCAACGTGAGTCCGAAGTTGTCTCGGCGTCCGATTCAGGTGCTCAGCGTCCTTGAACCAAAGCGGGTGAAGCGGCGGATGGCCTTCCGTCGTCGCTCCGGTGCCGAATGTCAAACGAGGTGAGCAAGGCGCCAAACTCGCCGAGGAAATCCTTGAACCGTTCCCGTGCCGTGGTCAGGCATAGCTCGATGCCGTCGCCGGCGGGCAGGAAAGCCAATCGCGATTCGTTGCGGATGGCTGCGATCGGCGACCACTCGACATCGAACGCGCGTCCTTCGACCTGGCTGCTGTAGCAGGCCGACTCCTCCACCAAGACCGCTCCGACGAAGCGATCCAGGGCCTGCTTGCGCAGCGCCTCCGGTTTCATTTGCGGCACCAACGCGGGACTGGAAGCGGCAAAACGGATTTCGATGTTCGCGCTGTAGTCGGGGGCGCGCAGGACCAGCCGTTGCCGGGCGGCATCGGGTTCAATCCGCCAGGTGGCAGGCAGGATGAACGTGTGGTGATGCTGCGGGGTGCGGGCATCGCAGCAGAGGAGTTCCCCCGTCTCCGGCGGGCGCTCCACACGCGTGGAGATTTCCAGCGCGGGTTTCGGGATCGCTTCGGCCGTCGCCGCAGGGGCCGCGAGCGGCGGAAGCTGGAGGCAGCAACAGACAACGGATGCCAAGAGGGGGAGAACATTGCGGGTGTGGAAGCGGGACAAGGGGAACGCGTTCATTGGGGAGCCTCTTTCATAACAGTGGCAGCCGGCGTACGGAGACTCACTCCCATTGTGGATTGCAGATTGCAGATTGCAGATTGGAGTTCGAGCCGCCTTGCGTCGGCTGGTGCGAGGTTTTGAAAAACGCCTCTGGAGTGGCTGTCTGCATGGTCGTGGTTGACGGTTCCGTGGTGCTCCTCAAGGCACGACGGCGGTGCTGTTGGGGCGCACCATGGCCCACTGGCCGCGGATGAGGGCGCGGATTTGCGGGGTGCCAGGCGGAAGTTTGTTCACGTCGCGGAAGTTTTGGTCAAACGCCCAATCACGGTCGGGCGGGTTGTAGATGCCGATGGTCGAACCCGTGCCGCGCCACAGGCCGGTGGCATACTCGCTGGGAAACATCACCACCATCGAGCCGTTGTAAGTGAGCCGCCTTCCGCTCCAGTTCTCCAGGAAGCGCGGGAAGTTCTCCGCCCCGCCGCTGTAGCTGCCGCTCACGGTCTGGACGATGCCCGCCAAGAGGGCTGCGTTCACCGTGGTATCACTGGCGGTGCGACAGCTCAGGCCGCTGTTGGCGTTGGCATCGTTCCACGAGCCGGAAAGCAACGTGACGGCGTCGGCAATGAGCGAGGCGGGCTTTGTGCCGGCGGTGTTGTGCGTGCCCAGCGCGCTCGTGGGACAGTTGTAGTGGCCTTTGACATAGAGCGGATTCGGCGTGGCCAGGGTCAAGCCTTGCGGCAACAAGGTCTGGCCGTTGACCAGCCGCACTCCCGACTCAGTCGAACTCGTCTGCGTGCGCCGGTCGGCGACATAGACGATGCGGAGGTCGCCCAGGCCCAGCGACGGTCGAAGGATCGTGTTGGTCTGGTTCCACTGGACGAGCTTGGCCACATCGATCTGGGCGGCGTTGACGGTCTTGCTCTCTCGCTTGTTGTAGAAGCTCACGGTCGGGGTCAGCCAGGAGTTGTACTGCGAGGAGGGAACGGTGATGGCGGAGTTGTTGTAGATGCCGCTCTTGACCGAGACGCCGGAATCGGTCAGGAGGATGAGGACATCGGCCTTGTTGTAGTATCGCTGCTTGCCCATCAGAGACGTGGCCGATTCGCCGGAGGGGGGAATCTCCACGACTTCCCGGACGGCGTCGGGGCTGTTGTTGGTGCCGATAGGCAGGGTGAGGGAACTGACGCCGCTGTCGTGCTCGGCTTCGTACACGACGGACCCGCCGCTGCGGCCAACGGGGTCGCCGGGTTTCTTGTCGTGGATGATCTGGCCGGCGGCGGTGACATCGCTCTCGAAGGTGAGCACGTTTTGAGGTTGGAGGTAGATGTTCTGATTGCCGTGGACGGGGCCGCTGATGGTCATGACTGGGCCGGGGTTGATCTCAAGGTCCATGTTGTAAAAGATGGCAAACTGAAACACCGGAATGGTGGTCATTTCCACGTCCTGGCGGACGCCGGCGGTGATATTCAGAGTCGTGGCCAGTTCCCGGGCGTTGGAAACAATGCGGTAGCTGCTCGCGTAGCCGTAGAGGCCACGGTACTGCGAAGAGAGCAGACGGAACTCCGTGGGCGGAACGTATTCGACATAGGTTCGTGCGGTGCTTCCCCGGCCGTCGGTGAAGCTGTAGTCGGTCCACACGGCATTCTCGCAGGCGGTGGGCACCATGGCGCGATAGGCGTCCATGTGCGAGAAGTTGCCGTAGTCGCCCTGCTCCTGATAGTCGCGGGTCAACGAAGAGATGACCTTTTCCGTGGCGGCCTCGGCGGCGGCGACGGTGCGGAAGTACTGGTTGTTGCGGGCGTTGAGCGTGTTGTTGGTGCCGGCCCACTGGAGCGTGCCCGCCAGGATGGCGAGGCTGACGGCGCCAATGACGATCACCGTCACCACGGCATAGCCGCGCTCGCCGTGACGATCACGGGATGCGGCACCGCAGGCAGGGCAGGGGAGGGGACGGCACTTCTTGGCCGCAGCAGGCTTGAGGTTCATGGCTAGAGGATGGACCGCCGGGCGATGCGCGTGTGAAGCTGGTAGTAGTCGTAGTAGTTGCCAGGGCCGACGGCGGTCTTGGGGTACTGGATTTGGAAAAACTCCAGCTTCAGTCCGATGATCCGGTTGTCATAATTGTTGGTGAGGATGCGTCCGGCGTAATCTTCCGCGGTGAACACAAGCTGGTTGCTCACGGCGTTGGCGACGACCATCGTGGACGAGGCGCCGTTGGTCGTGCGCTTGAGGCGGTTGTCGGTGGAATCCCAGAAGTACCGCACCCACGCGTTGGTTTCCAAACTCGGGTAAATCTGGATCGAGTTGCCGCGCTGCGGGGTGTTGACGGGGATCTCGGCGAAGCCCTGCAAGCTTCCCGTGCCGACGCGGAGGATCTTGGCGGAGCGGACTTCTTCCACGAGCTTGCTCACGGCGGCGCGGGCTTCGTCGCTGGCGCCCAGTTTGGGGCAGATCACCTGGGCCATGCGCAAGCCGTAGAGGTGGCTGGCCATCACGCCCCCCAGGGTGACGATGAAGACCGCCAGGGTGATCATCATCTCCGGCAGCGTGAGCGCGCGTTGCAGGCGGCGCGCGCGCGCGACGCGGGCCGGTTTCTCATTTCGAGTCGAGGGCAGGAGTTTCATTGGTCGGGGGCGCGGTAGGTGAACACCGAGTTGGTGAACAAGCCGCGTTTGGGGAAACTCCAGCGGCAGTCGGTGCGAATCATCTTCAGGCCGGGGGTCACCGAGATCGTCGTGATCGTGGTGTGGTTGGTGCCATAGACGATGTTGGTTCCGTTCAGCGGGATGTCGAGGACCTCAACTCGATCCGGGAAATTCGAACTGACCACCTGGTCCACCGGCGGGTAGGCCTGCGGGTCCCACTTGGCCGCGCGGGTCCGCTCCAACTCCTGCATCGCGAGTGAATTGGCCGCCAGCGAGTAGGCAGCCCACTCCGCCTGGCGGTGGGACTGGATGTAACCTGCCACCGTGGCGGTGATGAAAATGGCCGCCAGCGCCAAGGCGATCACCACTTCGACCAGGGTAAACCCGCGCTGGCTGGGGCGACGCGGAAGCGCTGGCCGGATTCGGCCAGGAGGTCCGCCACCGGGTAAGTGCTTGATGAATTCGAGTGAAGCGATTTGGGCCTCCTCCTTGCTGCTGCGTCCGCGCCCGGGTTCGAGCGCGAAGTGGAACAAATGTGCGGCCGCTGAATTCATGACCGGAAGCGGAACTCCAAGCCGGCCCCGCAACGCGCGCCAGGGCACGAAACCTTGATCGCCTTTGGTCTTCCTCTGGCAACACGGTTGTTCTGTGGCGTTAAGCTGCATGGGCACATCGGCTCTGTTACTAGTGCTTTTAGTCTCTAGCAAGGTGGGTGCCACGGTCGCCGCCGCGTTGGTGAGTCGAGTCATCACGGTTTCAAGATTCCTTCAGTAGGTGGCCCGGCGTCGGGCTGGCTGCGTTGAGGGCAGCCCGGAGAAGTCCGGGATTCATTGGCGTTTGGCGTCGTTTCCAACGTTCTGAGAGGTAAATCAAGAGTCGGATGCTCCGGTCTTCGCTAGGGCCATTCAGTCTGGTTGAGTTGTGCGCCTGGGTTTCGCCGCCGCTCACCCATTGTCGCCTTGTTCCCAAGTGTGGACAGAGTGCCAATTGCCTGGACACTTGGCAGACTCCGCCCGTTCCAAAGAATGCCGGCAGGACGATGCGGCTTGTCCACGGCCGGCGGCGCGTTCGGCGCTTAATTGTTCCGGGGAATTGCCGATAGAACACCTGAAGTCGAAGCCGGACGCTTCGTGGCGCCCGCTTTCGTCGAGTCTGCGGCGGCGCTGGCTGGCACGAAGTCAGGCGCGCCGCGTTTGCCCCAGGTTCACGTGGATGCTTGGATGGGTACGACGGTCAATCTCAGACGGCGCACCGCCAACGCGGGTTTCTCTCTCGTTGAGGTGGTGGTCGCGATGTTGCTGGTGGGAATCGCCTTCTTGGCGGCGTTCTCCGCCATCACCTTCAGTCGCGTCCAGATGTTCCGCGACAAGGAACTGGGCGTGGTGACCGGCTTCTCCCTGCATTACCTCGAACTGGTCAAGGCGATGCGCTTCAGCGATCTGGCCGGCGGCGCTCCGCTCAACCGGCTTTACGACGGCGGCTCGAACTCCGCCGCCAACATCCGAATTCCGTCCAACGCCAATTGGTTCAGCCTGAACGACACCAATTACCTCGTCTTCGACCCTGAAATGGCCTGGCTCCAACCCCGCAATCCCGAAATGAAGGTCGTCCTCACCACCACCAAAGTCGCCGGTGTGGACCATACCAAACACGTTCTGGTGCAGGTGCGGTGGGATTCGCCGCTGGGACGGGGGCAGAAGCAAACCGCCCGGATGGACATGGTCCGGGTGAAAGACCTGTAGCCCGGCGCGCCGAAGCATGAGACTCCACCCTTCACTTCGGAGCCAGTCTGCCGGCCACACGCTCGTCGAGATCGTGATCTCCAGTTTGATCGCCGTGGTGGTGCTGGGCTTCCTGGCGGTGGCGGTCCTGCAAGGCACCATCGAGCAGCGTCAGGCCCTCTCCCACACGGCGCTGGAGATCGAAGCGGGCATCGTCTCCGACAAGATCGCGGGCCTGCTCCGGGAGATGAGCGTCACCGAAAGCGTGATCTTCGCCGATCCGCTGCCGTCCAACCCGTACTGCTACCGGCGCATCATCGTGGCCCGGGGCGCGGCCCCCAGTTTTCCGCGCGAAGTTCTCAGCTACAATCCCACCACGCTCATCCTGACCCATGATCCCAACAAGAACGCCAGCGGCGACGAGCGCGTGCTGTCCCGGCCCGGGCTGGCCAACGTCATGCGCGAGCTGTACTTCTTTCCCTCTTTCGCCAACGACGGCAGTTCCGACAGCACGGCCCTCAACGTGTGTTTGCAGGTGGACGACAACTGCTACACCGGCCGGCGCGACGGTGCCAGCCGGTTCAGGACCAACACGGTGACCCGGACCTTCACGGTGAAGATGCGCAACAAGTAGCTCCGCCTTCCCCTCCAGCCATGCCACTCGAATGAAAACCGTTCCGCAACTTCTCCGTCGGCGGCGCGAAGGCTCCGTCCTCTTCAACGCCCTGATCTTCGTCGGCATCCTGGGCATCGCCATCGTCGGCCTCATGCAAGTCAGCAGCATCCGGGTGCGGGCCGCGCACGGTCGCTGGGATTGGAACGAGGCTTACTTCCACGCCGAGAACGCCCTCAACTGGGGCATCCAGCGCATCGCCGACCAAGGTTCCCCCATCGGAAACTACGCGACCTCGGACGGCACCTTGACGGTCCCGTACATGAGTTCGCTGATCGGGACGCCGGACAGCTCCTTCAGCGCGGCTTGGCTCACGATTGTGGCGGACCCCGGCGGGGCGGCGGGCATGTTCATGGTGACCGCGTCCGCCAAGGTCGGCAAGAAGGTCCGCACGCTGCAGGCCAACATCAAGAAGAACCCGCCCAGTCAGGTCTTCGACTACGAGTACTTCCTCAACAACTGGGGTTGGTGGTGGGGCTCGTCCATCACCGGGCACGGCGACAACCGCGCCAACTGGGACTTCGATTTCCGCGATGGCCCCACCGTCAATGGCGGCGTGGTGGCCTCCGGCCAGATCGAGTCCAACTTGACCCCGATCGATCCGCTCTCCGGCAGCGTGCCGCTGCACGGGCTGGCCGCCGCCGATCCGGTTTCCTACTTGCACGACGGCTCGGAGCGGCTGGCGATGCCCAACCTCAAGAACTTCACCAACTACTCCGCGCTGGCGGCGGCCAAAGGCAGCAAGCTTTACGTCGGCACCACGCTCCTGGTCAACGGCACCCACACCAACGCGACCAAGCCCGGCCTCTACCTCGTGGGCACCGCGACCAGCCCCATCAAGATCAACGGCCCCGTCGTCATCCCTGGCGACGTCGTCATCAAAGGCGTCATCACCGGCACTGGCACGCTCTACGTGGGCGGCAATCTCTACGTGGCCGGCGACCTCACGTACAAGAACAGTCCCAGCTTCAGCACCCCGCCCGAAACCATGACTCCCGCTTCGCGCGACAACTGGGTCCAGAGCAGCATGACCGATGGCAAAGACCTCGTCTGCTTCGCGGTGCGCGAGTCCGTTTTCGCGGGCAAGGTCAATAGCAGCGAGTGGAAGAGTGCCTGCTTCGATCCTTCGAGCTACGGCCTCAAGAATGTCGGGGCCGAGGCGAACCTCGGCCAGGACGGCATCGCCGATACACCCGACGACGGGAAAAAGTTCCTCGATACCAATGGCGACGGCACGCCCGACAGTGCGTGGTACGACGCCGATGGCGACGGGGTTGTCGATGTGAAGTACAACTACGCCACCGACATCACGATGACCGCGACCCGGGCTGGGAAGATTAACAGGTATCCGACCCAGTCCGGCACCCCAGAGAACTTCGACAATCTTTCGAGCAACGATTTCAACCGGCTGGACGGCGTGTTTTACACCAATCACGCCGTCGCCATGCGCAGCACCCGCAGCGGAATGCGCATCAACGGCTCAATCATTTCCCGCGACGAGGCCATCATCTTTTCGGGCAGCGCCACTTTCTGCTATGACTCCCGCGTCCACAGCCGCTACTCGGACGATCCGAACCGCTTCATCGACCTTGGCCTCCCGATCGCCTTCTTGGTCAGCATGAATCACTTCAAGGAGATCGCCCCGGTCGAGGGCTTTTGCTCCACGGCCTACTGATTCATGAACCCCGCCTGCCGGCTCCACCTCGTTTGTCTCGCGCTCGGGTTGCTGGGCGCGATCGTGGCGCAGGCGGTGGACCCTCTGCCCCCCGACGTCGAGAAAGCTCCGCTCGAATTCCGCGCCCAATACTGGGACCGCATGGGCCGCGACGCGCTCCGCCAGAAACTCATCGTCGGCCAGCAACGCTACGACAAGAAGATCGCCGTGCAGAACTCCGTGGCGCAGCACATCCAGGCGGCCAGCGCCAGCCGCCTCGCCGGCATCCAGGCCGAACTGACCGGCCAACCGCAAACCCAGCCGGCAGCCACAGCGCACGCGGGCAACGGCTTTGGGCATTACCTGATGATCGTGCTCGGGATCGTTGGCTTCGGTCTGGCTCTGCGCAAGTGGGGGCCGGAGTTCCTCGAGTCCTTGCAGGAGAGCCTTGGCACCAGCGCGGCCTCGGCCTCCGCAGCGGTGCGGATGTTGTCCGGCGTGCCGGCCACCGCCGGGGCCACGACGGCAGCACTGCAAGCGGCTGTGGCCACTGCGGGCGATGGCCTGGTGTCTAGTTCTCTGGGCGGAGAGGTCGCGCCGTCGGATACCGAGGCCGACGAACAGGGAGAATTGCCGGCCAGGACCGCGCCGCGCACCACCGCCGCGCCTGCCAATGGCCTGACTCCAGAAGAAAGAGCGTTGCGCGAGCGAATCGAGAACGAGCAATCGGCCGCCGACTCCACAGCGTCCCCGTCTTCCGCGAGCTTGCCCAGTCGTTCGGCCGCGGCGCCGCCCGCCGCCGAACTTCCCACCTCGTTTGCGCCGACCCAGGAGAAAGTCGCCGCGTTGCGCATGTCCATGCAGGAACTCACGCGCGACCAGGACGAAGAGGCGCGCCAGGAAACGCTGACGAACCTCTACCTTCACGTCCACTCCGTGGCCAGCAAGGCCGGCTTGGCCGACATGCGCCCCGTGCTGCAACTCGGTTCCGCCCTGGCCGCGCTCATCAAGACGCTGCTGGAGAAACCCAAGAACGCCACGCCTTCCACTCTGCGCACGGTCGCCAACGCGCTGGACCTGCTCAACGACTTGTGCGGCGCGCAACTGACGCCGTACCTGGGCACCGATCCGCCCATCCGGACGCTCGTGGTGGATGACGAACTCATGTCGCGCCGGGCCATGTCCTTTGCGTTGCAGAAAGTCTTTGATCGTCCGGACGTGGCGGAGCACGCGGAAGCCGCGCTGGAGTGGATCACGACCAAACCGTACGATGTGATCTTCCTCGATGTGCGGATGCCGGGCATGAACGGATTCGAGCTTTGCACCAAGATTCGCGGCACCGAGATCAACAAGGCCACGCCGGTGGTTTTTGTCACCGCCCACGCCGATTTTGCCGCGCGCGCCCAATCCAGCCTCTGCGGCGGCAACGATCTTCTCGCCAAGCCATTTCTCTTCATCGAAATCACCGTCAAGGCCCTCACCTTCGCGCTGCGGGCGCGCCTCCAGCAGTTGAAGAGCAGACGGCAAGCGGCCTCCTTGGCTCGAAGCGCCGGCGCTTGCCGGACCCCGTAGCAGCCGACGTGAGGAGGCCAAACTCCAACGGAAACAGAGCCTCCTCACGTCGGCGGCTACGGTTTTGAAAGAAGCTCTCGTGCCGCAATGGTTACGCGATGCCGACAGGCGGCTTCTCCGTCGGATACTTCAACCCCCACGGCGCGCGGATGGCGTCCAGCGTGCGCATGATCGAGAGCGTCTCTTCCAACGGCATGAGGTCGCTTTCCAGCCGGCCTGCACGCAGGCACCGCATGACCTCCGCCTGCTCAAACTGATAGCCGAAGTTGGGGTAGGGGAACTCGACATGCTCCGGCGCGCCGTCCAGCGGCGTCAGCGTGAGCGCGTTGGGTTTCCAGAACGGGCAGGGGACCTCGAGGCGTCCGGTCGTGCCAAAGATCGTGACCTGCTTGGCGGTTTCGGTGCGGATGGCCGCGCTCAGCACCGACAGCTCGCCGCGGGCGTGCCGGAGGACCATGCCGCACGACTCGTCCACACCGGTCGCACCGAGATGCGCGTCGCCGGCAACGTGGACCGGCGGCCCCAAGACCATTGAGCTGAATGACACCAGATACACGCCCACGTCCAGGAGCGCGCCGCCGCCGAGGCCGACGCTCAGGTGCCGTCCTTCCGGCTTCCAATCATTGCGGAAACCAAAATCGCCCTGGAGCAACTGCAGTTCCCCGATGCGCCCTTGGGCCAGCCATTCGCGCAACTTCGCCGTCGCAGGGAAGCAGCGCGTCCACATGGCTTCCATGAGAAAGAGCTTCCGTTCGCGGGCCAGCGTGATCGCTTCGGCGGCTTCCGCGGCATTCAAGGTGAAAGGCTTTTCGCAGAGCACCGGTTTCCCTGCGGTCAGGCAGAGCTTGATGTTGTCGAGGTGAAAAGGATTCCGCGTGCAGACATAGACCACGTCCACGTCCGGGTCGGCCGCGAGGGCTTCGTAACTGGCGTGGCGATGCGGCGCGCCGAATTCGTCGGCCAGCGCGTTGGCCCGTTCCGCGGACAACGACCCCACCGCGATCAATTGGGCGTCCGGCACTTCGCGCAAGCAGGAGGCGAATTTCCGCGCGATGCGGCCCGCGCCCAGGATGGCCCATCGGATGGTGTCAGGCATAGCGAAGCCTCCGCAGCCACGCGACTCCGTGGCGCTGGTTCAGGCGAGGGTCGTGGAAGGCAGCGGCAAGTCCGTCGCTGCGAGCAGGGCGGACGGCTCAGACGGCGACGAGGGCACCACGGGTGCCGGCGGCACCGGCTCCAACGGCGGCGGGGCCGTCACGGTCGGAGCGCTGGGCGCGGCGGCGGGCTTGAAGCGGGCTTCGATGCCTTCGATCCGGTAACGATGGGTGGCCCCGTGCAGGTCCATCTGGACCTCTTCGCCCGTTTTGTGGTTGAGCACGGATTGGGCGACGGGCGTGAGGTAGCTGATGATGCCCTTCTCCGGGTCGGTGTCCCACGCGCCCAGGATCGTGAAGTTCTCGACTTGGTTGCTGTCCAGGTTGCGCACGGTCACGGTCGTGCCGGTGGCAACGACGTCGGTGCGGGCGTTGGTGAAGTCCGTGCCGCGGGCGCGGGCCAAGTCCTGCTCCAACTCGTGCTTGCGGCGCGACAGGAGCTTCTGCATGTCTTTGGCCGCTTTGTACTCGAAGTTCTCGCTCAGGTCGCCGTAGCTGCGGGCGAGGGCGATCTCTCTCGAGTTGGCCGGGAGTTTCTTGTGAACGAGTTCGTCGTATTCCAGCTTGCGGCGCTCCAGGCTTTCCCACGAGACGAGCAACGAGGTGTCCTGTTTGGCGCTTTGGTCGCCGGTGATGAGCACCTGCATGGCCGGGTAAATCTTCACGATGCGGGCCAGCAGCGATCGCTTGTCCATGTCATCGAAACACGGCGAGAACTGGAGGGCGCGCGTGAGGTCGCGGATGATGTCCAGATCGGCGGACTCAATCAACTCGGGCAGCAAGCTTTGGTCGCTGAGGATGTAGTCGCCGAGGCGATTGGAGCGTTTCTCGTTGAACTGGTCGCGCTCCATGGCTGTGAGCATGGCGCGGAAGACTTCCGGCCCCAGGATGTCGGCGTAGGCGTCGGAGCGTTCCTTGGCCAGCCAGTAGAGGAGTTCGCTGCTGGCGCTGTGCTGGTTGACGAGGCGGGCGAGGGTTTCTTTGAGGACGTCGAGCTTCCCTTCGTTGATGAGGAGATGGGCCAGTTCCGAGCAGAGCTTGGCGGAGGCGCGGTTGAGGGCGATCTGCACGGTGGCGATCCAGCTTGAAGGGCGCGCGTGCTTGAACGATTGCAGGGCGCGGCGGTGCTTGGCGACGGGGACCTCCTCCATCACCGGGCTGAAGTCGAATTCCTGCGCCCAGATGTCCCGCTCCGCCAATTCCTCGGCGGTAGGCGCGAGGTTGGCGCCGGCGCGGAGGTCGTCCCGGGCGAAGATGGCATCCAGCGCCACGGCCGGCTGGGTCCGCAGATGGGTGGCGATCTCCGCATTCAAGGCGGCGATGACTTCGGTCGCCACGGCGGCCTTGTCGGCGAGATCTTCCAGACTCTTGAGGACTTCGTTGGCGGCGACCGTGCGGGCCTTGAGACCTTTGGCGGCGCGGAAGTCCGTCATCAGACGGTCGGGCAGCGTCACGACTTTCTCCTGGAAGATGATTTGCTCGGTCTTTTTCGCTGGAATGAGGAAATGACCGTCCTTCTTCATCTCGCGCCGGGCCACGTCCCACCATTTCTTCCAGTCGGACGTGATGACATCGGGGACGAGGACGTGCTGGACCTGGTCGAGGGTGGCGCGCCCGCCGAAACTTTGGACGACGAGCTTGATGAGATCGAGGTGATGCAAGGCCGCCATCTGGCGCAGCCCTTCGAGGTCCGTGGCTTTGCGGACCATGATGTGGTCCTTGGAAATGGCCTGGAGCGATTCCGCGGCAAAGCCCAGGTCCATGGTGTGGCCGGTCTTGCCCTGGAAATCGATGGTGAAGCGGGCGAACACGGTATCGACGGAGAGGACCTTGCCAAAGCCCCAATGCTTGTGCAGACAGTAGCCGCTGGTGGCCAAGGCCACCAGGGGCTCGATGTGTTTGAAACTCAGTTTTCCCGCTGCGGCCAGTTTCTCAAACTCTTCTCTCATATCGTTTCTTCTCGCGCCAACGCACAGAGGCGCGGAGTATAGAAACGTGCTTTCGCAAAAACCAAGAGAAATTGCCGCGCGCCTTTTGATGCGGGCCGTGCAACCGCGTCCGTTGGCTCGGGTCGGAGACAGCGGGCCTCTCCCTGGACCGGTTTCCGCGCCGATGTCGTCCGTGGCGGTGCCGCCGAGCGGGCTGCCGGCCTTTGTGGACAGTCTGCTCGACGCCGAACTGGAGAAGACCACGCTGTCGCCCGCCGACCGCGGCCTGCTCCAGGAACTGGTCTTTGGCGCGGTGCGCTGGCAGGCCACGCTGGACTGGCTGATCGCGCAGAAGACCGCCGGCCGCCAGCAACGACTGGCCCTGCAAGTTGTCTTGCGGCTGGCGCTTTACCAAATGTTCTGGCTGGACCGCATTCCCGATCACGCCGCGGTGAACGAGTCCGTCACGCTGGCCAAAAACCTCGGCTGCGGGCAGCAGGCGGGATTTGTCAACGCCGTACTGCGCGGCTGCTTGCGCGAGCGCGACGCGTTGGAGAAGAAACTGGAGGAACTCAAGCAGTCCCTGCCCGCGCTCGGCTACTCGCATCCCGACTGGCTCGTCGAACGCTGGCGGCAGCGTTGGGGCGAGGAGAAGTTGCGGCGGCTGCTGGAGTGGAACAACACGCCGCCCAAGACCTACGCCCGAGTGAACCTCCTCCGGGCTGAGATGAAGAGTCTTCGGGAACTTTGGGTCGAGGAACACGTCGAGGTGAAGCTGCACCCTTTCGATTGGGCAGGAAACGTTCTGGTGTACGAATTGGTGTCGCATCCGCCGCTCACGGGCCTGACCAGTTTCAAGCACGGCGACTTTTACGTGCAGGATCCCAGCACCCTGCTCGCGGTGCGCGAACTCGACCCCAAGCCGGGCGAGACGATCCTGGATTTCTGCGCCGCGCCGGGCGGCAAGACCACGCTGATTGCGCAGTTCATGCAGAACCAAGGACGCGTCATGGCCCACGACATCACCACCGAGCGGCTGGAACTCGTGAAGGAGAATTGCGCCCGGCTGGGCGTGACCTGTGTTGAAACGCGGTGCGCCGGACCTGACTCAGTGCCTTTCGCTGCCGATCAATTTGACCGCATCCTGGTCGATGCGCCCTGCTCGAACACCGGCGTGCTGCGGCGGCGGGTGGATTTACGCTGGCGAATCCGGCCGGAAGAGATCACACGGCTGCGCGAGGCCCAGACCGCGATCCTGAACCAGGTTTTGCCGTGGCTGAAGCCCGGCGGCACGCTGGTTTATAGCACTTGCAGTCTGGAGCCGGAGGAGAATGGCGAAGTGACGCGGACGTTTCTGGACGCCCACGCCGAGTTCCAATTGGTCCGCGAGCGGTTGCTGCTGCCGTTCGAGGATGGCGTGGACGGCGCCTACGTAGCCCGGCTCGTCCGGCGCTGACGGCAGATTTCACGGAACGAGGACGCGCAGCCGAGTAGGCAAGATCGAGAAGGTCGCAGGCAGGTGCCCGACGTTTTCGCCTTCCACGTGGAACGGCACGGGATGCGGCGAGGCAAAGTCAATCCGCGCGCCCCGTAAGTGCAGCGCCTGGCCGGCGGCAGGAAATTGCCCCGTCAGGACGTTCAGCCCGCAGCGCGCCACGACCGGCCAGTTCACTTTCGGAAAGACGGTGGCTTCCAGGATGCCGTCCGCGAGGTCCGCTTGCGGAAAGAGCACCCACCGCCCGCCGTAAAAGCGTCCGTTGCCGACGAGCACGAACTCACCGCCAAAAGTCTCGTGGCCGTTGGTGACGACGATTTGCGGGAGCGGGCCGCGCAGGGCCTTTGCCGAGGCGATGATGTACGCGAGCATGCCGAACTTCTTCTTCTGCTCCCAGTCCACGAGTTCGATGGCGCGCGAGTCCAGGCCGGCCCCAGCCATTTGGATGAAATAGCGCCGCGCCGGTTTTCCGAAGTCGGTGAAGTCGGCCGCAGCGACATCGATCGGCCGGTCGCGTCCCGCCCGGATGATCCGCCACGCGCCGGCCACGTCCATCGGGAGGGCCAGTTCCTTGGCAAACACGTTGACGGTGCCGAGCGGGAGAAGGCCAAGCCGCGCTTTGGTGAACCCGTCCGGCGAGTCGCCCAGGCCGTTCAGCACTTCGTTTAACGTGCCGTCGCCGCCGGCGGCCACGATGGTGTCGAAGCCTTCCCGCACCGCTTCCGCCGCCAGCGCGCGGCCCGCGCCCGGGCCGGTGGTGGGCTTGAGGACGCAGTCCGCCGCGAAGGTCGCGACTTGGGCGCGGAACCGCTGCGCCTTCTCGCCGCGCGCGACGGGATTGAAGATGATGCAGGGTTTCATTTCGAGGCCGACGGCGTGGGGCTTGGGCGCGGAGGTCCGGCCGGCAGGGCGGCCGCCCTGATCTTCTGGTAAGCCAGATACCGCTCCGGTGGGAGTACCTCCTGCACGGCGCGCTCGCATTGCCGCTCGAATTCCTCCGCTTGCTTGGCGCTGAGGGCCGCGGCGCTGCCGTAGTCGAGCTGCAACTGGTGTTGGAGCGGATCGAGCGCGCGGAAGATCTTCCGAAACTCCTCGGGCGTTGCGTTGAAGCCGGCGAGTCCCTGGCGCAGCGTTTCTGCGTTGTGCGAATTGCGCAGGAGGAATTCCTCCAACTCCTCCGGCGTGAGGAGCCGGCCCAGTTCGCGCCGCGTCTCGTGGCGCAATCTGGCTTCTTCCGCTGGGTCGGGTTGCTGGCCTTCGCCGAAACGGCCCATGCGATAGCCGTCGAGTTTCTCGCTGGAACGCCGGCACACCTCCGCAGCGGCGCTGTAGCGGTCGAGCGGCATCGTGCCCAGCACCGGCCCCACGAGGGCGGAGTGGAAGGCCCCGTAGGCGGGCGGCAGCGTGATCGTTTCCTGCCAGTTGGTTCCAAGCAAACGGTTGAGCAGGCCGGCGCGGAATGTCTCCAAGTGACCCGGCGCCAGGTTGCCAGCGAAGGCGGCGCTGCGGGGCGTCGCGCCCGTCTTCCACCACTCGAAGTCCAGCCGCACCGCGGCCTCGAAGCGCAAGGCGTCGAAATAGCACAGGACATCGCTGACGACAATCTGCCGGACGCGCACTTCCGGGCAGCCGGCGCCGCGCAACTTCGCGAGGTAGTTGGTGTACTCCCGGCGCAGCACGTCCTGCCAAGTGAAGACGTGGTTGGCGGCCAGCGGCCCAGGAGCGTTCATGGCCGCCGCCAGCCGCGCCGGCGAGTTGGAAAGCGCGAACAGGTCCAGTCCGGTGGACGGCGTGGCCGCAGAGGCGAGGGCCGCGCCGCAGAGGAGAAGGAGACTCCCCAGCGCGGCAGACCTCGGCTTCCCGCGGGTGGCACGGCCTGAACGCATGGCTGGATTCTTCCCGCAGCCCGCGACCGGCGCAAATGCAATCTTGTCGGGCAGACTTGGAGGGGCTGATTTAAGAAGGAGCGCGGGCAGCCTGCCCGCGTGTTTTTCGCTCCCATTTTCGACGGAACGCGCGGGGCTGCCCGCGCTCCTCTCCGCATGTTTCTTGAATCAGCCCTGGGCAGTCCTGGTGGCCGCGCTTTTCGGCATTGTCTTCTGGCGGGATCGAGTTTCTAATCGCGCCATGAACACACTGATTCCACGCCGTCGTTTCCTGCAGCAGACCGCTTTGGCCAGTGCCGCGCTGGCCAGCGCACCGCACCTTCCCGCCGCGGATTCCCCCAACGAGAAGCTCGTGGTCGCCGTCATGGGCTTGGGCCGCGGTTACGATCACATCAAAGCCCTCCAGCAGATCGCCAACGTCGAGATCGCCTGGGTTTGCGACGTGGACCAGAACCGGCTCGACCGCGCCGCCAAGGCCGTGGGCGACGCGCAGAAGAGCGCGCCCAAGGCCGTGAAAGACGTGCGCCGCGCCCTGGAGGACAAAGCGGTGGATGCGCTCTTCATCGCGACACCGAACTTCTGGCACGCGCCGGCCACGATCCTCGCCTGTGCGGCGGGCAAGCATGTCTATGTCGAGAAGCCCGGCAGCCACAACGCCCGCGAAGGCGAGTTGATGGTCGCCGCCGCGCGCAAACACAACCGCGTTGTGCAAATGGGCACGCAGCGCCGCAGTTGGCCTGGCGTCATCGAGGGGATCCAGAAGTTGCGCGACGGTGCGATCGGCCGGGTGCTCTCCGCGCGCTGCTGGTATAACGCTTCGCGCCCCACCATCGGCCGCGGCAAAGTGGTTCCCGTGCCGGCCTATCTGGACTACGAACTCTGGCAAGGTCCGATTCCAGAACGGCCTTACCTCGACAATCTCGTTCACTACAACTGGCACTGGCGCTGGCATTGGGGCGGCGGTGAACTCGCCAACAATGGCGTCCACGCCCTTGATATCGCCCGCTGGGGCCTCGGCGTTGAGGCGCCCCGGCGCATCACCTACAACGGCGGTCGGTACCATTTCGACGACGACCAGGAAACGCCCGACACCGGCGTGGCGGTCTTCGACTTTGGCGGATGCGGCATTTTCTGGGACCACAGCAGTTGCAATCCGCGCCGGCAGGAAATGCAGCCGTTCGTGGCGTGGTATGGCGACCAGGGATCGCTCGTCCAGGACGGCAACGGCTACAAAGTTTTCGACGCAAAAGGCAAGGAAGCCGCCAAAGGCACCGGCCCGGGCGGCGACGTGGTTCATATCCAGAACTTCCTCGACGCCATCCGCGGCGCCAAGAAGCTGAAGCAGGACATCGCGGAAGGCCAGAAGAGCACGTTGCTCTGCCACCTTGGGAACATTGCTTATCGCGCCGGGCGCACGATCCACTTCGACCCCGTCACGCACAAGATCGTGGGCGACGCCGAGGCGGAGAAATTCTGGTCGCGCGAGTATCGTCCGGGTTGGGAGCCGAAGGTGTGACGGCGGGGCGGGCGTAGCGGCGGCTCGGCAGAGCGCCGCGTGGCAGGGCAGAAGGCAAAAGGCAAATGCAGAATTGGCGGCGCACTGCCGAGACGCCGCAACGGAGTCGGGAAAGCGCCTCACATGACTTGGATTCTCAAACCGCAAAGGCTTGCTGCGGTACTGGCGGCGGGATTGCTCGTCGGCTGCGGCCAGCAGGGCAACGTGGACGTGCCGTCGCCCGCCGGCGAGAAGCCGATCACTGTCGGCGTTTCGCTGATGAACCTTTCCTCCGAGTTCATCGTGATGCTGAACCAGGCGCTGGAGGCGAAAGCGCGCGAGCTGGGCGTGAAGTTGATCGTCAATGACGCCCAGCGCAGCCCCGAGCGGCAGGTCCAGCAAGTCGAGAGTTTCATCGCCCAGAAGGTCACGGCCATCGTCCTCAACCCGTGCGAAGTCGAAGCCACTTCACCGGCGGTGGACAAGGCCCTGGCGGCGGGCATTCCGATCGTAAACGTGAACTCGGAAACCAAGTCTGCGCCCACCGCGTTCGTTGGCTCGCGCGATGAAGAGTCGGCGCGCCTTGCGATGGACTACCTCGCCCGGCGTCTCAACGGCCAGGGCCAGGTGGTGATGATGCACGGCTACATGGGTCAAGCGGCGCAGATCAAACGCGACCAGGGCGCGCGTGCCACGCTGGCCCGGCACCCCGGCCTCAAGCTCCTTGCCGACCAGACCGCCGAGTGGGACCGCGCCAAAGCGGTCACGCTGATGGAGAATTGGATTCAGTCCTACGGAATGAAGATCAACGCAGTCTTTGCCCAGAACGACGAGATGGGCATGGGCGCGGTCATTGCGTTGGAGCAGGCGAAGCTGAAGGACAAAGTGGTCGTCGCCAGCGTCGATGCCATCGCCGACGCGCTCCAGGCGGTGAAGGATGGCCGCCTCGACGCGACGGTTTTCCAGGACGCCAAAGGCCAGGCCGGCACGGCGCTGGAAACCGCGGTGAAGATCGTCCGCCAGCAGCCCTACGAGAAACAGGCTTTCATCCCGTTCCAACTCGTGACGAAGGAGAACGTGGCGGAGTTCATGCAGTAGCAGCCGACGTGAGGAGGCTCCATCTCCTCGTCTGGCTTCTGACCTCTGATCTCTAGATGGAGCCTCCTCACGTCGGCTGCTACGAGGCGAAACACCTTCCTCCACGGGGGCTGTTCGTATAGCCGGCGACCATGTGACTTCAAACATGGAACCTTGAACTTGGAGCCTTGAACTTCCTCGCCCTCTGGGTCATTGCACCTCCTTGCGCTATCCAGTAGGCTCCGCCCCATGTCGTCTTCATTGCGATGGACGTTGCTCCTGATCTGCAGTCTGGGCTTGTGCGGCTGTTGGCCCCCCGCCCAAGGCCCGCTCGACGAGCAGAAGGAATCGAACTTCCTCACCGGCAAGGCCCGCGCGCAGGACCGGGATTTCGACGGCGCCATCGAGGCGTTTGACCGGGCGCTGGAAGTGAATCCGCATTCGGCCTCCGCGCATTTCGAACTGGCGGTGATCTACGACCAGCAGAAGAACGACTACGCCGCCGCGCTTTACCATTACGAGAAAGCGCGCCGCTTGCGCCCCAACGCCTACCCCGCCGACATCGCCCGCGACCGCCTCGAAGTCTGCAAGCGCGAGTTGGCCAAGACCGTCACCCAGACGCCCACGGCGGAATACATGCAGAAGGAACTCGACCGGCTGACGATGGAAAACCAAGTCCTGCGTCAGCGGTTGCAGGAATGGCAGAATTACTACGGAGGACGATCGAGCGTCATGCCTTCCGGGAGCGTCACCTCGGCGCCCAGCGGCTCCGCGCCAGCGCCTCAGCCAGCGTTGGCGGCGCGCACTGATGCCGCCTCATCTTCCGCGGTCACGCCGACGACCACACGCGCCGTGGAACCGCGGCCCGCGCCCACCCGCGTCGCCGTCCCGCGGACCCACAGGGTTGGCCCCGGGGAAAACCCGTCCAAGATCGCGGCGCGCTACGGCATCAAGCTCAGTGCGCTGCGCGCCGCCAATCCGGGCCTGGACGACCGGCGGTTGCGCGTGGGCCAGACGCTGGTGATCCCGGCGCGGTGAGAAGGGGAAGCAGTTCGATCCAGAGGTCAGAGGTCAGAAGGGGTATCCGGGCTTTCTCGCCGCTACGACCTGTCAGCGCGTCGAGTTGATGGCAGGAAAGGCGGTTGCTTGGAGCCGCGGCCTCGTAACGCCTCATTAAAGTCGGGGCCGAGGCCGAAATCCGAAATCCGAAATCCGAAAATCGAAATCCGAAACAAATCCGAAATCCGAGTGGGCAAATCTGAAACCCTGTCGGCCCGTGAAGGTTTCGGATTTGAGATTTCAAGTTTCGGATTTGTTTCGGATTTGGCGAACCGCCAGAGCCGGACTCTACTGAGGCCTTACGGCCTTACGCGGCCGCCGTTTTTCAGGTTGAACCCATCCGCCAAGTTTCCCACAGTGCTCCCAACCTATGGGCGCACAATGGAAGCAAGCCGGGCGCGAAGCCAACGCGCAGAAGAAGGGCCAGTTGGTCAGCAAACTGGTCCGCGAAATCATGGTCGCCGCCAAACTGGGCGGGGCGGATCCTGATCTCAACCCCCGTCTCGCCGCCGCGATCGAGAAAGCCCGGAAGGCCTCCGTCTATCGCGACACCATCGAGCGCGCCATCAAGAAAGGCTCCGGCCAGACCGACGAGAAAGTCAGCTTTGAGATGGTCACGTATGAGGGCTTCGCGCCGCACAAAGTGCCCGTGGTGGTGGAGTGCCTGACCGACAATCGCAGCCGCACGGCGCCGGAGCTGCGCAAGTTGTTCCAGGCTGGCACGCTGGGCCAGCCGGGTTGCGTCAGCTTTTTCTTCAATCACCTGGGCGTCGTCGAAGCCACGCACGCGGACGCGAACCGCGACGCCGAGACGGACGCAATCGAAGCCGGCGCGCAGGAGGTGCAGCCCTTGGAAGCGGAGGAAACACCCGCCGGGCACAAGGGCGCCTGCTTCATCACGGAGATCAAGGACCTGGACGCCGTGTCAAAGGCGTTGAAGGCCGCCGGATGGAACGTCATTGCGGCCGAGTTGCGCTACTTGGCGAAGCAGTTCCCTGAAGTCAGCGACGCGGCGCGCCAGGAAGTGGTGGCGTTCCTCACCGCGCTCGACGACCACGACGACGTGCATCGGGTCTATGCCGCTTTGAAGTGAGCCGGAGCGCCGGAGCGCCCGGCGCGGCTTTAGGCGAGAACCGGGTCAGCCGGAACGAGTTCTTCGACTGATTTGGAGGACCGGTCCTGCATCCATTTCACGGCCGCATAAACCAAATGGGGCGCTGCCTTCAGGCCCAGTTTGTGTTTGATGTTCTCGCGATGCACGTTGACCGTGCGGCGGCTCAGACTGAGCTTTGTGGCGATGTCGCGCGTGCTGTAACCGAGGCCGATGAGGGCGAAAACCTGGAGTTCGCGATGCGAGAGCGCGCGGGTCACCCCGTCCATCTGGTCGCCGAAGTAGGCTTTCTTGAGGATCAAGGAGGTGAGGCGGTTGTTCAGATAGACCTCCCCGTGCAGCACCGCGTCGATGGCGGCGAGCAGGTCTTCCGGCGCTTGATCTCGCAAGAGGAAGCCCCGGGCGCCGGCTTTCAGCGCGGTTTCGGCCAACAGCATTTCCTCGCCTTCGCCCACGACGAGAATGGGGAGGCCGGGTTTCTCGCGTTGCAGCTCCTTGATGAGGTCGATGGTGTCCGTGTTCCGCAGCCGCAACCGCAAGATGACGAGGCTGGGCGGAGCGGTCCTCACTGCTTCGAGCGCAGCCGCTTCGGTGTCGGCCTCCGCGCACACGCGCCAATCCGGCTGTTTCTCCACCCGTGTCCGCACCCCGTCGCGAAAGAGCGGGTGGTCGTCCACGAGGAGGATGTTGCAGACGCGAGCCGCAGCAGAGGTTGCCACGATGGCTTCCTCGGCGGGTCGGGAAGCCGAACTGGTCTCGGATTCCAGACGCGACACCGCGTCGGCATCCCAATAAAGGGAAGACCCCGCTTTCGTCACCGACTCATCTGCACACAAACACTTTTCCATGCGACCAAGCTCTTCCCGGCTTGGTTTCCCGTTCGACTGAACCAAGCCGTTCGCCTATTTCCCGCGATTCGCCCAGAACTCAATTCCGCTCACGCCGGCCGTCCAGTCCCCTCGGGACAAGCCTCAGCCGGAATGCGGGCCGCCAGCACCAGCGATCCCACGTGGCGCAAGGGGAGCAGAATCATTGCCACCGGTGCCGCGCTCCCAGCCCGCCCCCGTGCAGGCCGGTGAATCAGCTACGGATCAATGAGTTGCGATGGTTTGATCGGAGTCTTCGAGTGGCGAACCGGAATCGGAGGGTCTTGCCGAATGTAAGTTGTTTCGACGCTTTCCCAGCGCGAACACCGGACGAAGCAGGGCTTTTCGCCGCCTTTGTGCGGAAAAAGCCCTCCTCGCCTGGGTTTCGCCCGACTGTAAGCCATTCCGACGCGCGGAATGGTTTCTTGCTCTCTCAAGCGACAGACCAAGCGCTTGAGTCCGTCGGCCAGCAACCGTTACTTGGCCCGCCCCGTCGCCAGTTCATCAGCCAGTTCGTGGGCGTCATACACCTTCCGCAGACTCTCCATGATGGCCTGCGAATTCACCGAGACGGCCCGGGCCTGCTCTTCGGTGTAGATGAAGTCCAGCACCAGCGACTGGATGTTCCCGTCGAAAATGATGCCCACGAACTTGCCCGCGCGGTTCACCACCGGGCTGCCGGAGTTTCCGCCAATGATGTCGGCGGTGGACACGAAGTTGAACGGCGTGCTCAGGTCGAGGCGGCCTTTGCGTTCCACCCAGCGCGGGGGCAGATCGAAGGGCGGCTTGTTCTTGTGCTCGGCGGCGCGCTCGTAAAGCCCGGCGAAGATGGTCTGGAACGGAATCTTCCGGCCATCCCCCTGGTAGCCGCGGGCGACACCGTAGGCCAGCCGCAAGGTAAACGTCGCGTCCGGGAACGTGTCCGTCCCCGACAGCGCAAACCGGGCGGCGGCGATCTGCCCGTAGGCTTGCCGCTTCACCTCGTCCTGCGTCTCGTTGATCTTCCGCAAACGGCGCGCCTCCGCATCCACGAGCCGGGCCAGTTCGATCATCGGATCCTTGGCTGCCGCCACCTCGGCGGCGGAGCCGGCGTAGAGCTTCTTGCGCAAGGCCACGTCTTTGACGCGGGTGCCGCTGACGAGTGCCGCCGCGCGGGCACGCGGCGATTTGCCGGCCAGGATCTGCTGGACCAGGGCGTGGCCGCTGCCCAGTTTCTCAGTCAGCCAGCCCAGGCTGTTGGCCAGCCGCAGTGTCTCCAAGTCGTCGTAGATTGGTTCCTCCGAAAACAGCCCAAGTTCCAGCGACTCGCGGTTGGAATCGCGGAACTCGCGCAGGCGCTCGCCGCTGGGCTTGGGCTTCTCGTCCGCGGCCCGAAGCAGTGTGCGGGCGATGCCAAAGAGCGTGGAGTCGAAACCGTGTCCGCCCTCGAGCAACGTGTGCGGGAGCGCCTGACCCGCGACGATTTGCTGAGCGGCGGCGATGCGGTCCCAGGCGCTCAGCGTGTCCTTCCATTCCGGCTTGGCGGCGAGGGCGGCGCGAAACCTTTGCTCGGCTTGCTTCTTTTGCGACATGACTTGCGGGTCAAGCAGGCCGGCCAGAAAGCCCTCGCGGGCCTTGCGGCTGTTTTGCACGCCGAACGACAAATCCTTCGCCCGGCGGGCGTTTTCGTCGCTTCGCCCGCTCCAGGCCGTGAGCATGACTTCGAGCCGGTGCAGGCGCGCGAGGATGTAGGGGAACCGCTGGTCCCGCAGATACTCCAGTTCCGCCAAGGTCAGTTGGCGGCTGGTGTTGCCCGGATGGCCGGAGACGAAGACCAGTTCGTTCTCCGAGACACCGTTCGTGCTGAAGCGCAGGTGGTGCCGGAGCTTCGCCGGCTGGCCGTTCTCGTAAGCGCGGAAGAGGCAGATGTCGAGGTCGAAGCGCGGATACTCAAAGTTGTCCGGGTCGCCGCCGTAAAACGCGATCTGCTGCTCCGGCGCGAAGACCAGGCGCACGTCGGTGTAGCGTTTGAAGCGGTAGAGATGATACGCGCCGCCCTGGTAAAGCGTGACCACGTCGCTGCGTAGGCCGGTCTGGTCCAGCGACTCTTTCTCGATCTCCGCCATCACGGCGCGGCGCGCGGCGAAGGCCTCGTCCGCGGACAAGCCGGGTTTGACGGCGGCGTTCACGCGGGCGGTCACGTCCTCGATGTTCTGAAGCACGTTCAGTTCAAGGTCGAGGCACCGCTTCTCCTCGGCGCGGGTGCGGGCGTGGAAGCCGTTGCGCACGTAATCGTGCTGCTCGTCACTGAGCTTTTGGAGATCGTCGGAGCCGACGTGATGATTCGAGATGAGCAATCCGTCCTCGGACACGAAGGAGCCGGAGCCGCCGCTGTTGAAGCGCACGCTCGATTTCTGCACGTGTTCCAGCCAGGCGGCCGTCGGCTCGAACTGGTGCCGCTCCTTGAGCAGCTTGCGCGGCGGGGCGTTGTAAAGCCACATGCCTTCATCGGCCCGAGTCGTGGCAGCCGCGCCCAGCAAGAGCGCGCCAAGGAGAGTTCCGCCTGCCAGCAACGGCAGCCTGTGATGGATCATTCGCGTCGTCATCATGGGCGGCATTGTGGCCCGGATCGGCGCAAAGTCCACTTCAACTCATGCTGCTGAACTCACGACTCGACGCCGAGCCGCGTTTCGGGCCGACGAGGTTGGAGGAGGGGGTAACGAGTTGAAGGGTTGAAGAGTTAAAGAGGTTCCAGCATGGGGCCAAAGCCAGCCCATGAATCCTCTTCAGCTCTTCAACCCTTCAACTCTTTGACCCACCTCCCGTTTGCTTCACGCTGATGAAGAGTCCAGCGAACTCAAGTCCTCCCGCTACTTCCGCGCCCGCAGCGTCTTGAGGTAGCTGTAAAGGTCCGCCAACTCGTCCAGCTTCGCCCCGTCCAGCAATCCTGTCGGCATGAACGAGACCTCACTTGGATGCCGCGCCACGATGTCCAGATCGTCCAGCCACTCCGTCGAGGTTGCGTCCGTCTGCGCCATCACTCCGTCCACCGACTCGTGCGCCACCAAGCCGTTTACGACCGAGCCATCGCCCATCAGGAACGCAGTGGGCCGGTACGGCTCCGCGATGTCGCGGCTGGGGAAGACGATCGCGTTGAACAGATCCTCGATGGAAAACCGCGCCGTCACCCCCGCGAGATCAGGCCCCAGGGGACGCGCCCCCGCATGGCAGAGAGCGCAGCCGCGCTCGCCAAACACCCGCTCCCCGCGCCCGGGATCGCCCTTCGCCCACGGCACGGCTTTGAGAGTCGCGCGCCATTTCGCCGGATCGTCCCCGCCGACGGCGACGATCGCGCGCGCCACTGCCGGATGGTTTTTCCCCAGCCACGCCCACACCGGCAAGTAGGCCTGCCGCACGGCTGCGGCGTGGGCCAGCGTGGGCTTTGCCGGCGGAGCCGGCTCCTTGATGTCGAAGCTTTGTCCGCTTTGCGCATTGAGGAGGGCCACCGTCAGGCTTCGCAGGGAACTCTCCGCTGGCAGATCGATCAAGCGCCGCAGCAACATGGCCGGCGCGAGGAGGTTCGTGCGCGCCGTGTCGCGGGGCAACTCCAGCAACGCGGTCACGCAGGCCCGCGCCACGTCCAGCCGCCAAGCGGCCAGCCCCTGCCAGAACTTCTCGCGGTCGGCGACGTCGGGTTGAACGGCGAGTTGCCGCAACAGGTCGTCGCGCAGCAGGACTTCGTTCCAATGCGCGCGGAACAGCGGGCGCACTTCCGCCGCCGGCCGCAGCGACAGCATTTCCACCAGCGGCCCTGACCACGGATAATTCGTGTCGCGACGCGCGGCGGCCAAGTAGAGGGCGGCCACTTCCGCCTGATGTTCCGCGCCGAGTTGCGCCGCCAGTGGCAAGTGTCCGGGCGTGGCGAACGACGGATGCTTCAGCAGCGCCGCCAGCAATTTCGGCTCGCGCCCCAAGAGGGTCTGCACCAATTCGGTCAGGCGCGTGTTCCAGTTCAATTTCGGATGCGCGCCCGAACCTTCCAGTTTGCGGTCGAGCGCCAGGAGAGCGTCCGCGACTTTCGGCGTCAGTTCCGGGGGCCACGCGCGCAGCCGCGCGAAACCAGCGAGCAGATGAAAATCCGCCGGCGCCGGACTCTGCGGCGTGATCTGGCCCAGCACCGCGCGGGCCGTGCGCGGGTCGCCGTCCTGAAGCATGGCCAGCAGCCGCACCACTTCCGCGTCGAGATCGGCGTCGCCGGACGGAAGCTGCGCTCGCGCCGCCGCGCGCAGACGGTTCAGCAACGGCTCCTGGTTCGACGGCAACGCCGCCGCCTCGCAACCGGTCATCACTTCGAGCGACGGGTTCTCCAGCTTCCAATCGCCCAGTGCGAGAATGATTAACCGCACGGTGTCGAGACGAAGTTCCGGGTCTTTCGTCTGCGCGAGGAGCGCCATCAGCGGCTCGAGCAACTCGGGGTGTCCGGCGCTGGCCCGCCGCCACATCTGCGCCAGGAAACCGCTCAACCGCGCGCCGAGGTTGGCCTGCTCCAACTCGCGCGCCAGCGCCTGCCACGGCGCGTCCGCTAACGCGCTCGCCAGACGGGCGGCCGCCAGGCGCACGCGTTTGTCTTCGTGGCCCAAACTCGGCAGAAGCAAGCGGACCAACTCCGGGCTTTCCATGGACGTGAGATGGTCCACGACCGCCTCGAGCGCGCAGCGCCGGACCAGTGGATGCTCGTCCGCCAGCAGCGGAAACAGGACCAGCGACGGATTCGGCCCCGGCACGCGGCCCAGCGACCATGCCGTGCGCGCCCGCACCAGCGGCGAGGCCGCGCGGGCCGCCAGGTCCGCCTGCAATTGCGGCAGCCCGCCAAACAGCTCGGTCAGGATTTCAATGGCCCGCACGCGCCACAGCGGTTCGATCAGTTCGTCCGCCGCCACGCGCAAGAAGCCCGGCGCGCCGAGTTCTTGCGCCTCCGGCACCCACACGGCGCGCGACCACGCCTCGAGCGGCTGCGGCGCGGTGATCACCACGTCGAGGCGCGGATTCAGCGTGAGCTGCACCACCGGTTCCATCAGGGGGGCGCCGGCATAGTCGATGCGGAAGACCGCGCCGCGCGTCTTGCGCCCGCCGATGCAGACGAACAGCGCGCCGTCTTTGCCGACACACACGTCGGTGGGCGCGAAACCATGCGAGCCGATCGGCTCCAGAAAGATTTCCGGCTGGGCCTGAAAGCTCGCGCCCGCCGGCCGCACCGGCACGAAGAGGATTTCCCCAAACGTCCAGTCCAACGCGAACAGCCCGCCGCGGTAGCGCATCGGGAACTGCCGGTGCCGATAGCACACCAATCCGGTCGGCGAACCCCGGCCCATCGGCGCCAGCGTTTCGACCGTGTCCGCGTAGTAGCCGGGTCGCGCCCAGCCGCGCTTCCAGCCCTTGAGCCGCCAGCCATGATGCCCGCCGTAGGCGACGTGGTAGAACCGCGTCGGCGTGTACCACGGCAAAAAGAAATCGCCGTCCACGTCGCTGTCGTGCGTGAAGACCTCGCCCATCGCGTCGAAGTCGAAGCTCCAAGGATTGCGGAAGCCGTGGGCCAGCGGTTGCGCGCTGCGGTGGTCCTGGCCGATGCGCCAAAGCGCTCCGGCCTCCACTTCGCGCACGGGCGCGCCGCCGAGGTTCAGGTGTGTTGCGGCAAAGTCGGTGTCATTGCCGCCGATGAGGTAAAGCTCGCCGTCCGGCCCCCGGCGAATCGCGTGTCCGCCGTGCTCGCCCGCGCCCAACGGGAACAAGTTTTCCGGCGGACGATCCGCCACGCCGTCGCCGTCGAGGTCTTCGTAGCGTGAGAACCAGCCGTTGCCGGAGAAGTAGAGGGCCGGACCGTCGAAGAGCATTCCCTGGCCCGCGCCTGGCGGCGTGGCGTAAAGCACGGCGCGGTCAGCGCGGCCATCGTCGTCGTCGTCGAGGAGCGTCTTGATGTAGCCCGGCCCCGTGACCACGACCCGGCCCTGCGGATCGAGCGTCATCGCCTGGATGTCATTGGCCAAATCCGCGTCCGCCACGACCGTCACCCGAAACCCGCTCTGGACGCGGAGGCCCAGTTGGGGGATCGCCACCAGCGCGGGCCGGTCCTGGGCCAGGACCGCCGCTCCAGCCATCGCCGCCAGGCAGAGAGCCGGACACCGGAAACGCGACAGAGTGCGCATAAGCGCGGAGACGGTAGCACCGACCTCGTGGGCGAGGCGAGTGAGGAAATCGGGGCCGATAGACGAAGACTGGCAAAAGGAACTTGAACAAGCCGCCGCCCCGGCGTACCACATAACCATGCTGACGACACTCAAAGCCACAGTTCAGGGTGACCGCATCCAGTGGCTCGAAGATAGCGAAGGCGTCTTCCCAGCGAGCCGACTGGTGCAGGCGCTCATCACTCCCTTGGAAGAACCACCCGTCGCAGCAACGCCGGACGAGCGATCTCAGCGCCGTGTGGCCGCGTTGAAGAAGCTGGCCAGCCTCAACGCCTTCTCCAGCATCCAAGATCCTGTGGCGTGGCAGCACGAGGTGCGCTCCGACCGCGAGTTGCCTGGTCGTGAGCCATGAAGCTCATCGACAGCAACATCATCATCTACGCCAGCAAGCCAGGCTTTCACTTTCTGCATTCGCTTCTCGCCGAGCCTGACGTTGCCGTGTCGGTCATCACGCAGGTCGAGACTCTCGGCTACCATCTACTTGCAGCGGATGAGAAGCTCTACCTCACCGAGTTCTTCGCCAACGTGGAACGCCTGCCGGTTTCACAAGCGGTCGTGGAGAAGGCGATTGTCCTCCGACAGACACAGAAGATCAAATTGGGCGACGCCCTGGTCGCCGCCACGGCCCTGGCGCACGGGGCCACGTTGGTAACGCGGAACACGCACGACTTCACCTGGATGCCGGGGCTGACGTTGCTCGATCCGTTCGCGCGACCCTCGCCAAGGTGATTCCAAACGGAGCAGTTGTTCGCCGCGAAGAACGCAAGGAGACACGAAGAGGGCTGGGGGAGGCGACCAGCCAAGTCCGCGCCAGTTCGCCGTGGGTTTCAATTCAGTCCTGTGGTCCGTGGTCCCGTGGTCTGTCGTCCCGTAGTTTTTCCCCCCTTGAAAGTCCTTCTCTTTGCCCCTACGTTGGCGGCGCGTTGAACGAACACCATGCATCCACCGGCTGTCCGGTCAGTTGTCCCAAGCCGGATGTTTGCCCGCTCAATCGCCTCCGCGAGGGGGCGTGCGGGCGGGTCAAACAGCTTTCCGCCTCGCCGGAACTGAACACGCGGCTCCGGGAATTGGGCTTTCTGGAAGATCAGCACGTGAAACTCCTGGGCCGGCCCTCGAACATCATTTGCCAAGTCTGCAACGCCCGCATCGCCCTGAGCGAAGAACTGGCCAAGGCGATCTGGGTGGAGCCGCTCGAACCGCCGGTGCCGCACCCGACGCTATGACGGCGGCGCTCCAACCCCTGACTTCCCTTCAGGCGGGCCAGAAGGCGACCGTCAGTGAGATCAAACTTCCTCCGCCCGAACGCAGCCGCCTGCAGGAACTGGGCTTGGTCAGCGGCACGCCGGTGGAACTCGTCCGCTTCGCGCTGCTGGGCGACCCGGTGGAACTGCGGGTGCGCGGCTACAACCTGAGCGTCAGCCGGCACGAAGCAGAACAAATCCTGGTCCAGTTCGCGGCGTGATGGCAACGGGAGCACCTTTCTACGTCGTGGTGACGGGCAACCCGAACTGCGGCAAGACCACGGTGTTCAACGCGCTCACCGGCTTGCGCGCCAAAGTGGGCAACTACCCCGGCGTCACGGTCGAACGCAAGGAGGGCCGGATGCTGGGCGCGCCGGCGGACCTCCCGGTCATGGTCCTCGACCTGCCGGGCACTTACAGCCTCAGCCCGCAGTCGCTCGATGAGCAAATCGTCCGCGACGTGCTCTACCACCGCGTGCCGGCCGTCCCGCCGCCGCAGGCGGTCGTGCTGGTGGTCGATGCCTCGAACTTGCAGCGCAATCTCTACTTCGCGACCCAGGTCATTGAACTGGGTTACCCCACGATCGTCGCGCTGAACATGATTGACGTGGCCCACAAGAACGGCCACGAGATCGACGCCGCCAAGCTGGGCGAGGCCCTCGGCGTGCCGGTCATGCCGGTGGTGGCCAGCAGTGGGCAAGGCATGAGCGCGTTGCGCGAGAAGATCGTGGCTGCGCTCCGGGACGGGCGGGGCGCCGTCTCGGTGAAATCCTTCTGCAAACCTCCGTCCGAACTGGCCCGGGAAGTTTCCGCCGTGGCCAAGCAGATTGCCGCGCCGGTCACGCCGCGCCACTCGTTTGCCGAAGCGCTGCTGCTCCTCTCGGACGACAAATTCATCGACTCCAGCGGTGGGCATTATCCTCCGGCCACCCGCCAGACGGTCGAGGCGGCGCGGCGGCGGCTGGAAGAGGAGGGCGTGGATTGGCGGAGCGCCGCCATCGAATCGCGCTATTCGCGGATCTCCGCCATCCAGCAAGCGGTCACCACCGACCGGTTGGTCGCCGCCGAGACGTTCAGCGACCGGCTGGACCGCGTGCTCACGCACAAAGTCTGGGGGCTGCTGGTCTTCGTCGTGGTCTTGACCGTCATTTTTCAGAGCATCTTCACCTTTGCCAAACTGCCGATGAAGGGCCTGGAACAAGGGGTCGATTTTGTCGGACAACACGTCGGTGCCCTCCTCCCGCCCGGCGCGCTGAACAGCCTGGTGATCGACGGCATCATCGCGGGCGTGGGCGCGGTGGTGGTGTTCTTGCCGCAGATTTGCCTGCTCTTTTTGTTCCTCGGCCTGCTGGAGGACACCGGCTACATGGCGCGCGCCGCGTTCCTCATGGACCGGGTGATGAGCAAGGTGGGCCTGCACGGCAAGAGCTTCATTCCGATGCTCAGCTCATTTGCCTGCGCCATCCCCGGCATCATGGCCACGCGCACCATCGAGAACCCGCGTGACCGGCTCGTCACGGTGATGATCTCCCCGCTCATGAGCTGTTCGGCGCGGTTGCCGGTCTATACCGTGCTCATCGCCGCCTGCATACCGGAGACGAAGGTGCTGGGGTTCGTCCGGCTGCCAGGCGTGGTGCTGTTCACCATGTACGCGCTGGGCATCCTCGTCGCGCTGGTCATGGCCTGGCTGTTTAAGAAGACGCTGCTGCGCGGCCCTGCACCCATGCTGATCATGGAACTGCCGCCCTACAAACGTCCGCTGGCGCGCACCGTCCTCCGCCACGTCTGGGACCGCGCCCAATTGTTCCTCACCCAAGCCGGCACGATCATTCTCGCCATCAACATCGTGCTTTGGTTCCTCGTCTCCTATCCGAAGAACTCCGAAGTCAAGCGGGAGTTCGACCTCCAGCGCGCCGCGGTCGAAACAAAGACCTTCCCCGGCCTGACGGATCCCAAGGCCGTGGCCGCCGCCAAAGCGGACGCCTTGGCGCACATCGACATCGAAGAGAAGGGCGCCACGCTGCGCGGCAGTTTTGCGGGCCACATGGGGCGGGCCTTGGAGCCGATCCTCCGGCCGCTGGGCTTCGACTGGAAAATCGGGATCGGGATCATCTCGTCCTTCGCGGCCCGCGAGGTGTTCGTGAGCACGATGTCCCAGGTGTACAACGTGGGCGGCTACGACGACACGGAGGAAGGCACACAATCGCTGGCCGCTATCATGCGCGAACAGAAACGGCCCGACGGCTCAGTGATCTACACGCCGCTGCTGGGCCTCACGCTGATGGTCTTCTACGTCTTCGCCCTCCAATGCGCCAGCACCGTGGCCGTGGTCCGCCGCGAAACGAACTCGTGGAAATGGCCGGCCATCCAGTGGCTCTACATGGGCGTCCTGGCGTGGACACTGGCGTTCCTGACTTGGCACGGCGGCAAGTTGCTGGGCTGGGGCTGAGGCGCCCCGAGCTTCAACCCTCCCGCGCTTTCAGGCTCTTCATCGTGGCCCGCTTCAGTTCGCGGTCGGCTTCGCGCTGCTTGATGTCGTCGCGCTTGTCGAACTCGGCTTTGCCTTTGCCGACGCCGAGCTGGACTTTGACCTTGCCGTTCTTCCAGAAGAAGGCCAGCGGGACGAGCGCGTTGCCCTTCACGGCGGCCAGACCATGCAGCTTGCGGATTTCCGATTTGTGCAGCAGCAGCTTGCGGGGCGCCGTGGGCTTGTGATTGAAGCGGTTGCCCTGCTCGTATTCGTCGATGTGCGCGTTGTGGAGCCAGACCTCGTTCTGTTCCACCGCGGCGTAGGCGTCGCGAATCTGGCCGAGGCCCGCGCGCAGGGATTTCACCTCCGTGCCGCGCAGCACGATGCCGGCCTCGAAGGTTTCGAGGATGTGGTAGTCGCGGCGCGCTTTGGAGTTGGAGAGGATGTCCGCCATAAACAAAACCAGCCAGAAGGCGGGCCCTTCTGGCTGGCACAACGACGGCTGAGGGCCTCAGCCTTTCTTTCGTCGCTTCGTGGGCTTTTCTTCGGCGACCAAGATGGTTTCATCCGGCATCTCAAATCCCATCTTGCCTTCCGCGATTTCGCTCAGGGCAATGTCCGCGGCGCCCAGGTGGTCGGCGTTGGGAATGAGGGGGCGGTTGCGGCCACCGCCGCCCGAGTTGAGTTGGCGGACCCGGCGGGACACCAGGTTCACCAGCACATTCGGGTTGCCTACCTTCGCCAAAGCCTGTTTGCACAGTTCAGGATTCATAGAATGCGTTCGAAAACAGAGCCGCACAAAGTAGTGACGACGCCGGGGGATGCAACAGAAAAAAACAAGGGCACCAGACCCGCCGCGATTTCGGTGGGCGCCGCTAATTCCCTTTGACTCGACCTTGCGCTTGGCTATTCTCCCCGCTCCATTTTGACTTTGGACTATGGCGAAACTGACGATCAAAGACCTGCAAGACTTGCGCGGCAAACGCGCCTTGATCCGCGTGGACTTCAATGTGCCCCAGGACAAGGCCACCGGGGCCATCACCAATACCAAGCGCATCGAGGCGGCCCTGCCCACCATCTGTTACGTCCTGGAGCAAGGCGGGTCGGTCGTCCTGATGAGCCACTTGGGCCGCCCGGACGGCAAGCGCATCGCCACGTTCAGCCTCAAGCCGGTGGCCGAGGCCCTGCAAAAGCTCCTGGGCCGACCGGTCCAGTTCCTGAATGACTGCGTCGGCCCCGAGGTCGAGGCCGCCTGCGCCAAGGCCCAACCCGGCGAGGTCATCCTGCTAGAGAATCTCCGCTTCCACATCGAGGAAGAGGGCAAGGTCAAGCTCGAAGACGGGACCAAGCTCAAGGCCGACCCGGAGAAGGTGAAGGCCTTCCGCGCCAGCCTGACCAAGCTGGGGGATGTCTATATCAACGACGCGTTCGGCACCGCCCACCGCGACCATTCCTCGATGACCGGCGTGCAACTGCCCCAGCGGGCCTGCGGTTTTCTCATGCAGAAGGAACTCGATGCTTTTTCCGCCGTGCTGGACAGCCCCAAGCGCCCGCTCCTGGCCATCTTGGGCGGCGCCAAGGTGGCGGACAAGATTCAGCTCATCAGCAACCTGCTGGACAAGGCGGACGAGATCATCATTGGCGGCGGCATGGCCTTCACCTTCAAGAAAGTTTTGGACAACCTGTCCATCGGCAAGTCCCTCTTCGACGCGGAAGGCGCCAAGCTGGTGCCTGACCTGATGAAGAAGGCCCGCGAGAAGGGCAAGAAGATCCTCCTCCCCGTGGATTACGTGTGCGGCGACAAGTTCGCGGCGGACGCTCAGGTCAAGCCCGCGGACGACACCACCGGCATCCCGGATGGCTGGCTCGGCTTGGACGTGGGGCCGAAATCCACCGCGCTCTTCACCGATGCCATCCGGCGCGCCCAGACCATTGTGTGGAACGGGCCGGCGGGCGTGTTCGAGTTTCCGGCCTTTGAGAAGGCCACCAAGACCATGGCGGCGGACATCGTCGAAGCCACGCAGCGCGGCGCCATCACCGTCATTGGCGGCGGCGACACCGCTACGGCGGCCAAGAAGTATGGCGCGGACAAGAAAGTGACCCACACCTCGACCGGCGGCGGGGCGAGCCTCGAATTCCTCGAAGGCAAAGTGCTGCCGGGCGTGGCCGCCTTGAGCGAGAAAGCGGGTTGCGCCTGCTGCTGTGGCTGATCTCAGATTCACTGACACCCGATAACTGACCTCTTTAGCAATGACCAAAGAACGCAAACTCATCATCGCCGGCAATTGGAAGATGAACAAGACCGTGGCCGAGGCGCTCGACCTCGTGAACGGCCTCAAGCGCGAACTCGCCACCGTCAAGGAAGTCGATGTCGCCGTCTGCCCACCCTTCACTGCGCTGGAATCGGTGTCCAAGGCCATCCTGGACTCCAACCTCCGCCTCGGCGCGCAGAACATGAGCGAGAACAACTACGGCGCCTTCACCGGCGAGATTTGCGCCGCCATGCTCAAGGAATTCTGCGTCCGCTACGTCATTCTCGGCCACTCGGAACGGCGTCAGTACCAAAAGGAATCCGACGCGCTCATCGCCAAGAAGGCGCTCGCGGCGCACGCGGCCTCCCTCAAGCCGATCGTGTGCGTCGGCGAAACCCTTGCCGAGCGCGAAGCCGGCCAGACCAACCAGGTGCTCGAAACCCAGGTGCGCGGCAGCCTCGCCGGCCTGAGCAAAGAGCAGATGGTCGAAACCGTCGTCGCCTACGAGCCGGTCTGGGCCATCGGCACCGGCAAGACCGCCACGACCCAGCAAGCGCAGGACGCCCACGCCTTCATCCGCGGCGTGCTGGCGCAGGTGTTCGACGACGCGACGGCGAAGAAAGTCCGTATCCAGTACGGCGGCAGTGTGAAACCGGGCAACGCCCGCGAACTGATGGGCCAGCCGGACGTGGACGGCGCGCTCGTCGGCGGCGCTTCCCTGGCCGTGCGCGACTTTGCGGACATCATCAAGAACTCCATCTGACCTCATCTATGTTTAGTTTTCTCGTTGGCTTGTTGACGGTGGTCCTGGTCCTGGACTGCCTGTTTCTGCTGCTCTTAATCCTCATCCAACTGCCGAAGAAGGAAGCGGGGCTGGGCCAGGCCTTTGGCTCCAGCACCACCGACGCGCTGTTTGGGGCCGGTTCCGGCACCGCGCTGACGAAGGTGACGAAATATGCCGCCGGCGTGTTCTTCGCGCTGACCTTCCTGCTCGCGATCATGAACACGCAGATGTCGAAGGAGCGCCGTGGCGGACGCCTGCAGGAAGCCATCGAGAAAGCCAAGGCGGCCGCAGCGGCCCAACCGGCGCCGGCGCCCGCCCAGGGAACCAATGCCCCGATCAAGGTGACGCCGCCGGCGCTGAATCTGACCAGCGCGCTCCCGGCCGCGGCCACCGCCGCCAGCAATGCGGCGTCAGCCGTCGCGACCAACAAACCTCCGGCCACGCCCGCGACCAAATAGCTCGCGCGGCCATGAATTTGACGATCAGCGCCCTGTGCTCCCCGTGCAGGGCGCTTCGTCGTTGGTGGGTTTGCGCTGGCGAAACCGACGGAGCGCGGCTGTCCCAGCCGCAGCAACGCTCTGAGTCCCCGAGGCGTGAGCACTTCCCAAGGCGTCCGACCGATTCCGGTTGCTGCGGCTGGGACAGCCGCGCTCCGAACAGATACCGTGGCTGACGACCTCAAATCGCGCGCCGGCTTTCTCGCGCAGTTCACCGTGTTGAAAGGCGCGGTGCGCGAGTTGTGGCTCATCTTCGGCGCGAAGCTGCTCGGCATTCTGGCCTACGGCGTGATGAATGCCACGCTCGTGCTGTGGCTTTCCTACGACCTCGGCTACAGCGACGAGCGGGCCGGCTACCTGGTCGGCACTTGGTCCACGGTCATGACGCTCGTCACCGTGCTGGTCGGCTCGCTCGTCGATGCCATCGGGTTGCGCAAGGCGCTGCTGCTGGGCTCGGCGCTCTGCCTCTTCGCGCGCGGGATGATGACCTTCACCACGGCCAAGTGGCTGGTGCTGCCGTTCGGACTGTTCGTCTTGGCCGTGGGCGAAGCGTTCATGACGCCGGTCATGGTCGCGGCGGTCCGCCGTTACTCCACGACCGCCCAGCGGTCGATCTCGTTCTCCATTTTCTACGCGATGATGAACGCCGGATTCGGGATCGCCTACTGGATTTTCGATTTTGTCCGCCAGACGTTGGGCGAGCGCGGCCACTTTCAGGTGCCGGGGCTGGGCCTTGAACTCACCACCTACCAGACACTGTTCCTGGTGAGCCTCCTGCTCACGCTTCCCAATTTGCTCCTCACGTATTTCTTCCTGCGCCCGGGCGTTGAGGCCACGGACGAAGGAGTGAAGATCACACCGGAGCGGCCCAAGCGCGTCGGCGTTGGCCTCGGCAAGGCGTTTGCACTGATGATCCGGGACACGGTGATGGAAACCCGGCGCATCTTCGTCGGCTTGTGGCGGCAGCCGGCGTTCTACAAGTTCCTGGTCTTCCTTTCCCTCTGCGTGGCCGTGCGCCTGATCTTCGTCCACATGTATTACACCTACCCGAAGTTCGGCATCCGCGAACTGGGCGAGGGCGCGCCCATCGGACGGTTGTGGTCCATCAATTCCATTCTGATCGTGGTGCTGGTCCCCATCGTCGGGGCGCTGACGCAGAAGATTCCGGCCTACCGGATGGTGGTGGTGGGGAGTTCCGTTTCCGCGCTGTCGGTGTTCCTGATGGCCATGCCGCCGGCGTGGTTTCAGGCCATGGCCGACGGGCTGCCGGGCCGGCTCATCGCGCACGACTGGCTGGGCGTGCAAGGCGAGCCGCATCCGTACTACGTGATGATCTTCCTCTACGTGGTCGTGCTGTCGCTGGGCGAGGCGCTGTGGTCGCCCCGGCTCTACGAATACACGGCCGCCATCGCGCCGAAGGGACAGGAGGCGTCCTACATGTCGATGTCCTATCTGCCGTTCTTCGTGGCGAAATTCACGGCCAGCATGTTCTCCGGACTGCTCCTGGCCCGGTATTGCCCGGAGACGGGTCCGCGGGACTCACAGACTTTGTGGTTGATCATCGCGCTCACCACGATGATTACCCCGGTCGGCTTGCTGGCGCTGCGGCGCTTTATCCGCGTGCAGGAAGCCGGCCGCGAGGAATGACCCGCGGGCCGAATGGAGCGGCCACAATTTTCTTCCCTCCCGCCGGCCTTCTCACCATGCTGCGCGGCGAGTTTTATGTTCGGAATCAAGCTTTCAACACTCTCAGTCCTTTTGGGCCTGTTGGTCGTATTGCCCAACGTCTGCGGCGTGCTCAAGCCTCGCGCCGTGATGGACCGGGCCAGGCAATTCCCGCGGCACGGGCCGACGGGCGTGGTGCTCATGCTGCTGGCCACCGTGTGGTTCGTCTTCAACGTGAGCCAGGAGTCACTTTCGGATTTCTCCAAGATGCGGAACCTCTTCTTCCTCCTGTTCGCCGCCGTCGGCCTCGGGTCGTGCATCTTTGTGCGCGACTTCCTGGCCGTGCGCGGGCTGTCGGTCGTGCTGCTGCTGCTGGCCAAACTGATGGTGGACACGGCGCGCTGGGCGGAGACGGAGTGGCGGCTCGTCATCGTGACGTGGGCCTACGTGCTCGTGCTGGCGGGGATGTGGTTCACGGTGTCGCCCTGGCGGCTGCGCGACCTGCTGGAATGGGCCACGGCGAGTGAGCAGCGCACGCGCACTCTGAGCGCGGTGCGCCTGGCCTTCGGCGTTTTGGTGCTCGTGCTGGGACTGACGGTGTTCCGCTCGGTCGAGCACGCCGCGGCCCGCGCCTTCCGGGTGCCGCCTCAGATGATCGCCCTGCTGGCTCCCCACTGAGTCGCGGCTGGCATCGACGATCCTGCCAAGGAACGGTGACGTCAGACGTGGGAAACCAGAAGGAGACAGCGAAGGCTGAGAGCGGCTGGAAGTGCACACTTTTAAAAGTGTGCACTTCCATTTTCAATCCCGAACCGGCCAAGTTCCTTGGCCCGATCCCAGCAATCATCGGTTGCTCCGACTCTCCTCACGTCGGCGGCTACAGTTTTGCAGGAAGCTCCCGTGTCGCCGATTTCCAAATCGGCGAGATCAGCGCAGGGGTGCGGTCTGCGCGTTGGGAAGTCTGCGCCACCGGCGGCACTAGACCGAGCTTGAGGTCGTCCAGTCGCCATCCCGACTTTGAACCTTGAACTCTGAACTTTGAACGTCCTCCCGCCCCGCTTGCTGAACCGCCGTTCCGCGGTAGATTCGGCATCGTCAGTTAAACCGTCACTGAAGCCTTGAGATACAAACCATGATCACTCGCCGTCACGCCTTGAAACAAACCGCTGTGCTCGTCGCCGCCGCTGCGACGACTCCTGTGGCCTCCCCCCACCGAACGCTGGCTGCAGACGCTCCCACCGCCGGTCCCTTCACCCTGCCTCCCCTGCCTTATCCCTTCGACGCGCTGGAGCCGCACCTCGACGCGCAGACGATGCAGATCCATCACGACAAGCACCACGCGGCCTACGTGGCCAACCTCAACAAAGCCCTCGCCGGCCATCCTGACTTGGCGCAGAAGACCGTCGAAGACTTGGTCCGCGACTTGAAGTCCGTCCCTGAAACCATCCGCAAGGCCGTGCAGAACCACGGCGGCGGCCACGCCAACCACTCGCTCTTTTGGCAGTCCCTGAAGAAGAACGAAGGAGGCAAGCCTGTCGGCGAACTGGCCAGGGCCATCGACAGCAAGTGGGGAAGTTTCGACGGCTTCAAGACCGAGTTCACCAAAGCGGCCACGACGCTCTTCGGCAGCGGCTGGGCCTGGCTGTCGCTGGACGGGAAGCAACTCATGATCGAGCAGACTCCCAATCAGGACAGCCCGCTGGCCCAAGGCCGGGAGCCGCTGCTCGGCATCGATGTCTGGGAACACGCCTACTACCTCAAGTATCAAAACCGCCGGCCCGACTACATCGCGGCGTTTTACAGCGTGGTCAACTGGGACTTCGTCTCCGAGCGGTTCGCGAAGCTGGCAGCTTGAACCCGAATTCCGAAATGGAAGGGGGAGCGCGCCCGCCGCGGGCGCTGTTTTCCGCGCCCTCGCGGAAAACTCCCGGGCCGTGGGAATTGTTCCAGCGCCTCTATCCATTCCTCGGTCCCAAGTGCTGAACGCGAGGGCGCGTTCAGACACATCCGGGGCGGACGTGCTCCCCGACTTCGGAATTCGGCTTGAATCAGCGAGCCGCCCGGCCTCACTTCGCCTTCTTCATGTCTTCAACATGGCGGAGAATGGCCGCGCGCATGGCTTGACTCGCCTTCGCGGAAACGGCGTGCGTGCTGGGCGGATCGTTGAAGATTTCCTTGGCGCCCGTGAGCGCGTTGTAGGCCGCATACACGCTCGTGGGCGGACAGGTGGTGTCGATGAAGCCGACCGTCAGAATCCCCGCCGCCTTGGTGCGCGTGGCAAAGTTCATCGCGTCGTAGTAGCGCGCCGCTTCCTGCACGGTCGCGTCCGGCTTGCCGTCCGCACCGGCGGGCACCAGCTTGGGCCAACCGCTGATCCGGCTGGCTGCGGCCCCGGTGTGATCACACATGGCGGGCACGCCGGCGGCGAAGAAAGTCACACGCGGGTCCAGGCCGGCCGCGACGATGGATTGCGCGCCGCCCTGGCTGCTGCCGTGGACCACGAGGGTGCGCCCGTCCCATTCCGGCTGGGCCGTCAGAAAATCCATTGCCCGCACCAGACGCAGGAACATGCCGAGGAAATAAACCGTCTCGCGCGACTCGCGCCCACGAGCGCGGTAGTCCTTTAACTCCCCGTTCGCCAGGCCGCTGTAGAACGAATCCGGCTGGCCGTTCGGGATGCCGTGCGCGTTGATGTCGAGCGCCAGAAAGCCCTGCTTCGCCCAGCCGGCCGCGCCGCCCAAGCTGGAACTCCTCACGCCGGCGCCATGCACGGTGAGCATGATCGGCAGGCTCTTGGGCTTGGCTCCGACGGGCTTGGCGAAGTAGCCGGAAACCGGCGCCCCGACGCTGTCCGCCTGGAGGTCAAAGCACTCGACTTCCTGCTGTGGCGACTTCGCGGGCGTGAGCCGCGGATGGACGGGAACCTCCGCGAGCTTCTTCTTCTGGGCCGACCAAAACGCATCGAAGTCCGCGGGCACCGGCAAGCTGGGCTTGATTTGCCGCGGCTCGATCCCGGCGCCGCCCACCGCGGTCAATGTCGCCTTGGCCGGGGTTGGGAACGTGACCCGGCATTGGAGGAACCCAGGTTCGTCGAGCGTGCCCGTGACGGTGCCCGCGCCGTCGGCCAGCTTCAGCTTGCCCGTTTTCGTGGGCGGCACGCCGTCCTTGGAGAGCGTCCACTGGACTTCGGCGTCGCTCAACGGCTGTTGGTCGAGGAGCAGCTTGATCTTGAAGGCAACCGTCTCGCCTTGCCGGTAGAGCGCCTCCGCCCGTTCTGCGCGGACGGTCAGAGCGTAGTTGGTGGACGGCTTGGCCGATTGCGCCGACAGACCAGGGCAGCCAACGACCAGAAAGCCAGAGGCGACCACACTGACGAACAGGCGATGCGAGTAGTGAGATGTCATGGCGCGATTCCATTCCACGGAACAGGAATCGGCAAGCGGAAAGCGGCAGCCACGTCCTGTGGTTTCAATCCGCGCCCCCCGTCGAGACGAGGGGCGACCCGCGCGCAGGGCGTGGTAACGGGCGATCAAGGTGTTTCAATCCGCGCCCCCCGTCGAGACGAGGGGCGACAGGTGGGGCGGGCGGAGGCGCGGCGGGGCAGCCACTTGTTTCAATCCGCGCCCCCCGTCGAGACGAGGGGCGACAGAACCAGGGTGGTTATGCCGGTGATGCTGGTGTTGTTTCAATCCGCGCCCCCCGTCGAGACGAGGGGCGACAGAAAAGAAAAAGCTCACGCGTCGAGGCCGAGTTGTTTCAATCCGCGCCCCCCGTCGAGACGAGGGGCGACCCGGCGCGTCGTCTTTCGCGGCACAGCCCCCTTCGAGTTTCAATCCGCGCCCCCCGTCGAGACGAGGGGCGACATGGTTCACCCCCTCACCCACGGTGTAGCTAATGTGTTTCAATCCGCGCCCCCCGT
>JACRJZ010000092.1 GCA_016219875.1 Verrucomicrobiota bacterium | reverse complement strand
GGCGTCTCGGCAGAGCGCCGCCTTGCAGGACGAAAGGCGAAAGGCGAAAGGCAAAGGAGATGGCGGCGCTCTGCCGAGACGCCGCTACGGTCGCGGGCCTTTGCGATTGGCTCGTGCGTCGTCGCATTCTGGCTGGTTGGCGTCGTCGCAGCGGCAACGCCGTGGCCGGGGTCCGGGCTGGACTCCTCCAATCGTCCGCCGATCAAGGAAGTCCGCCCGGGAGTTCTCGGATTGGGACGAGTGGAGATCGACCGGCGGCAGCGCAGCGTGAGTTTCCCCGCGGTCCTGAATCTCAGCCAGGGGCCGATGGAGTATTTCCTGGTGACGGCCTACGGCAAGACCCATGAAAGCATCCTGCGAACGGAGGCTCCGCCCAGCGACATTCACGTCGTGATGCTGCTGCTTGGAGCGCGCGACTGCTGGACCAACGATCCATCGGCCTCACGGCAATCCACCGTCGTCAATCCGACGGGGAAGCCTGTCGCTGGCGGCAAGATCAGCCTTGCGGTGAGTTGGCGGGCGGGCGACAAAGCGATCACCCGCGCGGCAGAAGAACTCGTCTTCAATCAAGCCACAGGTTCCGTCATGGCCAGCGGAAACTGGGTGTACAACGGCTCGTTGATCGCGGACGGGAACTTTCTGGCGCAGGCCGAGGGTTCGCTGGTTTCATTGATCACTGATCCCGTCGCGTTGGTCAACTACATCGGGCCAGGGCACGACAACGATCGCATCTGGACCGTCAACACGAACAGCCTGCCACCGGCCAACACGCCATTGCAGGTCACGATCAAGCTCGAAGAACGACCGAAGAAGTAGCCAACCATGAATGCTTTTCTCGCAAGCCGTAACTTGAAACCCGAAGGTCTGACTTGGCAGAGGCCTGGACCGAGAACCCTCACCCCGGCCCTCTCCCATCCGTATGTGTTGAGCGTCGTAGCGCAGGCTTTCCAGCCTGCCGTATCGCCGACTTGCAGTCGGCAGGGCGTGGCCAGTTCAGAAACACGCCGAGTTCATCCCCGCCTTCGCCCGGCAACGTCCCGCAGGTTGAAAACCTGCGATACGGCAGGCTGGGAAGCCTGCGCTACGCTAAACACATACTCCCGTCCGATGGGAGAGGGAGGACGTTTGGACACGTGGGCTGGCACTTGGGCGTTGGGATTTGCGAGGCGCGTCCTTGCGGGTTCCCTCTCCCGTCGGACGGGAGAGGGCCAGGGTGAGGGTTCCGTGGGCAGCGAGGTGGGCGAGAGTTGCAGCCAACTTTCACGGGATTTCAACTGGACGAAGGGGAGTTCAGGTCTAGTTCTCTTGCGGTGTTTTGTCAGAATGAGTGCGTCGGTCTTCGTCGCCGTCGGAGTGCTTTCTTCCGTCTCAGCCGCGGAGTTGAACCCCTCGCCGCCACGGAGTCAGGCCGACATCTCCTTTCGCAACGAAATGCAACATGCGATCGACCGGGGCTTGTCGTGGCTGCAGGCCAACCAAAATTCCAACGGCTGGTGGTCCACGCCCGATCACCCGGCCGTCGCCGCCCTGGCCTTGATGGCGTTTGAGGGCGATCCGTCCACCCGCTCCCGGCGCGCCGAGCCGGCATGGTTCAAGCGCGGCTACGGCTACGTGCTGAGTTGCGTCCAGCCCGACGGCGGCATTCACCGGAGCAACCTCGTCACCTACAACACTTCGCTGTCGATGATGGCGCTGCTGGCCGCCAACAAACCGGAATACGACACGACGATCCGTCGCGCGCGGCAATTCTTGGTGAGCCTTCAAGGTGATTTCGGCGAGAAAGGCAAACTCGACACGCCGTTCGACGGTGGCATCGGCTACGGCACGCATTACGATCACTCGGACATGGGCAACACGCTGCAGGCGCTGGAGGCGCTTTACCACAGCCGGCATTTGGCGCGGGACACCGGCCCGGAGGCGGGCCGCGACTTGAACTGGGCCGCCGCCATCCGCTTTCTCCAAAACTGTCAGAACCTGCCCGGCCACAATCCGCAGAGCTGGGCCTCGGACGATCCGGCGAACAAAGGCGGGTTCATCTATTATCCCGGCCACAGCATGGCGGGCGGCGCGACCAACGCATCGACGGGCCGCGTGGCGCTGCGTTCCTACGGCAGCATCAGCTATGGCGGGCTGCTGAGCTACATCTACGCCAATCTGAGCCGCAACGATCCCCGCGTCGTGGCCGTGTTCGACTGGCTGCGCCGAAACTACACGTTGGAGGAAAATCCCGCGATGGGCGCGCAGGGGCTGTACTTCTACTTCCACACGATGGCCAAAGCCCTGAGTGCTTACGGCGTGAACGAACTCGAACTCGCTGACGGACGGAAGGTGGCTTGGCGAAAAGCCCTCGGCGAACGCCTCCTCAACCTCCAGCGGAAAGACGGCTCCTGGGTCAACGACAACGGCCGCTGGTGGGAGAATGACCCGGTCTTGGTGACCTCATACGCCGTGCTGTCGATGGAGATCCTCTCTCGCGGGATGTAGGCAGAAGACGCGCTTGCCTTCTGCCTTTTACCTTTCTGAAAACGAGTGGTCGGAGCGGCCGGATTTGAACCGGCGACCTCTTGGTCCCAAACCAAGCGCTCTACCAAGCTAAGCTACGCTCCGACGTCGTGCGGCGGGATCATGGCGAAATATGCCGCCAGCGCAATGACTATTTCGACCATCCCCGAACGGGCATTGACCTCCCCTGTTCGTTCCCGCACTTTCACCGCATGGCAAACACCTTTGGCCACTTGTTCCGCATCACCACCTGGGGCGAGTCCCACGGCGGCGGCGTCGGCGTGGTGATCGACGGTTGCCCGCCGAAACTGGCTTTGACCGAAGCCGACATCCAACCCGATCTGGATCGCCGCCGTCCGGGCCAGTCGAGGATTGTCACGCCGCGCAAGGAGTCAGACACGGTGCAAATCCTCTCCGGCACGTTTGAGGGCCGGACCCTCGGCACGCCGATTGGCCTCTGGGTGAAAAACGAGGACGCGCGCCCGGAAGCTTACAGCGAGATGGCCACGAAGTTCCGCCCGTCGCACGCGGACTACACCTACTTCGCGAAATACGGCCTTCGCAATTGGCAGGGTGGCGGCCGGGCCAGCGCGAGGGAAACCGTCGGACGCGTGGCGGCCGGCGCTGTGGCCAAGAAGATCTTGCACGAGCGTTTCGGTGTGGAGGTGCTGGCCTACGTGAAACAGGTCCAGCGCGTCGTGGCCAGCGTCGATCCCGAAAAAGTCCAAGCCAGCCAAGTCGAATCGAACATCGTGCGGTGCCCTGACGCGGCGGCGGCAGGCCGAATGATCCGGCTTATCGAGCGGATGCGCAATGCGGGCGACAGCGTGGGCGGCATTGTGGAAGGCGTGGCGCGCCGCGTGCCGCCGGGCTGGGGCGAGCCGGTGTTCGACCGGCTGGAAGCGGATTTGGCCAAGGCCATGTTGAGCTTGCCGGCCTCGAAGGGCTTCGACATCGGCTCCGGTTTTGGCGGAGCGCTGCTGAAGGGGACGGAACACAACGACGCCTTTCGCATGAAAGGCGGCAAAGTCCGCACCCTGACGAACCGCTCCGGCGGCATCCAGGGCGGCATCTCGAACGGCGAGACGATTTACTTCCGCGTCGCCTTCAAGCCGGTGGCGACCGTGATGCACGAGCAGGACACGGTGAGCGAGGAACTGAAGAACACGACGCTGAAAGGCCGGGGCCGCCACGATCCTTGCGTGCTCCCGCGCGCCGTGCCAATGGTCGAGGCCATGACGGCGCTGGTGCTGGTGGACCACGCCTTGCGACATCGAGCGCAGTGCGGAGGCTGAGCGCGTCGTCTTCTGCAAGACCGAGGCAGTCTGCCGTGCAACCTGTCCTTCAACCGAGGGCGCAACCGGACACCCCCCCCCTGTAGCGCAGGCTTTCCGGCCTGCCGTAGCGCCGACATTCTTGTCGGCCGGCCGTCCGCCACGATGCGGACGTCCGAATCGCTCGCACGCCCCGCAGGCTGGAAAGCCTGCGCCACGGCAGACCGGAATGTCTGCGCTATGGTGGCAGGGCCAAGTGGCGCCCCGTAAGCAAACTCAGATCAATCGCGGATTGCTTGATCAGTGCCTCGTTTCTTCGGCTGCGATGGAGCGCGGAAACCGCCCACGGCGAGCGTCATTTCTCGACCGGCTTGCCCGCCTCCCGCCAAGCCAACCAGCCGCCGCGGAAATCGAAGAGTTGCTTGAAGCCTATCCGGTGCAATTCCTGAACGGCTTTGGCGCTGCGGACCCCGGCGGCGCAATAGACCAAGCAAGGCTTCTCTTTACTGAGCGCGGCGGCCTTGGCTTCAAAGTCGGATGAGTTCACCGAGATGTTGACGGCGCGGGGAACGTGGCCGGCGGAGAATTCCTTGGAAGTGCGGACATCAAGCACGACGTAATTCGTATCAGCGCGCATCTTGTCAAACTCTTCGACATTGATCCGCTTGGCGGCGTCGCCGGTCTGGACTGGACCCTTTGCCTGGGCATGCGCACGCTGGGCCAAGGTGGCCGCCGCCGCCAACGCGGCGATGATGATGAATACCGTTGTGAGTTGAAGCGTCGTCATAGCTCGCGTTTTTCAAACGGCCCGGTTTGGGCCGCGCCAAGATGCTTGAGCAGGCTGAAAATGCAAGGGCGGGCGCGGCGCGCGGGGCCGCGCCGGATTGGTGCTTTACATGGCCGTACGCGGGGCTTAGCTTGGCGCCGTAATGAACGTTTTTATGAACAGCATGTTTGCGTTACTGGAATTTGGCGGCACGCAGCTCATTGTGATCCTGGTGCTGATCCTGGTGTTTTTCGGCGCCAGGAAGATCCCCGAGCTGGCCAAGGGTCTGGGACAAGGCATCAAGGAATTCAAGAAGGCCACCCGCGAGGTGAGCGACGAGGTTTCGCGCTCCATGGACGAAACCCCCAGCCACACTCCTCCGCAGCCCAAGCAGATTCAGGAAACCGCCCAGACGCAGAAGCCCGTGGCCGAGCAGAAGGCCTAACCTCCCGGCTTTCCATTATCTTTCATGGCCGACGAGACTGAGGAACTGCGTACCGAAGGTACCGCGGGGGGCGACGAAGACAGCGAAGGCGGCCCAGTCAAAACTTTCCTGGAACATCTTGAGGATCTTCGCTGGGTCCTCATCAAGAGCCTTGCCACTCTGGGGGTAACCCTGCTGGTCTGCCTGCTGGCCGCCAACGTGGTCGTAAAGGTGATGATGTACCCGCTCAGCAAGGCCAAGGCGGTTTACTCCAAGGAAGTCCAGATCGTGACCTTCAACCTCGACACGAACCTGCTCGGCGTTTTCAAGTTCAACCTCAAGGACCGCGGCGCCTTCCCCATCAGCACGAACCGTTTCGTGCATCTGCGGTTGGAGCCGGTACCGTCGGGGACGAATGAGGATTTCTGGCTGCTGGGCGTGCGGGCTGAGACGAACGCGGCCATCCTCGCAGCGGCCAACACGCTGAAGATCGCGATCATCAATCTCAGCCCCGCCGGCAGCTTCCTGGTGGCGTTCCACGTGGCCATGTATGCCGGCGTGATCCTGGCGGCCCCGTTCATTCTGTATTGGGTGGCGGCCTTCGTCTTCCCCGCGCTCAAGATGAAGGAACGGAAGTACGTCTATCGCGGTTTGTTTTGGTCAGTGGGCCTGTTCATGACCGGCGTGGCGTTCTGTTACTTCATCCTCATGCCGGTGGCGCTGACGGCGTCGGTCCAGTTCTCCGAATGGCTGGGGTTCTCGTCGCCCCAGTGGCGGGCCGAGGATTACATCGGCTTCGTCTCGAAGTTCATGCTGGGGATGGGGCTGGGCTTCGAGATGCCGGTGGTGATCCTCGTCTTGGTCAAGATCGGGGTGCTGAACTACAGGATTCTCTCGAAAGCCCGGCGCTACGTGATTGTCATCAACTTCATCCTCGGCGCCATGCTGACCACGCCCGAAGTCATCACCCAGCTTCTCATGGCGATCCCGTTGCAGATTCTCTACGAGATCACCGTTTGGATTACGTGGTACTGGGAGCGGAAGGAGAAGAAGCGGCAGGCGCTGGAAGAGAAGGAGCAGCCGGTGGACTAGCTCCGCGTGGGGTGCGTGCTGGGCACGGGTAAGGGGTGAAGGGTTGAAGCGTTGAAGAGGCTGCAGCGTTGGGCTGAAGCCATCCCATGAAGCCTCTTCAACCCTGCAACCCTCCAACTCTTCAACCTCGCCGAACCGCATAGCGGGCTTGAAATCAGCCTGCGCCGTCTCCTTTCCCGGCAATTCCAAACTCCTCCCCAGTCACCGAATCGTCTCAAGTGGCGGCAATTTCTGCCGATGAAGCAGATGTGGCACAGTGGGCCGGCGGCGTGGTCACGCTGCCGCCCTCTCTCGGTTCGTTCGCCCTGAGTTGTGCGAGGCCGATAGCTTCGCCGTCGAGGCAACGATGCGAATGGATGTGCCTGCGCGCACATGACGAAACGGACGTTCACTGTTGGTCTACTGATCGCCGCCGCAGGGTGGGTAACAGCGGGCCTGACGCGGGCCTCGCCGCCCGGTTACCTGGCTCGGATCGGCCCGGAACCGCTGCGCTTTCAAACGCCCCCGCCTCCTTGCGTGCTGGACCCCTTGCCGCCTTTGGCTATGACCGATACCCGCCCGGGACCGGTGTCGGCTTCCACCGCTAATTCGGTGCCAGCGCTCGCGCCGACTCCGTCCAAGGCTCCGCCCGTTGCGGGAGCCGCTGTGGCTGGTTCGACGCAAACAACGGCAGCGCTTCCCGGTTCGTCCCAGAAAATGAATGCCTCCGCAGAACTACCGGTGGAGTCTGACGATCCAGTCGCCGCTTCCAATCAGCTTGTCGTCGATGGGCAGGCCATGATGCCGGTCGTTGTCACGCCACAGATGTTGCTCAATTACTTCAGGCCCGGCCCAGCGGGCACCAACGCCGGCGTCTCGGCCCTGGTGCCGCTGCCGTTCGTGCCGCCCACGCCCCGAATGCTGCCCTCGAGCAGCGCCACCTACAAATCCCCATGAACTTCCCTTCAGGAGAGGCGATTTCAAAACCCCGTAGCAGCCGACGTGAGGAGGCTCAAACATCAACGGAAACAGAGCCTCCTCACGTCGGCTGCTACGGTTTTGAAAGAAGCTCAGGATTAAGTCGGTTTCCATGCCGAGGTCCTTCCACGCGCCGGGTCGCTCGACGTGTGCAAGGATCGCGCCTTGCGAGGCTGGGGTTCGCGGTGGTGGCCGCTTCTGCACTCAGCTTCAGTTTGCCTTCTTTGGCCGACTCCACGAAGGGTTCTGCGCTCGCGGAACTGGGGGATGATCTTTCGCTGCTTCTCTCCAATCCGCCGGCCCCGACCGTCACGAACCGCGCCACGAACGTCAATGATGAGGCGGACCACCCCCTGCGCGACACCTGGGGCCGGTTGGCCTCCACCAATTTGCTCACGGAGCAGCAGCAGCACCGGAAAGCTGAGCCGGACGAGTTGAAGCGGCACCTCGAAGCCGCGCGGCAGCTTCGGCTCATCCGCCAAGGCAAGAACGCTGTGCCCAAGCTGGTCGCTGTATTGCGCGCTCCGGACGCCCCGGACGAGATGCGCCGCACCGCCATGCTGGAATTGGCGCTCATCGCACAGGACGAACAGCAACTCAGCCGTGCCCTGCAGATTTTCGCGCAGTATCAGGCCCGCTGGCCCAACGACTTCAATGTGCCGGAAGTCTTGTTGCGGGAAGGTCTGATCTATCGCCAGATGGGCTTGAACCGGCTGGCGCTCACAAAGTTTTACGCCACCATGTCCACGGCGCTGGTGCTCAAGTCAGACCAATTCGATTACTACCGCCGCCTCGTGATCCAGGCGCAGACGGAGATTGCGGAGACGCACTACCAACAGGGCAATCACCAGCACGCGGTGGAATTCCTGACGCGGCTCATGAAGTCCGACCACCCCGCGCTCAACAAATCGCAGATTCATTTCAAGCTGGTGCGTTCGCTCTATCATCTCGGCCAGCACGTCGAGGTGGTTTCACAAGGCCAGGATTTCCTGGATCATCAGAAGGGCACGCCGGAACAACCGGAAGTGCGCTTCCTCATGGCGTCGGCCTTCCGGCATCTGGGCCGGAATAGCGAGTCCCTGCAACAGGTGCTGCTGCTCATGCAGGAACAGCAGCTCAACGCCAAGGCCAACCCGCCGGTCTGGGCCTTTTGGCAGCAGCGCGCCGGCAACGAGATCGCCAACCAGCTTTACCAGGAAGGCGACTACGCCAAAGCGCTCGCGATCTACCAGAGTCTCGTCCGGCTGGACGTCACGCCGGAATGGCAGGTGCCGGTGTTGTACCAGATCGGCGTTTCCTACGAGCGCCTCGATCAACCTTTCAAGGCGATCGAAACCTACACGAACCTCCTCGGCCACGAACGGGAACTCGGCACGAACGCCGCTCCCAATCTCAAAACCATCTTCGACATGGCCCGCTGGCGCCGCGACTACATCAATTGGCATTCGCGGGCCGAGGTCATGCGCCGCGATCTGTGGCGTGGCCCTTCGACCGTGAGCGAACCGCTTCCACCCACGACGCCCAGTCCTCCGCAGAACACCGAAGCGCCCCTGACAAAGACCCCGCCCGCTGCCTCTGGCGGCACCGCCGCCATCCTGCGTCCCCCCGCCAACGGGCCGCCTCCTCTGGTCGCCGAGTCCGTGCCATGACTCCGCCGTTGCCTGCCACCAACGACCCCGACGCGCTCCTGGACCAGTTGCGCGAGCATCACGCGCTGTGCCAGGAGATGCTGGGCATCGTCTCGCGGGAGAACGAGGCGCTCCGTGGGCCGGACGATTTCTCCGCTTTCCCCTTTCACCAGCAACGCAAGAACCTGCTTGCCAGCCTTGACCGCTCCCTGAATGCTTTGCGCACCCACCGGGTGGCGTGGCAGCGGCTCAGCTTGGACGAGCGTGCTCGTTACCCGGAGGTGTCAGCTTTGATCCGTTCCAACCAAGATTTGATCATGAAGATCGTGGTCTTTGACCGCGAAAACGAGCAGGCGCTGCTGCGCCGGGGCCTGGTGCCGCCACGGCATCTGCCGCCCGCCGCGCGTCAACGTCCGCACTATGTGGCCGACCTTTACCGTCGGCACACCGCTGCCTGAGCCATGCCCATCGAGAGAGTCATCGTGCTGGAGGACGACTTGATCGTCCGCAAGAGCCTGGAACAACATCTCCGCGCCCGCCGCTGTGATGTCGCCAGTGCGGCCACCTTGGCCGACGCGCAGGACTTCCTCGCCCGCGACAGCTTCGATCTCGTTTTTGCCGATGTCCGTCTGCCCGATGGCGACGGGACGGACTTGCTGAAAGCGGTTCAACTCCGCCCGCAGAAGCCGCTTGTCGTAGTGATGACGGGGTACGGCTCCGTGGAGTCGGCGGTCGAGTGCATGAAGAACGGCGCGTTCGATTACCTCACCAAGCCGTTTTCGGCCGACCAGATTGACATCACGCTCAAGCGCGCCCAGGAATTCACCCAACTCGTCCGCGTCAACCAGTTGCTCAGCCAGGACGACGAGGACACCGGCTACGATCTGCTGGGCCGTTGCGCGGCGATGGAGAACCTGCGCCAACTCATCCGCAAAGTCGCCCGCACCCAGGCCACCGTGCTGATCCAGGGCGAAAGCGGTACCGGCAAGGAACTCGTCGCCCGCGCGCTCTACAAAGAAAGCCCGCGCGCCGGCGCGCCCTTCATCAAACTCAACTGTGCCGCGATCCCGGAGAACCTGATCGAAAGCGAGTTCTTCGGACACGAGAAAGGCGCCTTCACCGGCGCGATGAACAAGCGCGAAGGCCGCTTTGAACTGGCGCACAACGGCACCATTCTGCTCGACGAGATCAGCGAGATTTCCCCCACGGTCCAGGCCAAGTTGCTCCGCGTGCTCCAGGAACGCGAGTTCGAGCGGGTGGGCGGCAACCGCACCATCAAGGTGGACGTGCGCGTGATCGCCACCACCAACCGGAAGCTCGAAGACAGCGTCGCGCGCAAGGAGTTTCGCCAGGACCTTTACTTCCGCCTGAACGTCGTGCCCATCCACGTCGCGCCGCTGCGGGAACGCCAGGAGGACATCGGCCACCTGGCGGAGCAGTTCATGAAACGGTTTGCGCGCAAGCACGGCGTGCGGGTGCAAGGCATCTCCGACGTTTGCCTCAAGACGCTCAACCTGCACTCCTGGCCCGGCAACGTGCGCGAATTGCAGAACGTCATCGAGCGTGCGGTGATTCTGTGCAGCGAGAACGGGTTGTTGCAGCCGGAACACCTCGGCTTGGCCAGTTCTCAACCGGTCTCAGCGCAACCGACCGCGGCGGCGGCCGTCGCGCCCACCGATGCCAACGGCCAGTTCCTCTCCCTCGCCGAACTGGAGAAGCGTCACATCTTTGCCGCCTTGGAGCACAGCAAAGGCAACCGCACCCACGCCGCCAAGGTTCTCGACATCAGCATCCGCACTCTCCGCAACAAGCTGAACGAGTACAACGGCCGTACCGGCAGCGCGGGCAAGGCTGAAGACGAGACGGAAGACCAGGAACTGCCGGCGCAACGTTGACCCGCGCCGGCGCCGGAAGAGACCCCGACCTCTGACCTCTGCCTTCTGGGAGGTTATTACGTCGGCCACGGAGTTCTGCGACCTCCTCTCCTGAACGAACTTCTTTCCATCTTTCCAACTGGACACTTGCGCGGACGAAATCGGTTCTGCTAGCTTTCAGCCCGCTTGGTTGCCGACGTGGCGGAATTGGCAGACGCGCTAGACTCAAAATTGGCTTTTCCGGTGTTTCTTCTCCTCTCTTTCTGTTGCTTTGGAATGGCTCAGAACCCCTGTATTTGTTGCTTAAGATCTCGTTTCAAACGTCCTCCGCTTGTCCAGCCAACAGATCTCACCAGAGAGGCAACACTAGCACAAAAACTAGCACAAGTTTCGTACCAACGCGGTCTGCCCCTGCGCGAACGTGACGCTGACAACTTCGAGTCGGTCACCCATCCCGGCCTCCTCAAAGACAGCTATTGGTGCTGGCCGGAACGCAACTTGGCGGGCAACGCTATCACGATATTGTGCGGCATATACTCCGCGCAAGCAGGCCGAGTGACCGGCGCGCCCCTGGCTGCCCCACGGAGCACGTCCTTACTTGCGCGCGTTCCTTCCGAAGTTTTGAGCGGGAGCGAACTGATATTGTTCGGGCAGCGTCAGCGGTCGTCATTTGTTCTGCCGGTGACGACGCACGGCACGGCGCACGGGAGAAACATTCCAATTGAAAAACGTTTCGTCTCTCCCGGGTGCCGGGACGGGCGACGCCACGGGCAGACTCACTTTGTCTTGGGGCGGAGCGGTCGCGGGCTGGCGCGCTGCCTGCCCTTTCACTTTGCAGGCAGCGTGACAGATCGGGCCGCGCAGGGGGGAAGTTGCGGCGTCGCTGATTTCGTTCTCACTGTTTGTGCGGGACACTGGTTGGATTCACCCTCTTTCCCAGAACCGCCACTTGCTGTGTCGCCGGCTCCACCAATCTAAGAACGGTTTCCAATCCCACCAATAAACCATTCGACCCGCTTCACCCGGTTCCACCTTTTCCGATTTAGTGAACGGCTTTCCGCACAGAGTTTCTATCGCGGCCAAAGCGTCGTTCCGAATCGCGTAAACCAGAGGACTACCCATTTCGGTTTCGGCCATGTATTTGTCGTTTTGAAAAACGAGCAGCGCCGGAATGTCCTTCCGCGTCAGGAATGTCCGGCATTCCCTCAACGCGTGCCATCGGACTACTGGTTCCGGGTCTTGCAGCATTTCCAACATCACCTCCCGGTAATTTCTGTAGTTCTCTCTGAGATGGATAATAATGTTTAAGGCCCGGTCTCGAACATCCCAATTCTCGTGCTTTAGCCAAGCTCGCGCCCTCGGCAACAACGCTTTTACGAACTCCTGCGGCGGATTGGAACCGAGGATGCCGTTCGCAAACCACAAGCCCCATTTCAACTCGGCCACGTCCGGACTGGACAAGCATTCCTCAATCTCCCCGATTAAATCACTGGTTAACGGAATGCGGGCCATATCGGCAACGCTGATTCCTGTGGAGCCCGCGCCAACTTGGTTGGCTCGCTCAATCAACCGATCACTCGCTGCCTTTGTCATTGCTCAATCCAGAAGACTTCCCACCGGCGCATCCGATGGATTAACAATCTTAAGCGGCAACGGCTCGGAACTGATGAGGGAGACTCCACTAGCTCGCGGGTTCGGGATGAAAATCTGCTGTCCGGATCCGCCAGCCACTCTGCCTTCGTAAATGATCGTTCCTTTAGGAATGCGATAAGTGACCAGCGTCGTGACCTCGTTGCCGTGTTTCATGATGTTCGACATGATTTCGGCATCGACAGCGGAGACAGGTTTTTCAGTGCCAAAGAACCTTCCAAAGTTTCCAGATGTGCCGCCTTCCGCCCGATAAACAATCATATCGGTTGGTGCAGCTCTTTGCGTATAAAGTCCGTTTTCAAACGAAGTAGAATAGCCGCCAATCTCAGTTGAAGCCGTGGGTCTCACCGTTGCCACTGGCCCTTTTCGGTTTATCACATAGCCAACCAACTTGCTGTAACCAACTTTCACCGCTGCGACCCCTACACCAACCACCTTTCCAATCAGGTGTCCGCCGAAAATGTTGATGACCATGTCAACATCCCCAGTGTCGGGATAAGTTGGGTCGTTCGGGCCTGGAGCGTTGGCGGTGTGCGGGCTGAACATCCATGCACTCAGACCGAGTATGATTCCGGTCGAAGCATTGAGGCTGATCAGGTTCTCATGCCCACTCGGGTCAATGCCGTTCACCGGATTGGCATGGCAATAGAGGTATTTGTGCAGCGAGAGCGGGTCGGTGTTGTTGCCCTCGAAACCGTCCATCGTCCAGAATCGCCCTAGGTCGGGATGGTAGTAGCGGGCGCGCACGTAGTAGGTTCCCAAGTCCGCATCCCATTGCTCGCCCGCAAAACGGTAGTTGTTGGCCGTGCCGGCACCACTGCTGGCGATCTGAACGCCAAACGCGTCGTAAGTGTACGTGTCCGAAACAGTCGGGGGATTCGCACTCGTCGTCAGATACCGCACACTGCCCAAGCCGTCGTAGCCGAAGTAATGGACTGTCCCGCTCCGGTCCTGGCTTACCAGGTCCAGCCCGAAAACGTACGTCACCGATGGGGTGCCTCCGGCCACCGCCTGCTCCTCCAGCACTTGCGCATAGCCGGTCGGGTTCCGGTCATCCACCAGGTAGCAAGTCGTCACGCCGTTGACGGTTTTCTTGACCCGGTTCCCGTCGCCGTCATAGACCAAGCCGATCGCTCCCGCCGCCCGCGTCGCGCTGACCAGGCGGTTTTCCAGGTCGTAGCCATCGGCTGTGGCCTGATCCCAGGTGGCGTCCCCGTTGAGATTGAACTGAAGGGTGTTGCCGTTGGCGTCCCAAGTGGCCGCGGCCGTGCCGGCAGCCAGCGTGTTGCCCAGCCGATCCCGCGAGTCATAGCTCGCGTAGGAACGCGGCGTCACAGTCAGGAAGTTGTTCACCACCCGCTGACGCCGGTTGCCCACCGGATCGTAGCCGGAAGAGTCCGCGTACCCAGCCGTGCCGTCGTACTGCACGTAGCCCGTCTCGGTGGCAAAGGCCCCGCTGAACAGGCCCTCCTTGGTGAGCCGTCTCAAGGCGTCGTAAGCATAACCCACCAGTCGTGGGTAGCTGGCCCCGCCCGCCGGCAACACTTCCCGCACCCCTCGCCGCTGGCCCGAAGACGCGAGCTTTCGATCCGCCGGCCACGCCAATCCGTCCCCCGCATCATAATCGTCGTAATCGAAGCTGGCCAGCATGGTCCCGCCGTTCGCAGACCTCAGGTAACGCAGTTGGTTCCGCGCATTGTAGGAGTAGCTGGAGGTGACGTTGTTCGCGCAGGCCACCGTGGCCAGGTTCCCCGCCGGATCGTAGCCGTACGTCGCCCGCAACAGCGTCTGATCGGGGTCGGCGAAGACTTGCCCCAGCCGGTTCCGATTGTCGTACGTGTAGCTCATGTGTGCACCCACTTGCCGCGAATCTTGCGCCTGGTTGACGGCGCTGAACAGCCAGGGCTGCGTCGTGGAGAACGTGTACCCGTGGCGCGCGCTGATTTCAAGCACGTTCCCGGCCGCGTCGTAGCTGTAGTTCAAGGTTCCTTCCGGCGATTGCTTGATCTTAAGCCGGCCGAACTCGTCATAGGCGTAGCGGGTGTCGCGTTCGTTGCTGGTGCCCTTGTTGTCCACCATGCGTGACCGTTGGCCCGCGGGCGCGTACTCGAAGCTCACCCAGGTCGCATCGCTGGACGAGCCGGCGCCGATGATTCCGGTGCCGTTGTTTCCCGATCCGTCCCCTGGTGACGAGGAGGTGTCCAACGCCGCAGCAAACGGCAGTCGGCTGACTTGATTCACCGCATTCTGAACCGTGACGGCGCGAGTGAGCGTGGAGTTGTAGCGGACCACGAGCACCTGTCCGGAGGCTTCGTAACTGGCGAGCGCCGCGTCCGTGGTGATCTCCGCGTCGTCGGCCAAGAAAACGAGGGCGTTGCCGTTGGGGCCGGAGCCAACACTGCCCGCGGTGAATTTGAGCGCGTTGTTGGCCCCTGCCGGATTGACGGCCCCGGTGGCCGCAACCGTGGATGAGCCGCCGGAAAGCAAGGCCGACGAGGCCGGCATCTTTTGCACTATCCGACCGGCAACATCGTAAACGGCAACTGTCGCCCGGGTGGCGAAATCAACATGAACGTATCGCTGGGCAAAGGCGCCGGCTGAAGGAACGTCGTGGCGCCATCGCTCCGTCGTGGTGTCAGGCAAAGTGCGCCTGGTTCGGCGTCCGAGCAGGTCGTAATCGAAGGTCGTGGTTTGGTTCCTGGCATCCCTCTGGGCCTTCAGGTTGCTCAAGTCATCGTAATCGAAGTGAGTGGCGGTTGAATCCGAGGCGAAACGGGTTCCTTTGGCCCAGGTTTCCCATCCGGTCGTGGTCGTTGGGAGTGTCGATGGCAGCGCACTCGGCGTCGGTGTGGTGTAAACATCGGTGATGACCCATGTAACGCGGCCCAAGCCGTCATAGACAAACGCAGTGGCCTTGGTGTCCGCGTCCACCTGGAGCCAGGCCTGGCCCAGGTCGTTGTAGCGAGTTTCCGTAAAGGCTGGCGTCGCGCCAATGCTCGGCAAGTGGGTCTTGAGACAGCGGTTGAAGTCGTCGTACTCGAAGTGGGTCAGGCGCTCCCGGTAGGTGCTGGGCGAGGTCGAGCCGTAAAGGCTCTCGTAGACCTGCCAAGGCGTGCCCGCAAGGGGATTGGGATCCGGAGGCGACTGACTCAAGCTGTCATATTGGTTTGCATCAAGCACCCAAAGCTGGTTTCCATTGGGGTCGTATCCGTAGAGCGTGGTGATGGTGGTGCCGGCGATGTCGGTCCCATCGCTGTTCACAAAGGCTTTCACGCGCCAGCGGCGTCCGGCGCCATCGTATTCATACTTCGTCCACTTGCCGTTGGCATCCGCCGTCATGGAAACGCGGCCCGCGAAATCATACGTGGTCTGCTGCGTGACTGAAACTACCGTGCCGCGGTTGAACTTGGCCTTCAGGACGGTCCCGTCCGGTTCCAGGGAAATGTCCGCGCTCTTCAGCCGCTCCGTCTGGATCGGGCGGCCGAGTTCATCGTGGGTTGTTCGGGTGGCGAAGACGGGTCCGCCAAGCAAATGCCGGTCTTCCATGACCACATGGCGGAGCTTGTTTGCATGGCCGGCGACGGTCTCGTAGTAAACGACTTTTCGAGAGATTGTGGTGTCGGCATACTCCGTCTGGATCAGGTCGCCCACGGCGTCGTAAGTGTAGCGCGTGGTGGCGCCGTACCGGTCGGTGGTGGAACCAACTCGGCCCGCATCGTCATAGACCGTGTCGGCGTGGCCGCCTTCAGCATCAATGACCTCCGTGACCCGAGAGCGGGCATCGTATTTGGTTTCGGTAGTGGCGTAATCCACCCAGGTCACGCCGTTGTTCTGCCTGCGGATTTCGTGGGTCCGATTGCCGCGCGCGTCATATTTGTAGGTGGTCCGAGCCAGCACGGTCCCGGAGGCATCCGCGTTGTCCACCTGCTTGAGGTCTCCGAAACGGCCGCCGACCTCAACTCCGTCGTAATAACCGTAGATTGTCTGGTTATCGAGCGCGTCCGTTGACAGCCTGAGCAGGCCATGGAATTGATCCCCGGTGTCGTAGTACGTGTTTTGCGCCAGAGCGACCAGTGGACTGCCGCTTCGGTTTGCAGTCGTGACACTGAGTTCGTGGGTTCCCGGATCGTATGTGTGTTCGATGCAAAATGCGGGGTTGGGAGTTTGATCTGCATCGATTATCGGTCGGTCAGCCGTATCCACCAATGTGTTCTTGGCGTCAATTGTCATGATTAGTCGGCCATCACGATCGAATTTCTGGACAGACTGGACCACTTCGTTCCCATTGGCAGGCGCAATAGTAAGATGGCGTTGCACCTTGTTCGGCTGATCACTGAAGTAGAGGTAGTCGTGGCGTGTCTCGATCACTTCAGTGCCGTCGTTGTTCTGGACACTTTGCTTGGTGAGATTGTTCTTGCTGTCGAACCACCGCTCCGTGCGGTTGCGCAGCGGGTCAACGGTCAGCAGGACATTGCCACTGCCATCGGTCTCGTGTCTTGTCTCCAGACCCTCGGAGTCTGTGATCACCTGGCTTGCGACGGCGACATGTTCGGGGTGTTCCGCTGTAGTTCGGACGACAAATGGCCCGACAAAGTCATAGGCAAAGCTGCTCACCCGCCCATCCGCAGACTCGATAGACTTCAGCCGGCCCTTGCTCCCTGCTGGCTCGCCGGCCGATCCGGAGTAATACTCCTGCCGGGCGACTTTCACTCCACGATAATCGGTGATCTCTGTCAAATAATGTGGAAATGCGGCGAGGTCGTATTCATACGTGATTGTCTCGTAGAAGGGGTTGTCCGATTGGCTCGCGTTCTGGTCTCTCAACTTCGAAACCGTAATAAGGTTGCCGTTAGAATCGTATTCGTATTTGATCGTTGGTGGACCGGTTGGTCTGCCATCTGAGGACAGGCCGTCGGCATCGTACGCCTCTTTGATGCGCCCCTTCGCATCGCGCTTGAAGGCGATTGAATGTGTTCTGCAATCGGAAGGGCTTACGTGCTGGATGCTGAACTCCTCTTTCCCGTCGATACCTATCCTGTTCGCGCTGATCTCGATGGCCTCGCCATTGGGCCTCTTGACTCTATTGACATTGCCCTTTCCGTAAGCCTGAACAAAAGAGCCTTTGCCCTCTTCATCCAAAAGCCAATGCGCACCCTGGTCCTCTCGTTCGATGTGGAATTCGGTGCCGTCTTCATTAGTCAGGACGAATCCCCTGAAGTCGAAGTTCTCCAGCGGCGTGCCCGGGCCGACCTCCTCCCAATAGTAGAACCCGCCTGGCAGGGTGATGAGTTTCGGAGACACGCTCACCCCGAGTGTGGCTGCCACGCCTGGAGGCGAATTCCAGGTGGCGACATAGGCAAAAGAGGGCACTCCATCATCCGGAGGCACAGGCTTGAGTTCGAACATGAAAGTTGTGCGCCGACCATCCGGCAGGGTCAACGTGACGTCGCGACCGCCTCCGGTGCGGAGGCTGAAGTCTTCGTCATCCAAGTCACGTGCCATTCCGCGCTCCTCGTCCAACTCCAGATCCAGGTCAGTCAGCGCAAACGTCCATCCATAGCCGAAATCTCCCTGATTGAGATTGAGGGAATCGTAACGCCGCAGCACCGCGATCGGCAACCCTCCCGCTGGTATCACCAAGTCCTGCTCGGTAAATAGGAGCTGACCCATCTTCAACTCGCTCTGCAGAATGAAGCGCACTTGCGTCGAAACCCGGTCGGAGCCGTCACTGACGGCCAATTCCAGGTCATAAACTCCATTCTGCAACTGGGTCAGGTCGTAGGTTCCGAAGGAGCCGGGGAGACCGACCCCCACTGGATCCGAGCCATGCCCCAATGTGGCCAGCTTCTCGCCGTGGGCGCTATACAGGTTCAAACGCCAAGTGATCGCATCTGGCGTCGTGTCTCCGTCAAATGCCTGCCCTTCCACCTGCAACCGGCCGCTGGTGACAAGCAATGTTCCCGAAGCGGGCTTCCCATCCACGGTCGAGATGCGAGCTGTTGGGGCGATGTTCGATGGTTTCCTTGCGAAGGCGAAAAACAGAGGGGCCGAGCGAGCCACAGCATTCCCATCACTGTCAAAGCGAATGGCCGTGATTTCGTGATCGCCCCCGCCAAAATCGCTCCATTCCATCTGGAAAGAAGGAGGCACGACTTCACCAATCATCACGCCATTGTCCCAGAATTCGACCTTTAGGGCTGTCTGCCCCGCTGGCAGAATTGTGGCGGCAAGATTCAGCGGCCTTGGCCAAGCGTTCCAAACGCTCCAAGCGTAGGTGTTTGGCAGTAGAGGAGTTCCCCTCTGATCTTGAGCGGCGATGTTCAGGCTTGGCGCGTCTGTCTTAAGAATAGTTACCGTTACGTGACCGCGAGCGGTCCCGCCCTTCCCGTCGCTGATGACGTAACTGAATCCATCTCTTCCGAAGGTGTCAGGCGGTGGCGTATAAAGAAAGGTACCTACCCCTTCAGAAACGAGTTCATCAACCTGGCCCGCGGCCTTCGTGAAGGAAATCAAGGTGATCGGATCGCCGTCGGGATCGTGGTCATTTAGCATAACATGCACCTTAACGCCGGCAGCCTCGTTCATTTGGACCGTGGCCTCATCATTCCCGGCCACTGGCGGCTGATTGGGGTCAACTACGCTTAAGGCCAGGGTGGCGGCAGAGGCACCGTTTTGGGTGTCATACGCCGTTGCTGTCAGTGTGTATTCTCCGATGGGAAGAGTCCCGGCGAACGTGTGGACGTAGGCCGCGGCCCTGTCTATATAGGTGAAATTGCCCGTGTTGCGGCGTGAGGCTGAATTGAGCACGTAATCCACGTGGCTGATTGAGGCTCCAGGGGCACGGGCGCTGGCCGTGACTTTCACCTCGATCGCTTCGCCGTTGGTATAAACGCGGTGGTTAGCGGGATGGCCAAATTCAACCGTAGGGGTTTCAGAGGGCTGTTGCGAAGGTGGGTTGTAACCGACGAAGTTCAGGGTCAGTGCATCGGCCCCTCCGCCTGATGCAGGGAAGGTGAGGTTGCCCCGATGCATCCCCGCTGTGCTGCTGGGACGTTGGAAAGATATGCAAAAGTTCACACTTTGGCCCGGCTCAAGCGAGCACTGAATGAAACCGGTGAATGGGGAGGGGATCGTCGTGGATGTTATCGTGGGGCAGGGTGAGAAAGTTAGAGTGACATTACCCAGGTTGTGCAAGGAGAATGTCAAAGTCGATGGGGCAACGCCGAAATCGACCGTGCTGCCATCAACCAGCGGGATTCGCTGACCATCGGCCACGAGCGCGATTTCAAAGGTCGAGTTTGCGTTCACGAGATCGAGAATCACCGTGGCCGAAGCGACACGTTGAGCGCCGTCCGTAACCGTATAGGTGAAGAAGTCTTTGGTCACGCTGGCGTCCGCAGAGGGAGTGTACTTCAAAACGCATCCGTCGTGCCGCTCGACGGTCCCGTGTTGAGCCTGAGTGAAGCTCAACACTTGCAGAGGTCCGTTTTCCGGATCGGTGTCGTTGGCGAGGACATTCAGGACTGTCGCGCGGGTTGGGGTGTGCTTAATGGCGGTAAGATGGTCGTCTCGGGCGATGATCGGCAAATGGGACGTGGTGGTCTCAACGTCCGCCACGGTGAGCGTGACCAAAGCCTGACTCGATCCTCCATTGCCGTCATCAATTGTGTAAACGAACCAGTCATGACCCGAAAAACCGTTGTGCGGCGCGTACTCGACACCCTGTCCCCCGTCAACAACCGAAATGGTCCCGCTCTGGGACGGGGTAGTGTCGGTGATCATGAATGTGCCGCCGGCAGGGACAAGGTCGTTGGCCAGAACATCAACCATGCGCGGACCAGAGTTCTTGGGAATGACAAGATGGTCATCCTGAGCGATGGATTGGAGGTTGGTGGCGATGGGATCGGAGTCCGTGGCCTCGCTGGATACGGTCAAGTCGTAGAGCTTGGGCGTCTCTGTGGCGCCCATGTCCCTGCCGAGCGTGACTCTGATCTCGATGAATTTCCCATTCAAATCTGGCAGATAGGGGCTTCCGATGACCGTCCAGCTCGCATTGGGCAAATCAGATTGCACGGCTGAGGACCGTTCTTGTCGGCCGCCATCTTCGTTTCGTCGTGTGCAGACCTCAAGGAATGGTCTCGGATTGGAATCGGGCGCACGCGCCTCGGCGACGAGCAGGAAGGGCTGTGCAGGTAGTCTTAAGCGATCGTCGCTCGCCCGCGCTTCTATCACGGCCCGAGTGTGACTTGGCAGATAAGCGTTCCACTGAATCGCTTGCCAGACAGTGGCCAGAGAGGCTTCATGCACGACGGTCCAGGTTCCGGCCGGGTCCGTTGTACTCATCGAAACAAAGCCAGTCATGTCGCTGTAGTTGTAAGGACCGGACCCTGCAGGAAGCGGGACAACCATGTCCACCTGGCCCACCGGCTGGCCACTCGCATTCGCAATACCGTTCAGCATCTTAGGGCCGGCATTCGGGTCGATGCGCATGGCACTGCCATCATAGTTAGCAACCCAAATCTTACCGTTGGAATCGACCGCCACGCCGGTTGGGCCTATCCCACACGGCAGCTCAACATTCCCGATGAAGCTGCCATCCGTGAGCAGATGCCCCACGGTTGTGGCACCAGGGACGTCACCGTGCGCCACCCAGACGTTTCCTTTCAGATCGACCACCAAACCCTTCGCGGTGTCGGCACCATGCTGCGTGTAAACGTGTACGTCCATGTTCTCCACTAGCGCCGCGTGTGGAAGCCTAATCACACCCACGCCGATCTTCGGATTTACACCTGTCCCGTCCTTGCTAAACCATATCTGACCGGTTTTCGGGTCAATGGCCAACCCATAGTTGGCCTCGAATAACCCATCCCTGGTAAGACAGGACGACGTAGCTGAAGAAGTGTCATACCTCAGAAGTGCGTATCCTGATGCGATGTCGCCGCCCGACAGGCGCGCCGACCATAAGTAGCCTTTGCTGTCGATCAGGCCACCGTAGCCCCCGCAGGAGGCCTGGAACGCGGTACCCACAATCCGCTCTCCTGTTGCTCCATTGATCTTCTCATGCCACCTACGGTGAGGATCCGGTGCATCGTAACCTGATTTCCCTACTCCTCCAACCCAAACGTTGTTCTCCGCATCCACAGCCAGAGTCCTCGCGCCTGTGGCAACTGTCCGAACATAGTTGATGATGGCTTCGTCTTGGGCATCAACCGCTTGTCCCACCACTTCGTAAACCGCGAATAGTCTGACGGGTGAATCGTCGATGGTCGTGTCCACGAGGCGAGAGTGGAATGGGTAGGTAGCAGACACTGGATCGTTGACGAGCACGTCATTGCCGTGAGAGAATGTAAGGCCGAGCCGATAGGCGATGGACATATTCTCAAAGGCACAATCGCGGTAGAGGACGTCGCGATAACCTGCTGTTGAACTAGTCCCATCGGAAAAGGAGAGTCCGAACCGGTTCAAGAATCCGTTCCACCAGTCGCTAGAAAGCGATGGATTCCCCTCGTCAACCGATCCAAGTCCGCCTGCAAGGAAGACATTGCCTCCTTGGAGCACGTAGGCTTCGAGAACGCCTGGGTCAACCCATTTGTCCTGCAGGAACAGGGCGTCAATTCCATTGCTGAGGAGGAAATCCAGGGTGAGAGGTTCTGGATCCGCATCCGTCCACGCGCGCCACCCTTGATCGCCGGTGGGACTGGCGGCCACAACACGCTCCATGATTGTGCTGAACTTGATGTTCCCGAGGACAGTCGAGGCAGAGTATGCGTAAAACTTTCGCCCGCCATCAGGAGCTTGGAGCCAACTCCCAAGCCAATCAGCAAGCCTATAGGCGGATGTGTGGCGACAAGGGCTTTGACTACAGGTCTCCCCGGTGCCAGGCTCCAGGAGATCACATTCTGTGTCCTGGATCCCCTCGGAGAGAAACACGCTGCCCGCGCTGCACACGAAGATGCGGCCAACGCGGTTCGGCCGCGAGCCATCGACCCATGAGAGTAACTGACCAGCCCGGCCCGACGTGCGAATGTAGCCATCGCCATCTTTGTCCACGCAGGTACTGTAAACGAAAGGTGGCTTTAGGTATTCACCGGCAGCATCCGGTGTGAAAGTCGCCCCGTCCAAACGCCCTCTCGTCCCGCCGATGACGACGCCGATCCGCGTAATCGAGCCTGTATCGTCTGCACCGCACACTTCCAGGTCACCACGATTGGCCACCCACACGTTGCCGTAGCGATCCACCGTCGTGCGTGACGGACTTCCCGGCCACACTTTCTGCTGGGTCGATTCTGGCTTGGTCCGATACTCACCCAGAATTCGTCCTGTGTTGGCGTCAATGCGGGCGACGGTGTCTAAAGCTGTAAGCGCAATGTTGACGAACGGGAAGGTGGTCAGATCGGTGTTCAGGCGTAGTTCGTCATCCTGAAAATGCACGTTCATCAAGTACCCTTGGACGAAATCGACATTGCGTGTGAAGGTGCGCTTGTCGGCTGGGGCTACCGTCACCAGCATGTCCTTGTGACCCGAAACGGAACCGCCTGAAAATGACTTCGTCGCAGTGAGCGTGAGTTTGTAGGAGCCTGGTTGGCTGAAGCTCGCCGTCGTGCTCCACGCCGATGGTTCGGCAATAGTGACTCCGCCTGGTCCAGTCCAAGCGGCACTGACCATACTGCCGAAGGGAACGCCATCATCCCAGACAGAGCCGCTGAGCGTTGCTTCGACCGTCGTCAGTCCTTCGGCCGGAGGCCAGTTAACACGCCGGTCAGGGCCGGCGTCAACAACCGGAGCGGCAATGGTTCTGACGTTCACTATAACCTGGTCCCTTGCTGTAAACTGGCTATCGGAAACCGCCAGTTCAAAGATGTACTGGCCAGGTTGAGAAAACGTGGTGCGAGGTGCCACGATGCCGCTCTCAGGGACGATGCCGTTCGGAGAAGTGATAGCGACTGTAAGCGGACCGCTGAGTTGAGTCAGACTGTAAGTCAGGGTGCCATTGGGCAGGCCGTCATCATGAGCCGATCCGCCAAAGATGAATGAACGCGGCGCCCCACCGTCCGTGCAAAACACCGTTCCATCCAGCCCCGCGTCCGCGATTGGAGAGGCATTTCCCGACCGGCAGAACGAGCCGCTGATGTCTGTCAACAGCGCCTGTAAGCCGCTGGTATCAGGAGCCGCGTGGAAATCTGTCAGTGACGAGGCTAGCTGCTCAAGAAATCCTCGATTGTAACTGCCGAAACCGATGGTGATGATCCGCGATCCCTCCAGCTTGGCTTGGCGGGCCATGTCCACGGCGCCCTGTTCATTGGGGTCAGGGTGGGATTGTCCGTCGGTCATCAAGATGATCCCCCGCACAGCATCCGGCCGTCCGGCCAGCAAGCTTCGCCGCGCCAGTTCGAGCGGCTGCTGAAACTGGGTGCCGGAACAGCGCTGGCTGAACGGACGCAGACTGTCAATCGCCGTAAGTGCGGCATTCTTGCTTCCAGACAGAGGTGCTACCTGGAGCGGCTCCGTGCAGATGCCTCCCCACGAACCGCAAAACTTGATCGCCCCTGCCTGATCCACAGGTTGGCTAAGATCGTCGGAGAAACTTAGCCCGGCGATGAAATTCTCCGACACCGTGACTTCGTCTGCAAAGGCGCCTGCACTCAAGGACCCAGATGCGTCGATCAAAAGCATCACGTCCAGCTTTTGAGCGCAATCCACATACACGACTTTCTCGACCGGCGAACTGCTCTCGTCTCCGCCATCCTTAAGGAGCAATTGGACCCTGCGCAGGGTAGTAGGGGTAGCGGCGGTGCCATCAAACGCCAGACGACGGACGAGCGCTTCTGTGGCCGCAAGGGTGGCCCCCGCATTCAATGTGACAGTCAATGGTCCTGGTCCGCTGGCACCCGAAAACGTCCCGATAGAGGTGCCCCTGAACTGCACATCTCCGCCGCCGGTGACGGTGATATCGTCGTTCGGGAGAATTAGAACACGATCCCCCGCCTGGCGATTCATCACAATGTCGGCAGACAGAACAGCCCCTGCGAACGTGTCGGAATCGTCTAAAATTGCCGCTGCTGCATCGAGAACTACCGGCGAATGCCCGCGCATGTATAACGCAGCTCCACCAGGCAGCGCGATGGTTGGTGGATTGTTCACGCCTGCCGGTTCCACCACGTAGGCCGTGCTCGTCGCAGTGGGACTCAGGCCGCAACAAGGAGCGGTGGCATAGGCACGCACGATGCGACTACCCGGCTGGGGCATGTAAATACCAACGGGTGCGGTGCCGTTCAGCCACGTCTGGCCGTCGATGTTGTACCAAATCGTGGCTCCCGGCGTCGAGCATCTGAGCGTGATGGGGGCCGTCGTCGTAACATTACCGCCATCGGGATCAAAGGTGGGCGTGGCCGCCTGGACGATCAGCTTAGCATTCTCACTGTCCACGAAACCCGCGCTATTTGATACTCGCACCTTGTAGTTTCCCCCGTGCTTCCCCTCCACAGAAGTCAAGGTCAATGTGGCCGCGATGGCACCGGGGACAAGCGCTTCATCTAAATACCACTGATAAGTCATGGGCTCCATGCCGTTAGCACCCACCGTGAGCGACACGCTGCCGCCACCCACTGCCACCGTCACGGCCGCGGGCTGGGTGGTGATGGCCGGAGGCGTGCCCCCCGTTGTTCCCCTCGTGATGCCATTTCCATTGTTCCAGAGTTGGAGCACTTCGATGTCGCTCAAGGCCCGATTCCAGACGCCCACTTCGTCAAAGGCGGCAGCCATTTCGCTGCCGCCCCAGCCTTCGAAGCCCAAGCGGAACAGGTAGGGGTAGTTCCGGCCGTCCGCGAAGTAGTCATTGGCACCCGGTAGCTCTTGTTGGCTGAGTTGTTGGCTGGTCCAGACGTCCAGGAGGAGTTTGCTCGTCGCCCTATTCCAGCGCGCGCAGACGAAATACCAGGTGCCGGGCGAGATCGTGATGTCTGAGCAGGACACCCCCAGCCAAGTCTGACCGGTGTAGTGCCAGAGCCAGATATGGCCGCTATTACAACGCAGGGTGCTGCCACCGTAACCGGAGTTGGCCAGCAGGGTGCCGTAAGCCGTGCTGGCCGGCTTGACCCAACCGTAATAGGTATAACCCGCCGGGTAATTCCTGAAGTCAAAGGAATTGTGAGAGAGATAATTGTTGCCCGCAACGGGGGTCAGGTTGGCCGCTTGTCCAAGCTTGCCGGTGTCGTAGGGGGGAGGGTTGCCATTGACCGTGAGGGCCGCGCCGCCTTCGGTGTCATTCAGATTCCCGTCCAGTTTGTACCAGGCCTGCAAGCCCGTCCAAAGCGGATCACCAGAGGATGCCGTCACGATGTAGGGCAAGCTGGTGGCGGTGGCGCTTTGGGCGTACCCGGGAGCGGTGGCCGAGGCGCTCAGAGTACAGCTACCCGTCTGAGACAATATGATCGTCAGAGGGCTGGGGCCTGACTGGCTGGTTCCGCCGTTCACGGAATAGGTGATCGTGGCTCCCGGCGTAGTGCTGGCAATGGTGATGGGCGTGGCCGTGGTGATGTTCCCGCCGTTCGGGGAAAAAGTGGGGGCCGCTGCCTGGGGTGCCGCGGTCACCACATAGGTTTGGCTCATGACAGTGGAGCTTGGGGTGTAGCCGGGCGCGGTGGCGTAAGCAGTCAGGGTGTAGCTGCCCGGCTGAGACAAGGTGATCGTCAGAGGGCTGGGGCCTGACTGGCTGGTTCCGCCGTTCACGGAATAAGTAATCGTGGCTCCCGGCGCGGTGCTGGCAATGGTGATGGGCGTGGCCGTGGTGATGTTCCCGCCGTTCGGAGAAAAAGTGGGGGCCACTGCCCAGGGCGAACCCAAGGTCATGCCCGCATCGTTGTTGTAGAGTCGGCTCACTTCCTCGTCCGTCAAGGCCCGTTCCCAGATGGCCACCTCGTCGAAGGTGCCGGGCTTTTCGCTGCCGCCCCAGCCTTCGTAACCGACGCGGAAGAGATACTGAATGCTCGAAGAGGTCGCTGAATAGGTCGCCGCGTCCGTGGACGGGCTTTGGGTGGTGTTGACGTTCAGAATCAGGCCCGTGGCCGGACTCCACCGCGCACACACGAAATACCAATTCCCGGTTTGCACGGTGATGCCGGAGCAGAGCGCGTACACCCAACCGGAAGTGGTGGTGTAGTGCCACAGTTTGAACTGGCTGTTCTCGCAGCGCAGGGTGCTGCCGCCGTAGCCTGAGTTAGCCAAGAGCGTGCCGTAAGACGTGCTGGGAATCTTGATCCAGGCGCAGTAGGTGTAGCCCTCGTCAAAATAGAAGGGAGTCCGGGAGGGAAAGTTGTTGCCCGAAGCCGGCGTCAAGCTGGCGGCCTGCCCCAAGTCTGGTTTGCCCGTGACGTAGGTGGGACCGCTCCCGTTCATGGTGAGCGGCTCCTCGCCTTGCGCGTCGGCCAAGCCGTTTTCCATCGCATACCAGCCTTCGAGGTCCGTCCAAAGCGAATCCCCGACGGGCAAGGAGGACAGGGCGTAGAGGTCGCCGCCGCCGGGACTGCCGGCCTCGCGCGACGGCCCGACGGCTGGCGCGCCGGGAGTCCGGCTGGCGGCCAGCGCGCGAAGCAGACCCAAAGGCGTCTGGCCCGCTACGCTGCCCGCGGGAAAGTTGGTCAGGACCAGATCGCCGTTGCCTATCGGGAAGAAACGGCTATGGGCGTCCGGCAGGCGGAGGTAGGCGTTGTTCGTGTGGGCCACGGCTTCCCCAAGCGCAGCGATCTCGACCTCGTCGAAGGCGTTGTTGCAGACGAGAAACCGGTTGGCGGCCGGCGCGTTGATAGTCCAGTCGGCACCGCGGACCACGTTGTTAAAGAGATTCACCGCCAAGTCGCCTTCCAACAGGGCCGCCGTGCGCTCGAACAGGGTGTTCGTCACTCCGCAGCTCATCCAACCGGGACCGGCGAATTGAACGGAACCGCCGTAGAAAGCAGAATCCCGCACGGACAGAGTTGCGTAAGCTGACGACGGATCGGAAGACCCGCCGAGGTGGGCGCCCGCGCCGCTCAAGGCGTTGAAGTCCACGAAACGAAAGCGCGCGTCTGGCGCGTTCGTGGCCGGCCCAGTGTGGTAGGCCGTGATGGTGACCGGGTAAGCCGAGTCAGGCAAGGCGGCGGACAACTCCTGAACGGCCGCAGCGTGGACGAACTGGATGCGCTGCCGGCGCGTGCCTTCGCACAGGAGCGTGGAATGGTTGGTCAGCTTGAAGCCGGCTTCTCCGTACAGGGCGATGGTGACGCCGGGGAGGACCGTGACAATCCCGTCATCGGGGAGCAGGAGGGAACTTACCAGGTAGTCGAGCGGAGGCGCGTGGTAGCCCAAATCGGGGTCGTCCACGTCCCGGGCCGCGACGAGACCGAGGTTGGTGGAGACGGTGAGTTGAGTGCTGGGCGGAAAGACGGCCGGCGGGTAGGTCGTCCGTTCCAGGATGGCCCGGCGCAAGGCGGGCGGGAGGTTCGTGGTGCCGCGGTCACGGTAGAGACTGGCCTTGGCCAAGTAGTGGGCGCCCGCGCCGACGGTTTGGAAGACGGTCGTGGCGCTGGAAACGCTTTCCGTGTGGTCAAGGGTCAGCGAGGCATCCCCCTGGTTGGTCACGTTGACGAGGAGGGAGTTGGTCAGGGTCAGTGAACTGCAAGCGCCACACCAGGGGTCACTGGTCAGCCTCGCGCATTGGTCCACGGTCAGATGGGTCGCCTCGATGGACGAGGATTCGCTGGTGAACGCGGTGCCCACGTCATACATCAGGACGTTGTTCACGCGGCAGGTTCCGCCCCCGCTGATGAGGCCGAGAGGGCAATGGATAATCTGGGCGTGGCTCAGCGTAAAGCCCGCACCCTGCAAGGCGCACTGGGCGTAGGCCACGCGGACATGCTGGATTTCACTTTGCTCGGGGGCAAGGTAGAGGGCCTGGTTGTAGAAGAGGGGCGTGTTGGGCACGCTGATGGCCTCGCCGACGCTGTCGTCAGAGCGCGAGGTGAAGATCGCCGGACGGTAGGTGTCGGTCTGGCAGACCAGTTTGTCCCACACGCAGAGGGCGGAATCTGGGGCGGTGGTGTCGAATTTCAGCACGGCGTTGCCCTCCAGGGTGACCTCGTCGATTCCGGTGAAGCCATTGATCAGATACGAGGTGTTACCACGAGCGGTGAAGGTCGCGCTTCCACTGAGGACCAATTCGTAGTCGAGCACTAAGGCCAAGGCGCGCTGGGTTTGGGGGGACGAGTCGGACGGTTCGGACGGGATGGCTTTCGCGGTTTGGATGCGCGCTGGCGTCCTCGGTGCGGACGCCTGCTGGCGGGCGGAGGAGCTTGCGGCGAGCGCCGCCAGTTGTTTGGACCGGGGAGCTGCGGAGACTGCGGAAAGCAGGTTCGTGCCGACGGGGAGCGTGTCCAAGAGCGGCTTCACGACGCGGTGCTCGACCGATTCGATCAACATCTTCTGCCGGCCCACCGTGATGAACTCTTTGCGCACGCGCGCCCCGTCCATCCGCCCGCGGGCGTCGGGTGCGCCCTCCCGGTGCAAGAAAGCGCGGCCCTGGATCATGCGCATGGGTCCGAACAGCAACATGGTGTCCTTGGTGACTCCCTCGCCGACCTCGCCCGCGCCGATGGAACGGGCCAACGCGCCGCCCCGCTGGACCGGCGTGGGCGTGCTTTCATCAAAGGCGGTCATCAGCTCCAGCCTGGCTTCCGTGGCTTCCGCGGGCAGGCCGCGCTGTTGAGGGCTGCCGATGTTTTCAGCCAGCAGGAGATCCTGAGCCAGCCCGGCGCGCGAAAGACGGTAACGAATGGACCCCTTCACCAGGCCGCACGAAAAGCAGTTGGAGTAGGTCACCTCGTTCGAGGCGGTCAGCCAGCCCAGCGCGTTGGTGACAATTCCCAAGACGACGGTGGCATCCGTCTTGGGATCGCGGTACGTGACGGCGACCGGATGACTGCGGAGGGTGATGCCGCTCTCTTCTTCCGTGACTTCAACGCCAAATTCCGTGGCAATGTCGCTGGGCAGGCGGACCCGGAGCGCCGTATGGCGGGCTTCCGCGCCGTCGTCGGTTAACTCGAACTCGGCGCGTGCGGGAACGAAGCGGCCAGCGGCGTTTTTCACGTTCAACCCCGTCCCCAATTCCACGAAGCGATGCGGCTGGGCCGTGACTTTGCCGGTCAGGCCGTTGGTGGTGAGGGTGACGGATTCGTAAGTATTTGCGTGCGTCGAGCGGCTGGTCACCTGCCACGGCTGGGCGGCCAATCTGTTCGAGAGTCGAGAGTCGAGGGTCGAGCTTGCGCCGGCCAGGGCGCCCGCCGCCGGGAGGGCCAAGTCCGTCGGCACGTCGGCGGTGGACAACTCAGCCGGCTGGGTCGTCTGCGCCGGAAGCGGCGCTGGCGATGCCAGAAGGAGGGCGACAATCGGGACGATGTTGCGGAGCGATGTTTTCATAAGGTTCTGGCACCTGGGGTCGCGTTCATTTACTGATTCGTGCTGCTTCGTGCATGAGTATTTGCGGGAAGCTAGAGTTCTGATTCAAGATTTAAACCGGACCATTTTCGGACATGGTCGCTCTGTGCAGAAATCCAGTTGGGGAGCAGCCCACAACTCTGCGAAACGCGCGAGAGAAATGGTTGGGGTGCTTGTAACCCAGAGCATGGGCGACTTCGTTGGGCCGCGTCCCACCCGCCAACGCGTGCTTCGCGACGGAGTCTTTCACGCTGATCAGCCAGGGACGCAACGCCAGACCAAATGACTTCTCGAAAACCCGTAGGAGATGGCGCGGCGACATGCGTCGCAACTGCGCCATCCGTTTGACTCTGAAGCCTGCGTTTTTCGCGAGGGTTTCCCACGCGCCGAGGTCGTTCCATTTCGTGCCCATGTGCGTCCCTTTCGTTGCACCCAATTGATTTAGAGGCGATTCCAAGCACTTGCGGGCGGCGTTCTGCGCGGAGACGCCGCTACGACCGCGAAGTTTTGAAACTGCCCCTCTATCTATAGATTCGTTGCAAAAGAGGGGTTTCTATCAATCGGCGGTCAGATTTATTCGTTTTTTCGTGGGGCGGACGGTGGACTATGGCACGGAATCTGAGGGAGCGGATGTGGAGGACGAATGGCAAACTGACGACAGGACAACGGACAGGAGCAAAGCGTAGAAAGCGAAGCTCAGCCTGGTTCGGGCGCTGGCGGCGGAAGGGCGGCGGCCCAAAGGGCGTGGTGGTGGAGCAGCTACTGCTCGGCCCGCGAGAGGCCAATGTCGTGCTGCTCCTTTTCCGATTGGAGGCACTTGTGGCGCATAATCTCCTCCCGTTCGAGGAGAATGAATTCTCTGCGCCAAGTGCTCCGGCGGTTCCGGCACGTAGCCGGACGGAGGCGGTGCTGGCGTTGGCGGTCGTAGTCTTCGAGCACCGGGATGGCGAGGAGGAGAAAGTCATAAGCTTGCGCCGTCAGATCCAGCGGCTTGGGAGTCGGCGGTCCCGGCACCAGGGACGGGCAAGGGGTTGTTCCGGGTGAGGTCCTTCTGGGCCTGGAGGCTCAAGTAGGCGCTGCGGCAAAGCCCCATTCGCGAGGGCAGCGGCAGACTGCGCGCTTTCAGTTCCCGCTACGATGCTCGTTCCTGCGCGTCTGGGCCTTCTCTGAAATTGCGCAGACTGCCGCCGCATGACGGGATATTGGCCTGACCTCTGGCACCCGTGTTCCGCTCCGGGCCTTCCGGCGCCTTGCCCACTCAAAGCCACGGCCCGACGCTTCACACGGGCGTCAGAAGTCAGATTGGTGACAAGCACAGTGATCTCGACTGTCATGGTGATTGCTGCCTGAGACTCCCACGCAATCCCCACGTCAGCCTCACGCCGCAAGGCCGCAGTCAGACTTCGTTCCACCGCTGTCATGCGCGAACTGCCCGGTTCTACGATGCTCATCCTTGCGTGTCTGGGAACCGGGCTTTGCCTCCGCATCGCTCACGCCAGACGCCTCACTTCGGAGCAAGCCGATCAAGTTTCGACTGCTCACACGCCGCTGGGACTTGGACGATTCGAGGCGCTCCACGCGCGCAGTTCACGCCTGCTCAATCGCCGCAGGGCTGCCACTCCCAACACCTGAAGACCACGCGGGCCATTCCTCTAAACCCTGGCCCGCTCAGATGGCCTCCGGTGTGCCGCCCGATAAGGGGCCGCGACGAAGGCTCTTAAGTTTGGTGTCGCGGTGCGGCACGGCACTCGCCCTGTAAATGGATGGCGAGTGCGGGAAACCAGAATCGCGCCAGCCAGCGGAACCGTTCACCACTTCACTCTCCCACCCCATCCGATGGGTCCCCCTGGCTGTCACGCTTCTGTCCCTTGCTTCGAGTGGAGGTGTTGGGAGTGGGTAAAGACCACGACCAGCCCACCTGGAAAATGTTCCATGTGGAACAATATTAGACCGTTACAGTTATGACAAAGTCCGTTAGCTCCGCCTCCTCTGAAGCTCCCGCTTCCCTATCGCAACCTGCCATCCGCACTCCGCAATCGAATCGTCCGCGCCTGGACTTCGCCCAGCGTCAAGCTAATCGCCAGCTTGCCACCCGCGACTTGCTGGCCTTGCTCCGCTCGGAAGCGCCCAAGCTCTATGACTTGGCCCAGGTTGTCGGTAAGTGGGTGTGGATTCAGTTCGCCGACAAGCAGCCCCCGCAAGTCACCGCCGTTTTGGCCCAACTCGGTTTCCATTGGAACAATAAGCGCCAGGTCTGGCAGCACCCGTGCGGCGTGTTGACCGAAGCCAGCCCCGACGATCCCCGCGACAAATACGGCAGTTTCTTCGCCGCCGACCGGCAAGCCGCGTGACCTCCATTGTAACCTTTCCACCCTTGCACCTATGGAATTCGCCCCCGCCAAAGAACTCGCCGTGATGAGTCTGCGCGAGCAACCGCTGCCTGCCGACATGATGCTGGCCGACACCCCCGACAAGGCCGTCGAGTTCTGGCAAGCTGCCATTGCCAGCCAACCCCGGTTCAACGCCGAAGTCGAAAACTTCGCCGTGCTGTTCCTGAATACGCGCCGCCGTGTCCGAGGATTTCAGATTGTCAGTCAAGGCACCGCCGACACGTTGCTGGTGCATCCCCGTGAGGTCTTCCGCGTCGCCATTCTGGCCAATGCCGCCGCGGTGGTATTCCTCCACAACCACCCCAGCGGCGAGGCCACGCCGTCGGAGGCCGACATCAAAGTCACCCGCGACCTCATCCGTGCCGGCCAGTTGCTTCAAATCCAAGTCCTGGATCATGTCATTGTCGGCCACCGCGAGCGGACCAGCCTTCGTGAACTCGGCTATTTCGCTGCCTGATTCCTATGAAACGCACCCGCCGGCCGCTTCCGATTCCGCAACACGAGTTCGGTTTCGCTGCGGACACCTTCCGTCTGTTTTCCGAAACCACCCTGGACGGCGAACGCCTCGCCCACGAGCAAGCCGAGGCGGCCCAAGCCCGGCGCGTTGGTGAACAGGCGCAAGCCGGCTTGTTTCAATCTGCAATCTGCAATCCGCAATCTGAAATCGTATGACAGATTTGTTGAACCCCGTCCGCCGTCGCAGCCGCGACCCGTTCGCCCACTACCGCAAGCGCATTGTCGTTTCGCTGGAGCCGGGCGATGTCCTCGCCATGCGGCTGGAGCGCACCCGCACCACTTACCGCGCCACCATTGCCGCCGTCTTCCGCACGCTCGCCGATTGGCACGCCCGCGCCGAGACGAGACGCAAGCGCGAAGAGAGAACGGCCCGTTCCCGCTGACCCCATCCATCCGCTGACCCTCGCTCCCGCTGCGGCCAGTGGTTTTCTGTCTTTTGCTTTCTGTTCTTGGACCTCTGTTCCCTGGCCTCCGGCGGCTGGGCCTCACGCCGGCCCAGACCCGCGCGAGAGGGCCAGCCCTCTCGACTCCCATTGCTTTGCTTTCGCAGGAGTCTTCTGGCCAGACAGGCCGCAGTGGTTGGGGCTTCGCGTCCGCCCCAGACCCCGGCGGTCCTCAGCCGGACAGGCCATCACGTTCGCGCGCCAAGCCAAGCGGTTCGCCATTGCGGTCGCCAACCGGCCACGTTGGACAGCTGGCAGTCATGGATTCGGAAAACGTTCACGCACTGTTCCCAGGCAAGGGAGCCGCGCCTTGCCGACTGTTCACTTGCAGCGTTGGAGAGGTTCCGCCGCTGCCACCACGAAGGGGATTCATGCGCCGCCCGCGCTTCTGCTTCCAGTATTTGGCAATCTCCTTGGTAGCCTTGTGCAACCAGTCCTGGTCCGTGGCCAGACGAATCATCTCGACGGCGGCAAACCACTTGGGCGCATTCGGGGCCGCATCGCCCAGTGGCTTCAACTTGCCAGCGGCCATCAGAATCTGAATGTCATGCTCCGCGAAGCCGAGCAGATTCGCCGTCGCCACAACGTCAAGACGTGCCGGCAGATTCTTGGCCGCCCAGGTCGCCAGCGTCGCTTGCAGGATCGTGTCGTTCATATTCTGATGGCAGTGGAATCTCTTGAGTTAGCAGCAGCCTTGACGCACCGGACCACCGCAAAGTAGGCAGCGACGCTCCGTAGCGGATGCTCCCCTTTGACCTCTCCCTCGTACTCCATCAGGGCCGACCGGACCCGCCGGCGCAACCGCCGGTCCGCAGCGGACAGTGGCCTTTCCCCGCCGGCCTTCACCAGCTTCCTGAGTGTTTTGATTTCCGTCGTTTCCATGTGGGCAGAGTTCCTCTTCAAGCAATCGGTTCGCTCGGCTCCCGCCGCGCGCTTCGCGCGCGGCGGGATTCCGGCGAACCAAATCGGGGTTCCAGTCCAGTGTCTCACCACCAGAACAG